>NZ_JBXHAQ010000010.1:0-254710 GCF_056895215.1 Dyadobacter sp. HNCC25DJ184 | reverse complement strand
TCTACACATATTTTTTAAGCTAGATTCTATCGAAAAACAATCCATATTTACGAGTTTATTTAAATTGGAATCTTCACTTTCTGATACATTTATACTTACAAATTCTACAATAGTGGGTAGTACAAGTCACTTCCACAAGTTTTCAATCGCGTATTAATTGGCTGAATATATTTCGGTAACTGAAATCCCATAGCCATTCTATCAACTTAATAACTTCGCGGCTTCATATACAAATTCACCAATGCTCTACGATCAGCAGGGAAACATGCCAATGCGCAAAAAATGCACGTATAATCATCCTGAAGTCTGACAAAATGATGATATTGAGAAGATGCAGATTGCTTAATATATTGATAATGCGCGCAATACCACATCAGAAGGGCATTTTCGTTGAAGCTGGCATTTCATATCAACTTATCAGCTAAAAAACTATATCCAATTAATATGAGATCGTAAAAGGAAAATAATTTAAGCTGTTAAAGGATTTGGCTTTGATAGATCTCTAAAAAAATGGAAATTATGAACTGATGACAAAAAAATAACCGTCCGGAAAATCCAGACGGCTATCTACTTTACTCAACGTTATGAAAAACTTCGCCATTATGACGGTGATGTATCTAGACAGTCACATGAATTGTAAAAAAAAATTAAATTATTTTTTTCAGTCATTAAATTATTCTCCCATCCTGCATAACCAATCGCCGGTCTGCCATCTCTGCGAGCTCTTCATTATGAGTAACAATGATAAATGTATGTCCGAAGTCGTCCCGGAGTTTAAAAAACAGTTTATGTAAATCAAGTGCATTCTGAGAATCCAGATTTCCACTGGGTTCATCTGCTAATATTATCGACGGTTTGTTCAGTAACGCACGCGCAACTGCCACACGTTGCTGCTCACCCCCTGACAACTGGGACGGAAGATGTTTAATCCTGTCGGAGAGCCCTAATAATTCCAAAAGTTCTGTTCCCCTTTTTATAATTTCCTTTTCATTCGCTGTCTTTTGAATGTATCCCGGCATGCAGACATTTTCGAGTGCAGTGAACTCGGCAAGCAAATTATGAAACTGAAAAACGAAGCCGATCTTTTCATTCCTGAACTTGGCGAGCTCTTTATCCTTTATTTTCGAAAGATTCGTATCCTGAATCCAAACGTCTCCCCCATCCGGTTTGTCGAGTGTCCCCAATATCTGAAGAAAGGTACTCTTCCCTGCACCCGATGGCCCGACGATAGCAACGACTTCCGCTTCCTCCGCTTCAAAGTCAATTCCCTTTAAAACCTGCAATGAACCGTAGTTTCGTGTGATGCCACTGGCACGTAGTAATTTCATGAATCGAAAAGATAATTGGGCAAAAAAGTATCCCCGTTTTGATTAATTCCTTAATTTGCCATGAAAATACCAATTTACTTTTACACTCATGAATATTCACGAATATCAAGGCAAAAGCGTTCTTAAAAAATATGGCGTGCGGATCCAGGAAGGACTCGTAGCGGATACTCCCGATAAGGCGGTTGAAATGGCGCGTGAGCTTAGCCAACAAACTGGTACTAAGTGGTATGTGGTTAAATCTCAGATTCACGCCGGCGGACGCGGAAAAGGTCAGATCGTTGGAACTGAGCAGCGTGGTGTTGCGCTTGCAAAATCAATCGAGGATGTTCGTACTATTTCAAAAAACATTCTTGGCAAAGTTCTGGTAACACATCAGACTGGCCCTGAAGGAAAACGTGTAAACAAAGTGTTGATTGCCGAGGATGTATATTATCCAGGGCCGTCGGAGCCGAAAGAATATTATATATCCATTCTCTTGGACCGTGCAAGAAACTGTAACGTGATCATGGCCAGCACCGAAGGCGGTATGGATATAGAAGAAGTTGCAGAGCATACTCCGGAGAAGATCATGAAGGAATGGATTGATCCTAAAGTAGGTCTTCAACCATTTCAGGCTCGTAAAGTGGCTTTTGCTCTTGGATTGGAAGGCGATGCTTTCAAAGAAATGGTAAAATTCATTGGCTCACTTTACAAGGCATATGTAGAAAGTGACTCTTCGATGTTTGAAATCAATCCGGTTTTAAAAACATCTGATAATAAAATTTTGGCTGTCGATGCAAAAGTCGATTTGGACGACAATGCATTATATCGTCATCCGAACCTTGCGGAAATGCGTGATACCAACGAAGAAGATCCTTTGGAAGTTGAAGCCGGTGCAAATAACCTGAACTACGTAAAACTGGATGGTAACGTAGGATGTATGGTGAACGGTGCTGGTCTTGCGATGGCTACAATGGACCTTATTAAGCTTTCTGGTGGTGAGCCCGCCAACTTCCTGGATGTTGGGGGTGGCGCGAATGCTCGTACCGTTGAAGCAGGTTTCCGTATTATTCTTAAAGATCCGAACGTAAAAGCGATCCTGATCAATATCTTCGGTGGTATCGTTCGTTGCGACCGTGTTGCGGCTGGTGTTGTGGAAGCATACAAAGCCATTGGAGAAATTCCTGTTCCGATTATCGTTCGTCTACAAGGTACAAACGCCGAAGAAGGTGCAAGAATCATTAACGAATCTGGCTTGAAAGTTTTCTCCGCAATTGAATTCAAAGAAGCTGCTGCTAAAGTTTCTGAGGTATTGGCAGACTTAGGCCTTTAAGAAAAGCAAGAAATTCGAGTATCTATATGAAAGGATGGTGTGCAAACGCCATCCTTTTCTTTTTACCCATTAATAAGACAAGCTCCGAAATTCAATAATTTATTGGTATATTATTTGTAATTGTATAATTCCCCCTCTACCAACATCGTGCAAAACTGATATGAAAACTGCATGGGCCAAACTTCAGCGACATGAGAGAAAACTTTTCTTTCAATAATTACGATCGCCCTTATACTAGTAGCTGAAATATCAACGGCTCAACTCATGCAGTTGACGGATATCCCTACGATTTATATTACTACCGACGCAGGTGCGCAAATTGACAGCAAAGACGTTTACGTTCCTGGAACGCTTACAGTTATTGCCCCGGAAAGTACCCTCGGAAAATATTCAGGTCCGATCGAAATTCGCGGTCGCGGAAACTCCACCTGGTTTTTCCCAAAAAAGCCTTACCGTATTAAACTCGACTCCAAAACCAACCTGCTGGGGATGCCCTCCAAGGAGAAGAAATGGGTGTTGCTGGCCAATTATAGGGAGAATACCCTAATCAGAAACTCGCTCGCATTCGAAATAAGTAATCGGGTTGGCCTAAGCTACAGCAGGGTCTCTTATCCAGACCGAATCCTACCGAGAGGAAGAAGATATCAATTTTCAAACACCGCAAGCCAATCGCATCGCCATCAAATATCCGACGAGGAGGATATCAATCAGGCGCAAATCGACTATATAAAAAACCATTTGATCGATTTTGAGAATCGCCTCTTTTCACCTCAATTTCTGGATCCGGTTTCCGGGTACCGGCCTTATATTGATCGCGATTCTCAGGTAAATTGGTACATCGCATGTGAGTTGACCGGAAATTCTGATTCTTTCACAAGTGTATTCATGTACAAAAAAAGAAACGATCCAAAGATCTTACTTAACCCTGCTGAATCAATCTGGGCGTCTGGTCCAAACATTTCCAATCGAAGTTCAAAAAGGAAAAAATGAGCATCGTTTCGATACCAGGAATCTTTCGGCAGGAATATATAATATGCAGTTTGAAACTGAGGGGCAGGTTATTGTTAAAAAGATATTGGTCTTGCCGAAGGAATGTTCAGTTCCCCATAATTCACACCAGCACAAAATATAACGCTATCGTCGTCATGATACTTACCAGTCCTTGTAAACCAGTCAGTATTGTATGGGATTTGTAGGCATCCTGCGGGGGAATGCCGGTAAATTGTGAAACGACCCAAAACCATGCATCATTGGAATGAGAAACGACCATCGCACCGCTCCCCACCGCCATCACGACTAATGTTATTTGAGTGCCGGTGACAAAACCCATCGATGGCAGCAATGGGGCTAATATACTCGTCGTCAGAACCATCGCCGAAGTAGTAGAACCCTGGGCAGTTTTGAAAAAAGCCGCGACCAAAAAAGCGATTAGCAATAAGGAAACCCCCGATAGTTGGTTGGTGGTTAGCCATTCACTTACCAAATGCTTCAATTCAGTTTCTTTCAAAATTGCTCCGAAAGCACCTCCTGCTCCAACCAGCACCAGCGTTGTGCCGCAGTGATTGATTCCGTCTTTAAAGCAACCTATCATCTTGTTTAAACTGTCTGTTGGAAACAGACTGTAACTGAAGAATATAGCCAGCAGAAAAGAAATCAAAGGACTTCCCAACAATGTCATCCATTTAACAACTTCGGCAGGAAACTCCATGATATGAGCAACGGACGCCAGTGTGATCAGTAAGATGGGCAATACAATAGGCATAAACGCCTTCCACGCATTAGGCAAGCCTCTTTCCAAATCGTCAGTTTGTACGTGTGCTTCTTCTTCAATTTTGATCTGACCTCCATATTTATTTGCAAACCACGACGCTAAAAACAAACTGGGGATTGACACGACCAATCCTATAATAATTACCAAACCCATCGAATGGCCGATTCCCAAATTTCCTGCTGCAGAAACCGGTCCGGGGGTCGGCGGAACGAGTGTGTGAGTCGCGAATAATCCTCCGGAAAGTGCCAGCGCAATGGTTGCCAGTGGTTTACCAGTTCTTTTGGCAACAATTTTATTGAGATTATGAAGGATAATGAAGCCGGAATCACAAAAAACAGGTATACCGACAATAGCACCAATTACAGCCATTCCCAAAGCCGGTCTTTTCGCTCCAAAAAGTTTCAATATCACATCTGCCACTTTAATAGCCGCACCCGACTGATCCAATATCGAACCAATAACACAGCCCAAAATAACCATCAAGCCTATTTTGGCCATCAATTCGCCAAACCCCTTCCCTATCGTCTCTGCCAGTTTGTCTACAGGCATTCCTGCGGCTATTCCGACACCTATCGCTGCCAGCAACAAGCCAACCAAAGGATGAAGCTTCAGAACGGTCGAGCTCAGAACGATGAAAATAATGGCAAGACAAACAATCAAAATAATCATTCGAAACCAGGCTGTGTGTGAATACTATAAAAGACCAAGTACAGCCTCGTCTCCAATAACAGCGTTTGCCGGTCGCTGATGCGCAGCGTCAAAAACTTCCAATTGCTTAACTTCCAAAACTTTGGCAGGATTTTCGTCAATTTCGCCTTTCGAATCAGACACAGCCCTTAAATCCAAACCCAATTTTTTCGCCATGAAGACATACATAGCCTTGCGCTTGCTTGGTCCATAATCATGCTTTTCGTCAGGTAAATGTACATTTTCGACATTCTCAGCCTTGCCGTAAAGCTTGTATATACCTTTGATATACGGATACTCCACTTCAGGCGTATTTTTAGTCCAATCGCCACCGTCTGATATTAGTAACATAGGTCGTGGGGCAGCAATTGCAGCAATTTGTACATTATTGGTTTGATATGCTCCTTTTTTATGAATCGGAAGTCCACTCTCACAAACACATCCGCCGAAGAAATACGCAGAAACCATCACCGCAGGAACCGCGACTTTAACACGCTGATCAAGTGCAGTTAATAAAAAGGTTTGAGTACCACCGCCCGATTCTCCGGTAACGGCTATACGATTCAGATCGATATTGGGCAAACTTGAAATAAAATCAAGTGATCGAATCGCATTGATAGTCTGCAACTTAAGTGCTTTCGCCATGGTATGATCGCATTGCCGCGAGTCGCCCTGACCCACCATATCCCACACGAATACAACTGCTCCCATACGGGCAAGTGTTGCACAGCGTTTTTGTGTTTGTTCGCGGAATCTTCCATGCGGGTTTTCTCCGTGTCCGTGCGGACATAAGATCCCTGCGTAAGATGTTAGCTTTTTGGTGGGTTTATATAAATTACCGGTAACATATATCCCTGGCATACTTTCAAAATATACCTTTTCGATAGTATATCCGTCCATCTCCATTTTGCCCCATATCACTGGTTTAGAGTTGGATTTCGGCGGCATTGTCTCCAAATCCATCCCCGCCAGAATTTGCTTTTTAATCTCCGCAGATCGTGTTGACCAAGCCTCCTTTGTCTCATATGTATGGGTGTCCAAAAATTCCTTGCCCTGCGCTTCGGTAAAATAAGCGCCCTGACACAGCTCCGGTTTTTGGCCAAATGTGATGGAATGAGAAATGAAAAGTGAAAAAATGGCGATGTAGATCTTTTTCATTACTTGTCGGCAGTTAATGTTTTAGCTTCGGTCCGTCTCACGGTTAGCTTTTAGCTTTTAGCTTTTAGCTTTTAGCTTTTAGCTTTTAGCTTTTAGCTTTTAGCTTTTAGCTTTTAGCTTTTAGCTTTTAAGAGCAAAGACATTTTGATAATCTTATACTTATACTCAAACATCATAATTTGCCTGGGTGAATATCGAACGCCATCTTTTTCCGTAAGATGGTCGCCACTTTTCTAATTAAATGACTTAGCACCCCTGACCATATCACGACAACCCTTGACTCAACGAATATTACTGTCGATCAGAACGAAAATACTACCGAACAAGAAATATCAAGCTAGCGCAGGCACAGCAACCCGGACGAACTCCGGGATGATATTGACCTGAAAAGAACCCAACTCTCCCTTGTACTCTCCATCAATCTGGAAGTGTACGTCCCTGTCGAGGCATTCTATCAACGCACTTTTAACCGATATCACCTGCATGATTTCCGGGTTATAATCCGTTACGCCTGTCAGCACCTTTGCTGTTTCGATAAAATCCAGCTTTGTAGCAATCACCAGTTCAAAAAAGCCATCCGACATATTACCATTTGGGTTGATGCTTACGCCCGTTCCGTACTTTCGGGCATTGGCGATAATGACGATGAGTACATTAGATTCTATAATACCCTCTGAAGTGGTGATGCGCACATCAAAGTTTTGGTGCTCGCTCAACGTTTTCATTACCTCACGCATATATCCAATCTTGCCCCTACCCTCGCCGCTCTCGTAATTTTTTATCAATAAGGCATTTAGCCCTATGTCGCTAAGATGAAGACTAATTTCATCATTAATAGACACGGCGTCAATCAATTGACTATTTTCTCCCATAGCAATCGCAAACGCTTCGGGCAAGGACGAAGGTATGCCGAAGTCCACTGAAAGCCCATTTGCGGATCCGGCCGGTACAATACCTAAAATCGTATCTAAACCCCGAATAGCCTCAGCGATCATCGTAATGGTGCCGTCACCTCCCGCTGCAATCACCCGTTCAGGCTTTACATTCTCAACCAAAGCCCGAATATCTTCAATATCATTTTCACCGTCCGTGTAGTGAATTCTTAAATCAAAACCGTCATTTTTAGATATTTCAATCGCCGTCTCTAAAATCAATTCCTTCTCAATACCGCCCGAAATCGGGTTAACAACTAACAAAATCTTTCTTTCTGCTGACATATTATATAAATTGGGGTGTTTATTGGGAAGTATAAAGAGACGTTATGGCGGGTTGCGATTTGAAATTATACAGGGGTTATGCGAATAAAACAGAGTTGGTGGTTTTTGGTCATGTGGTTGAAAAGTATCCGAGTGGCGATCATAAATACAATCGTAAGGGTTTCAGGTATGCTCGTACAATAATTCAGCTTTTTTCTATAAAAACTATACCGAATATCACTGTAACGCTAAATATCGGCAATACCACCTTCAAAACTCAAAGCGAATATGACGGTTATTTCCGCTTTCAGGTGCCGTTACCTGCCGAATTAGAAAGTGGGTGGCATACCTACTCATCTAGTATTCAACACAATATAAATGGTAAACAAATTCAAGTAACTAAAGAGGAAGAATTTTTTATTCCCTATCAAAGTTCATATGGAATTATCTCCGATATTGATGACACTTTTCTGATTTCACATAGTCGCAAATCCTTCAAAAAGCTTTTTTTACTGCTATCAAGAAATGTGCAGGCGCGGAAGCCGTTTGATGACGTGGTTAATCATTATCAGCTTTTGTCATACGCCAGTACTCAGCATCCTCATACAAATAACAACATCTTTTTTTATGTCTCCAGCAGCGAATGGAATCTATATGATATGATTGTCCGTTTTGCACAATTGAATGGTTTGCCAAAGGCCATATTGAAATTAAAACGAATTAAGTCAGGTCTCGACGATTTCATTACCACTGGTTCGGGCACGCACGACCATAAGCTTCGCAAAATCCATAATATCGTTTCTTTTTATCCCGAGTTGCAATTTATTTTGCTCGGCGACGATACGCAGCATGATCCTCAGTTATATTCGCAAATCTGTCAGGAATACCCTGAGCGGATCAAAGCGGTATATATTCGGAAAACCAGACGAAGAGTCAAGACCTCAACAAGCACTGCATTGAAAGAAATAGAAAATCTGGGCATTGAAATTTGTTATTTTGAACACAGTAATAAAGCAGTACTTCACTCCTTAGAGAAAGGTTTGGTGTTCCAGGCACCAGTCAAAAGTGAAGAATAATCCAGTGTAGCCTTCATATATATTCAATTTTGGAAAATCTGACACAAGATATTTCGTTCATTATAAACGAGTTAGCAGAAGACAGAAGTTTATATTACAACGCGGTCGCACCGCCAATTATCCAAACAAGCAATTTTGTTTTCAACGATTTCAAGTCGCTGAAACAGGCGTTTGACGACGAAGACTCTGCCTATTTATACTCACGGGGACGAAATCCGACGATTGAAATATTGCGTAAAAAACTCGCAGCACTGGATAATGCTGAAGATGCTTTGGTATTAAACAGCGGTGCATCGGCCATATATGGTGCGGTGTTAGCATCTGTCAAAAGCGGTGATCATATTGTGTCAGTTCAAAGGCCTTATACCTGGGCAAGAAGGCTTTTCGATAATATGCTTCCCCGATTTGGTGTGACGACTACCTATATTGACGGCACGAAAATCGAGAATTTCGAAAGCGCGATACAGTCGAATACAACTTTGATATATCTGGAGTCCCCCAATTCCCTGACTTTTGAAATACAAGATCTGGAAGCGGTGGCAACCCTGGCGAAAAAGCATAATATTACTACCATTGTAGACAATAGCTATTGCACTCCCCTATACCAAAGGCCTCATGCTCTGGGGATTGACCTTTGTCTGCAGTCGGCTACCAAATACCTTGGCGGGCACAGCGATACCATAGCCGGCGTATTGACTGGCTCCAAAGTGATGCTAAACAAAATTTTCAATGAGCAACTTTTGAACAATGGATCAGGTATATCGCCGTTCAATGCATGGCTAATTCTGAGAGGTTTACGCACCCTACCACTACGACTGAAACATATTAGCGATTCGACTAAAAAAATTGTAGCTTATCTGAAAACTCATCCGAAAGTTGAGAGCATCATTTTTCCGGATGATGAGGACTATCCGCAACTTGAATTGGCCAAACGTCAAATGAGCGGCGCTGGCGGCCTTTTTTCGATTGTTCTAAAAGCTGGTTCTTATGAATTGATAGAGAAATTTACTTATCAGCTTCAACATTTTTTGGTTGCGGTCTCCTGGGGTGGGCATGAATCGCTGATATTGCCCCAGGCAGCAGGAATAGGACCTGAAGCTTTTGATGCACAAGACCCATCACACCGCCTTGCAAGAGTGTATATCGGGCTGGAAGATACGGATTACCTCATTGCCGATTTAGAACAGGCACTGGCAATTCTTTAGCTTTTAGCTTCTAGGGGTAAATCACTGGCTGACAACCTTTTACTGCTACAATATATTTTCTTTCAATTTACACAGCTGAACATCAACTTTTTACTTTCAACACTAACACCTCACCGCTAATAACCAAAAGCTCATGAAAAAAATACTGATTGTAGAAGATGACCGCCGGATTGCTCAGAACATCTTTCGCGGACTTGCGTCCGAAAATTTTGAAGCAGAGGTGGCTTACGACGGTATTACCGGGAAACAGCTTGCACTTGAGAAGAGATTCGATTTGATATTGCTCGATGTAAACTTGCCTGGCATGAGGGGATATGAAGTCTGTCAGCAGATCAGAATTTATAAGCCTTCTATTCCGATCATCATGTTGACAGCATATGGGGAAATTGAAGACAAGGTGGAGGGACTGGAGAAAGGAGCTAACGATTACATTGTTAAACCATTCGATTTCAGAGAGTTACTGGCTCGTATAAATGCGGCATTGAGGGTATCAGATCTATTAAACCCCGAGACACCCAGCCAAACTTTACGCATTGCAGATCTGGAGCTTGATCTGGGTACAAAGCAGGTGACGAGAGCGGGAAAATCTATTGAGCTTACAGCAAAAGAATTCGCTTTGCTTGAATATTTCCTGACACACAGAGGAAGAGTCGTATCCAAAATGGATTTAGCAGAACATGTGTGGCATCTCAACTTTGACCCAGGCACCAACGTTGTGGAAGTATACATCAATTATTTACGTAAAAAAGTTGATAAAGACTTCCCTGTAAAGCTTATACATACACGGCCAGGAATGGGGTATATCATGAAGGAAGAATAAAACAAGTCGCTGACTAAGTGAACAAATGAAAATTAAAGATCGTATTGCCCTTCAATTTACGGTGCTGGTTGCCATCATTTTGCTTGTTTTCTCCGCTGCGATCTATAGTATCTCCGCCCGATTCCGGCAGGAGGAATTCTTCGATCGGCTTAAAAGTAAAGCCCGGACAACATGTCGTTTGCTGGTCAAGGTTAACGGTATTGACAAGGATCTTTTGAAAATGATTGATCAGAATACCCTCACCGAAATGCTGGACGAGAAAGTACTGATTTTCAATACTAAAAACGAACTGGTTTATTCGAGTGTAGACGACAAGTTGATTAATTACCATACGGATCTCCTCAGTCAAATTCGAAGCAAGAAGGAAATCGAGCTTGTGCAAGGCGATAGCGAAGTGATTGGATTATTATATGAGGAAGGCGCAGAACCGTTAGTTGTTTTAGCATCTGCATATGACAAATTCGGGAGAAGCAAACAGACCAATTTGGTGAGTACCCTGGCCTGGGGGCTTTTTGTTGGAATCGGCATCACAGTCGGTTTGGGCATTTATTTCGCTGGGAACTCCCTTAGGCCTATCACGAGTATCAACGAACAGGTTTCTCTGATTACAGCGCAAAATCTATCTCAAAAACTGGACGAAGGAAACCGGAAAGACGAAATCGCTCAACTAGCCATTAATTTCAACAATGTACTGGGACGTCTGAATCTGGCATTTGAGCAGCAAAAAAGCTTTGTTTCTCATGCATCACATGAGCTCCGAACGCCTTTGGCGGCATTAAAGTCAGAGATACAACTTGGTCAGCGCTTTATCAAATCGGACCCAAATCTGGAAGAAGTTTTCAATAACCTATTTTATGATACCGAAAAACTGATCAGTATTACCAATAACCTTCTTTTTCTAGCGCGCTCATATGAGAATTTTGGGCGGATGAAGTTCGCGCATGTTCGTATAGAAGATGTAATGTTTATGGCGCAGGAGGAAGTGATATCTTCCCATCCAGAATACTGTATATCGATTGATTATGAGGCGATTCCGGAAAGTGAAAATTATACTTTGATAGAAGGAAACGAAGAATTGCTGATTCGGGTATTTGCCAATCTGATGGATAATGCGTGCAAATATTCTGATGATTCGACAGCTCGGCTGCTGATATCTACAAACGACCAGCATTGTGTCGTGAAGGTCATCGATAATGGAATAGGAATCAGCGAAGGTGATTTGGCTCAAATTTTTAATCCGTTTTTCAGGGCGACCCATAGCGCTGATTTGCCCGGATATGGCATAGGGTTAAGCATATGTCAGCGTATTGTTGAACTGCATCACGGAAAAATCACGGCATCAAGTACACTGGGCAAAGGGAGTGAGTTCACAGTCGAATTTGATCATGTCTGATTTCCTTTTTCGTTAGCGACAGTAAGAGAGGGCGTGATAGATCAGGCTATTGATTGCCACAAAGGCTCGAAGTCAGGACGAATATTATTAATTATCACGTTAGCCTTGGTTTTTTTGCGACTTAGTAGCTGAAAAAAAATTGACCAAACATTCGAACTCCTCACATCTCACAAGCCTTCAAAATCCTCATTTCTTCATTCTAATTTTTTTCTAACCTTATTCTAAGGCTCCTGTAATACCGGGATGCGAATATCGCACTGTTCTAACAAAAGAATTATGCGATTTCTAATAACCGGACTTTTAGTAGTCACCTCTTTATGCCTTCACGCCCAGGACACGCTCCGGCTTTCTGTTCAAAATGCAGACAGCCTTTTTCTGGCAAATAACCTTTCACTTCTCGCCGAAAAATACCAGATAGAAGTCAGCAAGGCAGCTGAAGCTCAGGCCAAATTGTGGGACAATCCGAATCTTGGTATCGAATTCAGTGCTTATAATCCTTCGCGAGGTTTTCTGGATGTTGGAAGGCAGGGTCAAAAAGCAGTGACGCTGCAGCAAATGTTTCTAACTGCGGGTAAAAGAAACAAGAGAGTTGCGCTCGCTGCGGAGGCATCCCGAATGAGCGAATTCGAGTTCTATGATTTGATGAGAAATCTCAAGTTCGAACTTCGTCAGATATTTTTCGAATCTTATTTCCTGAACCAGACTATCACCCTGCTTGACAATCAGATCGCGACACTTCAAACCACTGTCAATGCATTCGAAAAAGAGTATAATCGCAATAACATATCCCTAAAAGAGGTGGTACGTTTGAAGGCTTTACTGTTTCAACTGAACAACAATCGCGCCGATATTCTATTCGAAATAACTGACAATCAAAGAGATATCAGGAATCTTCTGCAAATCAACACGCCTGTCATCCCACAGGTACGACCCGAGGATCTGCTTCACTATAAAATTGACAGTACGACGCTTACCTCGCTGGAAGACAAAGCACTTGCCGCCCGCGCGGATTTAAAAGCGGCTAACTCGGCTACCAAACAAGCCGAACTGAACCTTCAGTTGCAAAAGGCATTGGCTGTTCCAGACTTCCAGCTGGGAGCCATATACGACCAGTCAAGTAACTATGTAAGCAACTATTTCGGGGTCAATGCTTCGATGGACTTACCTCTTTTCAATAAAAACCAGGGCAATATCAAAGGTGCAAAAAGCCAGATCAGTTACTACAAAACGGCTGAAAATGCGAAGCAAAGAGCCATTATCAATGAAGTGGACGGCGCTGTTCGAAAAGTGAATATTGCTGACGACGTATTAAAACAGGTTGAAGGTCGATTCGCGGGCCAGTTTGAATTGCTGAACAAGGGTATATATGACAACTTCCAGAAGCGGAATATCACTTTACTCGAGTTTATCGACTTCATCGAGACTTACAACGACAGCATCAGAGAGTATAACAGACTACAGGCGGATAGGATAAAAGTTTATGAAGAACTCAACTATCTCGTTGGAGAAGAGCTATTTAACTAATATCAAGAAACCACTTTGCCCATATCAATCCGACAAGGCCCAATTTTAAAATCCAATAAAATGAAAAATATCCCCGTCCAATTTATCCTTCTCAGCGTTGTAAGCATCGGCCTTGTTTGCTGCGACAACAAAAAAGTGTCCGACGACGATGAGGCCAAGGCCTTTATGCTGTCAGACACGATGATGCACCGTATAACACTCGACACCGTGAAAACCGAGGCTGTCCGGAACGAACTGACGCTGGTCGGAAAGGTGGTTCCTGACGAAAATAAAGTCATCAAGATATATCCGCTTGTGGGTGGAAATGTCGAAAATGTAAATGTCGAGTTAGGCGATAATGTAAAAAAAGGGGAAACGCTGGCGACCATCCGCTCCGGTGAAGTGGCAGATATTGAACGGCAAAAAATTCAGGCGCAATCGGATTTACTAATAGCACAAAAGAATCTGACTTCAACGCAAGATCTGTTTGAAAGCAAGTTAGTACCTGAGCGTGACGTAATTACGGCAAGCAAATTGGTCGACAAAGCACAAGCGGAACTGGACCGTGTGAAAGAGATTTCAACTATATATGGATTGGGAAATTCGACAACATATACCGTTCGCTCTCCCATCAGTGGATTTGTGATTGACAAAAACGTAAACCGTGGCATGCAGCTGCGTTCCGATAACTCCGAAAATCTGTTTACCATCGGTCAAATTGCCGATGTGTGGGTTATGGCCAATGTAAACGAAAGCGATATTCCGAAAATCAGGCTGGGAATGGAAGCCAGTGTTCAGACGATTAGCTTTCCGGATGAAATTTTTAAGGGAAAAGTTGACAAGATATATAATGTGCTGGATCCTGAAACCCGTGCCATGCAAATTCGTATTCAACTTCAGAATGTCGGGTTTAAACTGAAACCTGAAATGCACGCGACCGTTTCCCTGAATTTCGCGGAAAGTGAATCAATGCAGGCAATTCCGTCACAGGCGATCATATTTGACAGAAGCAAGAATTACGTCATGATATTCCACAGCCGTACCAATATCGAAACGCGGCCTGTGGAAGTATATCGCTCCCTTTCAAACCGCACCTATATCAAGAGCGGCCTGAAAGATGGAGAAACGGTGATTTCAAAAAATCAACTACTTGTATACGATGCGCTTAATGATTAATGATCATACAAATGATTGAATTTCGAATGAGTGATTATTGTCGATCATCTCAGACGCCCCGGCATTCACTAGTTTGCTAATTCAATTGTTTGTTATCTGTAATCCCGGCTTTTTCCATTATTCACTCATTCGTCGATCGCGACCCCGGCTCATTCACTCATTTTCTCATTCAAAATTAAAACAGGATGAATAAATTCATAAGGGGGATTGTTGGCTTTTCTTTGAAAAACCGCTTCTTCATATTCTTCATCACGGGGCTGCTCATTGTTGCCGGGGTGATCAGTTATCAAAATACGCCGCTGGAAGCATTTCCAGACGTAACCAATACCCAAATCATCATTGTAACCCAATGGGATGGGCGCAGTGCGGAAGAAATAGAACGGTTCGTAACGGTGCCGATTGAGGTAGCGATGAACTCGGTTCAGCAAAAATCCAACGTGCGGAGTACTACCATGTTTGGTTTGAGTATCATCAAAATCATTTTTGATGACGGCGTTGAAGATTTCTTCGCCAGGCAACAGGTCAATAATCAGCTCCGGAATATATCGTTGCCGGAAGGTGTGGAGCCCGACGTGCAGCCGCCGTATGGACCAACCGGAGAGATATTCAGGTTTACACTTAAAAGCAAAGACCGCGATAGCCGTGAGCTGCTGACGATCCACAATTGGGTCATTGACAGACAATTAAGAAGTATACCCGGTGTAGCCGATGTGGTTGCTTTTGGTGGTCGCGACAAAATATATGAGGTACAGGTAAACCCGACAAAGCTCGCAAAGTATAATATCACACCGTTGGAGGTATATCAGGCCGTTACGAAAAGTAATGTCAACGTTGGTGGGGATGTGATTGAGAAAAACGGACAAGCATACGTGGTTCGCGGGATCGGGCTATTAAACTCAATTCCTGATATCGAGAATATTATTGTCGAATATGTAAAGGACAATCCCGTACTGGTGCGTGACGTAGCCGAGGTAAAAGAGTCAGACATGCCTCGCGTAGGACAGGTTGGACTAGACGGAAATGATGATGTTGTGGAGGGGATCGTAGTTCAGCGAAAAGGTGAAAATCCGAGCGAAGTATTGGCCCGTATCAAAGACAAAATCGAAGAACTGAATACAAAAGTTCTGCCTCCGGACGTCAAAATGGTCACTTTCTATGATCGTGACAATCTGATCGAGTTTTGCGCGCATACTGTAAAACACAACCTGATTGAAGGTATTGTCCTTGTAACGGTTATCGTTTTTCTCTTTATGGCCGACTGGAGGACTACCGTTATCGTTTCCATTATCATTCCATTGGCATTACTTTTCGCCTTTATGTGCCTTAAACTGAAAGGTATGTCTGCCAATCTGCTATCGATGGGGGCGATAGACTTCGGGATTATCATTGACGGTGCCGTCGTGATGGTCGAGGGGATATTTGTGGCACTCGATCACCTTGCACATAAGAATGGAATGGATCGGTTCAACAAGCTAAGTAAGCTCGGATTGATCAAAAAGACAGGCGGAGAGCTTGGAAAAGCAATATTCTTCTCCAAATTGATCATTATCACAGCCCTGATTCCGATTTTCAGTTTTCAGAAAGTGGAAGGTAAAATGTTTACCCCTCTGGCATATACTTTGGGTTTTGCCCTACTTGGAGCGTTGTTCTATACATTGACGCTCGTGCCGGTTCTCTGCTCCTTTTTATTGAGTAAAAATGTGAGGGAAAAGAGCAATCCGATTGTCCGGTTTTTTGATAATACTGTCATCCGCGGCTTCGAGTGGTGTTATAAACGTAAGAAACTGAGCGTATTATTGGCGACCATATTCCTCGTAACGTCATTATTTTCCGCAAAACTTCTAGGTACAGAATTCCTTCCAACTCTAAACGAAGGGGCGCTATGGGTGGAAGCTAAAATGCCGATGAGTACCTCTCTCACTGAAACCGTAAAAATGGTGAAAGTACTTCGGGCAAAGCTGAATGAGTTTCCGGAAGTAAACGGGGTATTATCGCAAACCGGACGTTCCAACGACGGTACGGACCCATCCGGTTTCTATTATGTTCAGATGCAGGTCAACCTGAAGCCAAAGGATGAATGGAAACGCAAAATCACCCAGGATCAGCTGATTGACGAAATGGACAAAAAGCTGAAACAGTTTCAGGGGATCAACTATAACTATTCCCAACCCATTATCGACAATGTGGCAGAGGCTGTGGCAGGTATGAATGCCAGTAACGCGGTTAAGATTTTCGGAGACGATCTGGAGACATTGAACGACAAAGCCAATCAGGTGTTGGAGGCCATCAAAAACGTCCCCGGAATTAAGGATGTCGGGATCCTCCGAAACATCGGCCAGCCTGAAATCCGCGTGATTTTGCATGATCACAAAATGGCACAATATGGCGTAAGTACCGCAGACGTTCAGGCGGTTATCGAAATGGCAATTGGCGGAAAAACGGCTTCCATTTTGTATGAGGGTGAACGTAAATTTGATATCCGTTTACGTTATCAACAGCAATATCGTCGCGACGTCACCGACATTCAGCATCTGATGGTTCCGACGCTGACGGGCGGCAAGATACCATTGAGTGAAATCTCAACTATACAGACAATCACAGGACCAGCCTTCGTATATCGGGATAATAACAAGCGCTTTATCGGAGTGAAATTCTCAGTAAGAGAAAGAGATTTGGGAAGTACCATAGCAGAAGCGCAGCAGAAAGTGAAGCCATTGCTGAAATCACTTCCAAAAGGATATTCGGTGAGCTGGTCAGGAGAGTTTGAAAATCAGGTGCGGGCAACGGCACGTTTGGGGCAAGTTGTACCTATCAGCCTCATCGGGATTTTCATATTGCTCTTTATCATGTTCAGTAATGCCAAAGACGCCGGTTTGGTTTTGATCAATGTGCCTTTCGCGCTGATCGGAGGAATTCTTGCCCTCCATATCACCCATATGAATTTCGGGATCTCGGCAGGCGTGGGTTTCATCGCGCTCTTCGGGCTCTGTGTCCAGAACGGAGTGATCCTGATTTCGGTCTTCAATAAGAACCTCGCCTCTCATATGCATCTCGATGAGGCAATTCGAGAGGGTGTAAAATCCCGAATCCGACCAGTAATCATGACTGCACTAATGGCTGCGATCGGTTTGCTTCCGGCAGCCACATCGACCGGTATTGGATCAGAAACGCAGAAACCGTTGGCCATCGTAGTAATCGGAGGTTTGATCACCGCAACGGTATTGACACTGATGATATTCCCCATTATATACGGATTCTTCTATCGAAAAAAGAGACTGATGTAATCCTCAAAAGGAGATTAATATAATCCACTCTTAATTTAAAAGTGAGTCCCCGCCATGTGAATGGCCGGGGATTTTTTTATGATCGTCAATTCAATCTTATTTAATTAACTATAAGCATTTTACAATTCCTTACGAGGACAAACAGGAACAATTTGTAAGTATAGTTGAAGATACCTATCTTGGATAAGTGTCATTGAATCGCGCTTCACGACAAATTATATGATCAAAAATTATTTTTCTATCGCTCTCCGAAGCTTTCGAACAAACCTTCAATACACTTTCGTAAATCTTGCAGGGCTGAGTGTCGGTTTGATGAGTGCGTTTTTAATCATTGCATATCTCACCTATGAACTGTCGTTTGACAAGCATTATTCCAACTCCGACAGAATTTATCAAATCATCAGTGAGGAAAAGGGAACCGAACCATTTATTAAAACAGCTGAAGTCCCAGACGTCCTTGGGGCGACTCTTAACGCAGAATTTCCTGAAATAGAAGACCATACTGCTTTCTCGGATTTTGAACAAACAGTGTGGGTTGGTGGGAAACCACATACACTGAATTCGGTGATAGGATCCTCCAATTTCCTGAAAGTATTTAATCTCCCTTTTGTTTACGGAAATGCATCTACCAGTTTTTCTCGACCGCAATCGGTAGTACTTAGTCAAAAAGCGGCGGAAGAATTATTCCCCGGAGAAAACCCCATCGGAAAAACCATTAACTACTCAAAAAATTCCCCACCAGCATACACAGTAACAGGCTTGATCCACGATGTTCCTTCCAATACAATTTTCAAAGCCGATATTATTTTTGAAATGAATAAGGATAATGCTCCAAATACATTAGACTTTACATCCTACAGCGCTTTCGGAACTCAGTATATTCTTTTAAAGCCAGAGGGTGATATTGGGAAATTGCAACAAAAAATGAGTGGGTTTCTCGCAAAATACAAGACAAACCATAAACAAAATATAGGCTTTATAAAACTTACCGATTTGCACCTCCGAGCATCTGATATTAGCAGTGAGGTCGACAACATTGTCAATATCAAATACATATATATCTTCGCAGGAGTCTGCCTGCTTATTCTGGCCATAGCGTGTATTAATTATATCAACCTCACAACCGCCCGTTCCCTGCAAAGAATTAAAGAGGTGGGTATTCGTAAAACTTTGGGGAGCAGCACGAAGCAGCTGGCGTTCCAGTTTATCGGCGAATCCTTTTTGTTCTTTGGAATCGCCCTAATGACGGCGATGCTATTGAGTTCTTTGGTCTGGCCGTTTTTTATCTCGATGTTAAATATTCAATTACCACTATCCTACCTTTTCAGCCTTCCAAACATCTCATTGTTCGTTACTTTGGGTCTAATCTCAGGTATCCTTTCGGGCGTTTATCCGTCTCTCTTTATAAGCCGAGCTCAGCCAGCAGGTATATTAAAAAATGATCAACAAGGTCTCCCTTTGAATTTTGGTTTGAGAAAAGTCTTGATCGTTACCCAATTCTCGTTAGCAACTATTCTGATTATTTGTACCCTTGTGATATGGGATCAATTTGAATACCTGAAAAACCGACCACTGGGTTTCGATAAGCACCATTTATTGTTTCTCCCGTCAGTGAACTTAGAAAATCATCAATCCGCGTTCAAGAAAGAACTTACAGACTACCCGAATATAGCGTATGTAAGTTTTTCGAATATTAACATGGGCGGCGGTTTCGGCACTTCCTCAAGTATGCCCAATCCATCTGATACTACCAAACGCCTAGATTTTGCATTTATAAGTGCAGATTTTGATCTCGTGAAAACTCTAGGAATTAAATTAAAAGAAGGTCGTCTGTTTTCGGAAAATATTACCCGTGATGCAATTGATTTTGACTCACTTGCCTCAAAAAGCAAGGATCCAGGCATTTACGCATCGAGGCCTATCGTTGTTTCAGAATCAGTGGTAAAGGCCTTAAATATTACTAAACCAGTGAATTATGTGGTTCGTCAGGGTGCGCTACAAGGAACAATCATTGGTGTCGTTAATGATTTTCAGCTGACTACCTTAAAAGAGAAGAGCCCATTATTGGTATACCAACTGCTACCCAAAAGTACTTTTGCTCTTACTTACATCCGCATAGAAAATAACAATCTGCCCGAAACGCTAAGTTATATCGAAAATGCGTGGAAGACATTTTTCCCGCAGGAGCCTTTTAAATATACCTTCGTCGATGACAAACTTGAAAAGCTATATGCGTCCGAACAGCGGCAGACACAGATATTCACCTACTTTGCATCAATTGCCATTATCATTTCCGGTATTGGTCTGTATTGTCTTGCTTCATTGGTAGTAAAACAGCGAAACAAGGAAATCGGTATTCGGAAAGTAATGGGTGCCTCGGTCTCAAATATTACGGTTATGATATCCGGCGATTTTTTGATACTGATTGCCACAGCTTTGATCATAGCGTTTCCTGTCGCCTATTTCGCCATGGACCAATGGCTGCAGGATTATCCATTTCGGATTAATATGGAATGGTTCACTTTTGCTATTGCCGCTATTTTAACGGTCTCGATAGGCATACTCACAGTAGGACTTCAGGTAATTACCGCCGCAAAGGTTAATCCAGTGAAAAGTTTGAAATCAGAATAGCAACTCATGTTGTTTAAAAGTCAAATCCCCGCCAAGTGAATGGCAGGGGATTTTTCTAGTGGGTTATTCAGAAAACCTATATGCCACTACTGGAACTTTTAGGAGTACTTCCCGATACACTACCAAAATCATACCCCAGATGGAGCATATAGCGTAAGGAAAGTCCAAAACTCCAACCGGTTCCATTGCCTTTGATAACAGATTGCTCAGTCTCGACACCATTTACGGAATAGGCCAGATTCGTTGTCATTGAATCCGTAAAACCCCACTGTTTACGCGCGTATATACTCATATCCAGCAACTTGGAAAGCTTCACTACATACTCGGCAGACGCTTCCGCCAGCAACGTGACACCACGATTTGCATAGGTATCACTCGTCATAAAAAGGGTATCAATTCCCTGCCTTCTTCCTCTTTCCTTATAGCCGGAGAATTCCATGTAACTTTTCTGTTTCCCCGAATTGGGAATAACCACCCCGCCAGCTCCCAACCAAAAGGCAGACTTTCTGGACTCTGACTTTCCAAAAATCAACCTCCGCTTTCCACGAATAGTGATCATGTTCTTATCGTTTTCGAGGCGGTATATGAGCGGATTGTCTCCATTAATAATCAACACGTTATGGACAGCCGCTCTGTCATATTCCAGTTCGGCTGTCCAATTCTCGCGCGCCACCCATCCGAGACTAGCACCAAAGGCTGCCACCGTTGGAGACTGGGTATCAATTAATCCATCAAAAGTGTTCGAGATTGTGTTCTCATCATTTCTTAAAAAGCCTTCAAGGCCAACGTACCAACGGTTTCTGATCTTGACTTCACCCGTCGATTTTTTAAGGAATGATTCGGTTGTTATTTTCTTCCGGCTAAATTCTCCCGGAATCGTTTTACGATAATAATCCGAAGTCGACTGGCCCGAGGCATGACCCAAAATTAGCAGTGTAAAAAAAAGGGTAAAAATGGCTCTCATAATATTCGCTGGAATATTCTGGAATACGCAGGGCTCCCGAAATTCGTTGCAAAAATATGAACGGATCTCATTTTTTGATTCAACTTCAAAACATAATACGAAAGTTTGATCTGATTGATAATAAGCATTACACCTTTCTGAGCGGGATTCAACTATAAAAACCCTGTCTCCTTCCGGTTTTTATAATAAGGGGATATTTGAATTTTGCAAAAAGCGGATTGATACGCGCAAGTCTGCAACGGAATAAACCGGTCAACTTTGCAGTATCAAAAATTAAACAAAATGAGCACTAGAAATAAAATAGCACTAATAACCGGCGGAAGCCGCGGGTTAGGAAAGAACATGGCCATTAACCTTGCCAAGAAAGGAATCGATGTGATTCTTACATATAATAGCAACAAAGAGGAGGCCGACAAAGTAGTTGCAGAGATCCAGAATCTTGGTCAAAAGGCTACTGCATTTCAACTGGACGCTGGCAATATCAAATCATTTGATGGTTTCTTTCAGAAGGTGACGGAATCGTTGAAAGAGCAAACAGGCAGTACGAATTTCGACTTCCTGATTAATAATGCCGGAACAGCCCTGTATTCACCTTTTGCCGAAACGACAGAAGAGCAATTTGATACCGCGCTGAACCTTCACTACAAGGGCGTTTTCTTCCTTACCCAAAAGGCACTGCCCCATATTAACGATGGAGGACGCATCATTAATATTTCGTCCGGACTTGCCCGGTTTTCCTACCCTGGTTCCTCGGCATATGGCTCTATGAAAGGGGCTGTTGAGGTACTGACGAGGTATTTGGCCAAAGAATTGGGTTCGCGAAATATTGCGGCTAACGTAGTAGCTCCGGGAGCTATCGAAACTGATTTTGGCGGTGGCCACGTGAGAGATAACCAGGACGTTAATGCGAATATTGCCAGCTTAACTGCTTTGGGAAGGGTAGGCTTGCCTGACGATATTGGAGGCGTTGTGGCATTCCTTTGTACGGAAGATGCAAGATGGATCAACGGTCAACGCATCGAAGTATCGGGTGGAATTGGTCTGTAATCCTTACGATCAATAAAATAAAAAAGGTATTAGTCCCAGTCAGAAAGAACTCTTGACCGGGACTAATACCTTTTCTCTTTAACGACTTAACTTCTGCCTGTAAACGTGAGCGTAAACACTGTCCCCTCTCCCACTGCAGACTGCACGTCAACGCGGGCATTGTGTGCATGAAGTACGTTAAGTGTGGTTGCTAAACCAATACCCATACCATTGTCCTTTTTGCTAAAATACGGCTCAAAAATCTTCTCCAGGCTCTCCGCGTCAATGCCCGATCCGTTGTCAGCAAACACCACTTGCAAGGCACCTGATAGATTTTTGGTACTTATGTGAAGAATTCCCGTATCCTCTTCCATGGCCTCGATGGCATTGGTGATCATATTAAGAAAGGCCATTTCAAGCGAAACGCGGTCGAGGGGAATGATGAAATCGAATGCTTCAAAGGTACTATTGATCGCGACTCTTTTTAATTTAACGCGGTCATAGGCTGATGCGATTGCCGCTTCAAGTACCTCATGGATGTTGTTGTCCGTAAGAACAATATCGGCGGATATCGACGGCTGCAGCAACTGAGTGATCAGGTCGTTAATTCTGGTGCAATTCCGTTTGATGATCTGTGTGTAAAACTTTTGATCTTCGTCTTGCAATTCCATCTCCAGCTGCTCGGCAGAAAGATTCACGTTCGTTAACGGATTGCGAACCTCGTGGGCCAGCATTCTTACCAACCGTCCTGTGACGGCCATTTTCTCAGAAAACAGACGTTCCTTTTCCGATTGTTTTCGAGCCGTGATATCATAAACGCGCCCTTGAACGAAAGGTGTTGCTTCCTCAAAATCCACACTTGCCGAAAAAAGTCCAATCTTTTTATCATTGAACTCCTTGCCAGAGAGTGTTACTTCAAAGTCGTGTATATTCACCTCTTCAATGTTTTTCCAAACGGCTTCGAACTGAGGATCTCCTATCAGCCTGAGGATATTCATGGAAAGCAACTCCTTTTCCGAAAATCCTGTCAACTGGGTTGCGGCGGTATTACAATCTAATATCTTTCCTGATAAGTCACTGATAAAGAGGAAATCATTAGAGTCTTCAAAAATCCTCCTGTATCGTTTTTCGCTGTGACGCAGCGCTTTCAACACAGCAGTTCTTTCAAGCGCATACCGGATACTTCTCTCAAGAATTTCTCCGTTCAGCTCTCCCTTGATCAGATAGTCAGCCGCCCCCAGTCGTAATGCTTCCACCGCGATGGAGGTGTCACCTCTTCCCGTTAAAAGGATAATTGGTTCCTCACAACCGCCGTCACAGGCCTCCCTTACCAAATCAACCCCTGTGCTTTCTCCCAGCAAATAATCAAACAAATACAGGTCGTATTTGAAGTGATTGATATGATACAGCGCGTCTTTATAATTAGAGCACCATGTAACGCTGAACTTCCAGCCGATCAGTTCGTTGAAATACTCCTGCGTCAGGAAATAATCATCCTCGTCATCATCAACGAGCAACACGTTAATAATTTTGCTATTCATAATCGCAACGTTAGCGCCTGAGCATATTGCTGTTTCCCACCGTCTCCTGCTTACAAGTCAAATTGTTTCATTTTATTGTAAAGCGTCTTTCTATCTATATTCAGCAACCTTGCGGCTTTGCTTTTATTGAAATTAACATCGCGTAGCACCTGCATAATCATATCATACTCAGCCTCGTTGGCCACTGTTTTCAGGCTGGGCTTCGTATCATCCCCTTCAGCCGTTTCAGAATGAGTAACTGTTACGTGCGCAATAACCGGCTGCTCGTCGTCCAAATCTTTAAGCCTTTTGTAATTGACTATTTCAAATGGAAGCGCCTTTTCCTCAATCAAATCACCATCTGACAACAGCGTTGATCTTTTGATTACATTCCTCAGTTCTCTCAAATTCCCTGGCCAGGAGTAGTTCAGAAAGTCATTGATAACCTCCTTCGAAAACCCTTTCACATCTTTACCCAACTCTCTGTTAGTCGATTCAAGGAAGCTTTCAGCAAAAATCATCAGGTCATCTTTTCTATTTCTCAAAGCTGGCACTTCAATGGTAAATTCGTTGAAACGGTAGTATAGATCCTCTCTGAATTTTCCGTTTTTTGCAGAATCGAGCAATCGCTCATTACTCGCAACAATGATCCGTACATCCAGATCAATTTCCTTTGAACCTCCAATCCGTCTCATCTTTCGTTCCTGAACTACACGTAGCAGAGCAACCTGTGTTTCATATGATAAGTTGGACACTTCATCAAGGAATAGCGTGCCGCCATTGGCGAGCTCAAAATGCCCGATTTTAGTTTGCAAAGCGCCTGTAAATGAACCTTTTTCATGGCCAAACAACTCGCTTCCAGCCAGTTCCTTTGATATTGCACCGCAATCCATCGCCACAAATGGCATATCCTTACGGTTCGATCTGTTGTGGATTTCATGAGCGATCGCCTCTTTTCCTGAGCCACTTTCACCATATATGATCACAGAGAAATTCGTGGGTGCTACCAGATCAACCTGCTTGTATAAATTTTCAGAAATATCACTTTCACCAGTCAGGTATCCTGGTTTTGAACGCGTCGAGAATTTCCTTCCTGCTTTTACAGCCGGTGCCGCCGAATTCGGTTGTGCGTTATTTACAAACTGTTCTTGCTGATCATCAGACGACTCAGCGTCGGCCAGCGCTTTTTTAACAGTCACTAAAATCTCGTCAGGAAAGAGGGGCTTGGTGATATAATCATATGCCCCCAGTTTCATAACATTTACTGCTACCTTGATATCTGAATAGCCTGTGATAATCAATACCGGCACTTTCGGCATTTTCGATTTAATAGCCGTCAACAATTCTGTTCCGGTAATATCTCCCAAGCGGAAGTCCGTCATCACTAAATCCGGCGAAACTCTCGCAATCAATTCCAGCCCATCTTTTCCGTTTTGCGCTGTTTCTACCTCAAAATCATTTTTTGACAAAAACCTCTTCAGCAGAAAACAAATGTCTGCCTCATCATCAACAACAACTATTTTTTTCATGAAATATTAGTAATTAGGCTAAATTCAAATGGTGACTCTCAATCTTGCCGTAGGTATATTCAACTGTTCTCTGTACTTCGCGACCGTTCTTCTGGCCACCGAATACCCTTTTTCTGCAAGCATATCGGTAATCTGTTGATCGTTGTATGGATGTCGCTTGTCTTCTACTTCCACGATCTCACGAATCGCTTCCTGAATTTCACGGTTAGAAACTTCCGTGCCATCCTCGTTCGTTACACCTTCGGTGAAAAGGTCTTTTAGCAAAACAATACCAAATGGCGTCTGAACATACTTATTGGTTGTCACCCTCGAAACGGTCGAAATATCCATATTGATGATCTCTGCGACGTCTTTTAGAATCATAGGGCGCAACTTCTTGATATCTCCCGTCTGAAAATAATCATATTGGAGTTTAACAATTGCTCTCAAAGTGTTCAACATCGTATTCTCTCGTTGCTTAATTGCATCGATGAACCACTTTGCTGAATTCATTTTACTTTTGATGAACTGATTGGTAGCCTTGTCCTTTTTCTTGTCGACCATCTCGGTGAAAACTTTGTTCATTTTCAACGCCGGGCTGTTTCCCCAAGTCAATTGAACTTCTATTTCCCCGTCTGAAGCATACCATAACAAAAAGTCAGGCTTGATGCTTTCATTTACAATTGAATCGTTTCTAAGACCTGATGCCGGCTTTGGATTGAGGGTTGTGATCAGCTGAATCGCCTTTTTCAGTAATTCCTCATCCAGGCCAAGCACCCGCATGATTTTGTCATAATTACGGGTTCCCAATTCGTCGAAAGTATCGGAAATAATCCTGAACGCTGCCTTCCAAATCTTGTCCTGAACTTCTAAACGATTGAGCTGAATGATCAAACATTCTTTCAGATCACTCGCTGCTATACCTGCTGGCTCCAATTGCTGGATCACCCGCAACATTAGCTCAACCTCCTCAGAATCAATAAACAAGCTATTGGCAAAAGATATATCATCAGCAATTACATCACATTCCCTTCTCAAAAATCCATCCTCATCCAGAGAGTCAAGAATAAAGTCTGCAATGAGTTGTTGCCTTTCATCTAATTGAAGGAAGTGCACCTGTTGCTTAAGATCGTCCCGAAACGATATGGTCTCCACCATAGGACGGGTATACAGCTCATTATCAGGTGAGTTGTTATTCGAATATGTTTTATAATCAGGTATATCGTCGTCGCGGAATTCATCCCAGTCATAATAATCCTGGACGGAGGACGAATCGTCGTCACCTGTGTTAATGTCGTCACCGAACTCATCGCCGGTCTCCTCGGTCGTATTCTCTTCCTTCCCCTCTTCCAATATGGGATTTTCTTCAAGCTCCTCTTTGATGCGCTGTTCCAACTCCATAGTTGTCAAATGCAATAGATTGAGCATTTGAATCTGAAGAGGAGAATACTTAAGTGTTTGCTTTTGCGTCTGCGTCTGTCTTTGCATAGAGCAACTGAGAAAAATTTAATTCTAACTGTAACTTTTTACGGCCCTTCTTTTCGGTCGGGTCTGTTCTATTTCTAAATTTACTACTCTTTCCCTAATCTATTGGCGTAAACTCAAAACTTCATATGAGTAGATATTTCCACACGTTGAGCAGATTCATTCAGGATGTAGATTTTCTCCTCAAGATTTCGGTTCAAATTAGGATTTGAAAACGCCGATATGTGTATGTAGTGTGCTGTTTTTGAGTAAAAAACGAATGTGTAGACACTGTCTCTTTTATGAATTTCTATATCCTACAACTATAAAGATAAGGCAATCAACACATTACATTTTCTTAAAAAATCGGGAGATTGTCAATCACTTTCCGAGGACCAGAATCGATGTCACTTCCCGTTTAACGTATAGTAGAAAAAGCTTTGCCAGCGATGTGCGACTTGTTAGCCTACAATAGCATAACAACCAAAAAAGCGGTATCGACTCAGATAACCTGGATCGATACCGCTTTACTGAAAGACCTCAAAGACTCAAGAATAGGTCGGTCTGTTATTTCATATTACTTTGTCAATTTGCTAGCCGCAGCTTCATCGACGAACCAGTGCAAATTCCCATTTTCAGGTTTAATAATCTGAGAAGGATAGGTATTAACGTTGGACTCGCCCTCCAGAACCTCTTTTAATACATCTGCCTTACCTGCTCCGGCGGCCGCGAAAACAACAGCCGAAGAGATATTTACAGCGGGGGCTGTCAGCGTTATACGAAACATATCCTGAGACGGCAGAAAGAAAGCGTCAACCCACGCATCTTCTTTCGATATCACATCGGTGCCCGGGAAAAGCGATAAAGTATGTCCGTCATCGCCCATACCCAGCAGTACCAGATCAAAAGTGACCGGAGAATCTCGGAAATATTGGTGCAATATTGATTCATAATTTGCCACCGACTCCGCAGGTTCGATATCCGTTTTCATAATATGAATCTGCGATGGAACAACACCAACTTTGTTCAGCAAGGTTTCGAAAGCCATTCTTGCATTGTTACGATCATCCTCAAAAGGTACGAATCGCTCATCGCCCCAGAAGAAATGCATTTTCTCCCAAGCAATTGCATCACGATATGGCTCATTAGCGAGCAATTGATACAAAACCTTCGGCGTGCTGCCTCCCGAAAGGACGAAGGTAAAACGATCTTGCTGACTAAGTACATCCAGGATGTAGTTCTTGATCCATTCGGCCAGAGATTCACTCAACTGCCCGGCATCCTTTGAGATATGTAACTCCACTTTTAGCTATGTTTTGTATTCACAAAATTAATCCAGGTATGACCGTCGCGGGCCAGAAGTGCCTCCGCTTCATCCGGTCCCCATGAATCCGGCGTATAGTTCGGAAAATCCTGAGGTTTGCGATTTTCCCAAGTTTCCAAAATCGGCATAATCACCTTCCATGCAGCTTCCACCTGATCAGCCCGCATAAACAGCGTAGCATCTCCTTCCATCACATCCAAAAGCAACGTTTCGTATGCTTCTGGTGCGTGTTCACCTTCCGCCTCCTCATAATGGAATTTCATATCCACAGGATCAAGCGACATGGTTTGTCCCGGACGTTTTACTTGAAAACGAACGCTGATATCCATATTTGGCTGAATACTGATTGTCAACCGGTTAGATCTCCAGCTTTCGGCAGCTTCCGCCGGGAAAGAGTAATGAGGTGCCGGCTTAAACTCGATATTGATATGTGTCGCCTTGTCGTGCAGATATTTTCCAGTTCTAACATAAAACGGAACCCCCTGCCAACGCCAGTTGTCGATATAGAATTTTGCAGCCGCAAAAGTATCAGTATTTGAATTTGGATCTACACCCGTTTCCTCGCGATATCCCACTACCTCAGTGCCTTTTTTCCAGCCAGAAGAATATTGTCCTCTTACGGCAAAATCGTGCACCTGACTGTGTTCAATTTTCCGGATTGCGTTCAATACATCCACCTTCTTATTTCTGATTTCATTGGCATCAAACGACACCGGAGCTTCCATCGCCACCATGCACAATATCTGCAATATGTGGTTTTGAACCATATCTCTCAATGCACCTGCATGTTCAAAATATCCACCACGACCTTCCAACCCCACACTTTCCGCTGCCGTGATCTGAATATGATCGATATAATGACGGTTCCAAAGCGGCTCGAATAATGCGTTTGCAAAACGGAGCGCGATGATATTCTGAACCGTTTCTTTTCCAAGATAATGGTCGATCCGGAAGATCTGCTCCTCTTCAAACATGCTGGTTAACAGCGTGTTGAGTTCATGAGCACTTTGAAGATCATGACCAAAAGGTTTTTCAACCACGATGCGTGTGCTGCTTGTATCCGAACAGATTTTAAGCGCCCCCAGCTTGCTTGCGATGGAAGGAACCAACTGCGGAGCAACTGCCAGGTAGAATACCACGTTAGGATGAACACCCCATTCGGCCTCCTTGGCTTTCACCAGATCAGTGATCAGACTATATGCCTGCTCATCGTCGGCGTTCATTTGAAGGTAGTTTACGTGCTGGCTGAATTCTGTCCAGTGCCCGTTTAACTTCCCTTTGCGTCTCGAAAATTTCGTAACTCCTTCCAATAAGTGCTGACGATAAGCATCATCAGTATATGGGCTCCGACCAATTCCCGCAATGGCGAACTGCTCAGGCATCCATTTATCTAGAAAGAGATTATATAAAGCTGGAGTAAGTTTTCTGTAATTCAAATCGCCACTTCCTCCGAATATGAATATGATCGAGGCTGGTGGACGTTTACTATCTTGCATAGATCTATAAGATTAAATTTGAGCCCAATCGGCGTGAAAAGTCCCTGGCATATCCAAACGCTGATATGTATGTGCTCCGAAGAAATCACGCTGAGCCTGTATTAAATTTGTCGGCATTTTTTCCGAACGGTAATTGTCAAAATAAGCCAGAGAAGCCATCAGCCCCCCTGATGCAGTACCCGAAAGTGCCGCCTGAGCAATCACTTTTCTCGTATTTCCTACCAAAGATCCAACAAGCGCAGCGAGCTCTTCGTTCAATAGAATATTGGGTAATTCAGGAGAAGCCGCGTATGCCCGCGAAAAAATTTCCAACAAGGAAGATCTGATAATGCAACCACCTCTCCAAACGCTTACTACCTGTGGCAAAGGTATCTCCATCGCCAAATCTTTCGAAGCCTGATGAAGCATCGCCAGGCCTTGTGCGTAACTCAAAATCGTAGCGAAATAAAGCGCGTCATGCACTTGATTGATCCATTCCTGAGTTGAAGCGGGGTATGATTTGTCGGGAGCGGCATACAGCTGTGATGCTTGCGTACGCTCTTCTTTATATCCGGACAAGGTGCGCATAGCAACTGCCATATCAATCACCGGAACGGCAACCGGAAGCTCCATAGCATCCTGAGAGGTCCATTTCCCAGTTCCTTTTGAACCGGCTTTATCAGATATAACGTCTACCAGCTTCTGGTCTGTTTTGTCGTCGTTTTTCTGGAAAATACTCGCAGTTATTTCCACCAGAAACGATTGCAACGCGCCTTCATTCCAGCTTTTGAATACTTCATGCAACTGGTCGTTATTAAGTCCACCGTGCTGAAGTAATGCGTAGCTCTCACTAATTAGCTGCATGATAGCATATTCAATGCCATTGTGGACCATTTTAACATAGTGACCTGCACCTTCTTTTCCGAGCCACGCCACGCAAGGAACTCCGTCAACCTTGGCAGCGATGGATTCCAAAACCGGACGTACATTTTCATAGGCATCCTTTTCTCCGCCCGGCATCATACTTGGGCCCGTGCGAGCCCCTTGTTCGCCACCGGATACTCCGATTCCCATGAAGTTAATACTCTTTTCACGCAGGTATTTTACCCGACGAAGCGTATCTGTGTAGTGTGAATTTCCTCCATCAATAATAACGTCATCTTTTTCCAGAAGTGGGAGCAACGATTCAATTACGTCGTCAACAGGCTTACCCGCCGGCACCAGCATCATAATTTTGCGCGGACTTTTCAACTGGCTAACCATATGTGCCAAATCCTGAACGCCTTTTACTGTCGTTCCCGCTGAAGCTGATTTCTCAAGTGCCTCATTTTTTGTTGCATCCTTATCAAAACCTATAACAGAAAAGCCATGGTCGGCCATGTTTAGCAACAGGTTACGCCCCATTACGCCAAGTCCGATCATTCCAAAATCAAAAAGGGTATTCGTCATATGTAGGAAGTCTATTTAAAAGATGTGCAATATTAGCCTTTTCGGAGCTAAAAATGAACTTATTATAGTACTCAAAATTAAGATTTAACGAAAAACCCGCCCTTTTTCCGCCGAAAATGAATCACGATTTCAGACGAAAAAACACGGGTTAAGCACTGACAGAAGTCAGGAATTTGATACTCCTATCTGTAAAACAGAGATGAAGAATGTAGAAAACAAAGTATTAACGCATAGCTTACCGAAAGGCAGATTTGACTTTAAAAGGCGCTATCTTCCAGAAAATGAAAATCAAATGACCATTTTCTGACAAAATCTGACCATGGTTCTTACTATACCATAACTTCCTTCTTCTCAGCGGTCGTGCCAAACTCATTGATATATATACGGACCAGTAACAAGAAATAGCTGATCAGAAGCGGACCAAAAATGAAGCCCCAAAAGCCTAGTAGTTTCAACCCTACAATCAGACCCAATACCGCCACAACCGGATGTACATCACCAATGCGCTTGAGTAGGGTAATCCTGGCCAGATAATCGACATTTCCTGTCACCACCAGGCTATAAATTGCCAGTCCTATACCCTGAGCGTCGTGGCCCGTTGAAAAGAGATTAATTACCAGCGGAACCCATATCAGCGTGGTACCTACCACAGGGAAAAAAGCAAATATGGCTGTCAAAAATCCCCAGAGAGCTACCTCCTTAACTCCGAAAATGGAATAGCCTATAATAGCAAAAACACCTTGAATAATGGATATGAGCGGGATTCCAATCGCATTTGCCTTCACCATTGTCTTGGTTTCTTCGGCGAGGATTTTTACGTTTTGCTTTTTTAGGGGTATATGCCTGGCAAGGACATCTTCAACCTGACGCCCACCAACCAGCATGAAAAAATATAGAAACAAGAGCATCAGAAAATTACCAACCATGCCCGCCCCGCTATTCAAGACCTTGGGGAGCATTGTAGTGAGAATTTTTGGTAGTTCTTCCAGGTTCTTCGCGCTCAGTACCTCACTCCCCGCCCACTCATTGACTTTTGAAACAACAGACTGGAACACCTGAACGATATCGTCAGAGTTGTTCATCACCATCTCAATTTTGGTAAAAACGAGACGTACCGTGAAAAACAACGGAATGCCGATCAAAACCACAAACCCAACAAGAAAAAGCAGGGCTGTGAGGCTTTTTTTCCACCCCTTCTCTGTGAGGTTATAGTACCAACCCCGACTCAATATATAGATAGTCAAAGCACCCAAAAAACCCGGCAAAAAACCGATCAACTCTTTGAATAGCAGAATAGTAAGTCCCAGAATAAAGATCAATAATGCAATCTGGCGAATTTTGTTGTCAAAAGTTGGCATAGCACTGATAGTCAATTGTTTATTTACGAAAATGAGATTTCAATTCACACCTAAAATTTTTGAAGACATTTGTTGTGTTTTGCTCATCACCATTTATATAAAAACCATTCCGAATAAAACCTGTCGAGAGACGGTCTACAGCTTGATCAAATTTAAGGTAGCCAAAGATCCGCCGGGAAATTGCTGCAGTTTACCGCCCTGTGAAAGCGAACCAAGATCGATACCTGCAAACCCTATACGGCTTATAATTTCAGCAACTACAGCTTTCGATTCTCCATCATCGCCAGAATAAAACATTACGCGGTTACCTCCATTTTCAGCAGGATCAGCAGCTAGCGTAGCAGTTGCAAGTGTATTAAAAGCCTTTACCACCTTTGCTCCCGGAATCCATGATGCTACCACTTCGGACGACGTTTTACCTCCTAAATCTGCAACCTGGAAGTTCGGTAAAAAAGGATTTGTCGCGTCTATGATAATTTTTCCTTCCCCGTATATGGTTGCTGCAATATCCTTGAGCGGTGGCCAGGTTACGCTTAGAAAAATGATATCTGCAGTGGCCGCCTCCCGAACGCTACTTGCTTTTACCTTTGGCCCCAGTTGCTCAGCCGTGGCACGTAGCGTCTCTGGCCCGCGACTGTTACTTATAATCAGCTCATATCCTGCCTTGGCCACATGTCCCGCAAAGGCACTTCCGATTCCGCCCATTCCAATAATTCCAATTTTCATAATGTTAAGTGTCTAGTTATCAATAATACTATATTTGTTACAAAAGCTTTGAAATACTAATTTGATCAATATACGAAGCATTTGGAAGTATTACCATCAAGCTATTTAGAAAATAAGAAGCAGTGAAAGACAAGTCGTTTTCCGGCGAAACTTCTATGAAATCAACTGAAAAGACTGAAAGCCGCAAAACAAAACGGACATGCCCAAACGGACATGTTTATTACAAATCCAGCGACTGTCCTGTATGCCCAATATGCGAAGACAATGCGAAGCCTGAGGACACTTTCCTGGCCAGTCTGTCGGCGCCTGCTCGCCGTGCCCTGCAGAATAACGGTGTGGTTGAGCTCAGGGAGTTAGCAAAAAAGACCGAGAAAGAAATTTTAGAATTCCATGGAATGGGCCCGGGTTCACTGCCGAAGTTGAGAAAGGCACTGAAAGATGCGGGGCTAGGATTCAGAAGCTGATTATTATCCTTAAAACGGTGAAGGGTATTAACGGAGAATGGAAAACCACTTCGTTAATACCCTTCTAACCCTTTCACCTGTTATCCTTTTAACCCTCCTTCTCCTGCCTGAAACTCTTCATAATCCACCCTCCTCCGATCACATCATCTCCTTCGTAGAAAACTGCTGCTTGTCCGGGAGCGATACCGTTTACTCCGTCGTGAAAGCGGGCCACGATACGATCTTTTTCCAGTTGCTCGATGATCGCAGGAGTTCCTTCATGTTTGTAACGGACTTTGGTTACTGTTTCCATTGGTGATTCGATGGAGGCATATTTTTGTAAATTCAGTTTGCTCACATACATGCCGTCGCGGAACAGATCGGGCATATCGCCTAGCACAACTTCATTTGTTTCTTTTCTGATTTCTGTCACAAAAACCGGCCTTCCCAACGCAATACCTAATCCTTTGCGCTGACCCACTGTGTAGAAGGGATATCCCTCGTGCTTTCCAACTACGGTTCCGTCTTCATACACAAAATTTCCGCCAGCGACTTCGGCTTCCAATCCCGGAATTCTTCTTTTCAGAAAGCCGCGATAGTCGTTATCAGGGACAAAGCATATCTCATAACTTTCTGATTTATTGACCAGATCCATAAATCCTCTCTCGCGGGCCATATCTCGGATCTCAGATTTGTGCAAAAATCCTAATGGCAATTTGGTTCTTGCCAAACTTTCCTGCGATACGCCCCAAAGCACATAACTTTGGTCTTTCCAGGCGTCAATTCCTTTGGAAACGTAGTGACGACCATTGTGGATATTCATGTTGGCATAATGACCAGTTGCAATAAATTCGCAATCGAGCCGGTCAGCACGGCGAAGCAATGCGTCCCATTTGATATGCGTATTGCACAAAACACAAGGGTTTGGAGTGCGACCTTCCAGATATTCACCTGTAAAATGGTCGATGACATAATCACCGAATTCATTCCTGATATCGAGGATATAGTGCGGAAAACCAAGCTCCACAGCTATTGTTCGCGCGTCGTTGATAGAGTCAAGCGAACAGCAGCCGGTTTCTTTTTTTGTACCACCGCTACTGGCATAGTCCCATGTTTTCATGGTCATACCAATTACCTCATAGCCTTGTTCGTGTAATAAAACAGCTGCGAGCGAGCTGTCGATGCCGCCACTCATGGCGACGAGGATTCTTCCGTGTTTGCTCATTGTTAATCTGCCGAAGGTTCAACGCCTTCCGATTTTAGCTAAAAAATATTTTGACCGGTTTTTTCCGGACTGCAAAGGTACTTATTAAAAATCAGATAAATGCAGTTAAGATAGAATTTACAATACATTCAATTCCAGAAGGTTATAAAAATCAACTTGCAGTAACGCTTAAATAAGTACAATTCGTGAGCGGTTATTCTTTCAATAATATATAGCTTAGATTCGAAAACGATCTGCAGCTTTAAGAAGAACATCGATGCGATTCAGAAGGCTATTAGTTTTGAGAAATTGAGGGAGATGTTGGGGGAAGTAGAAGTCTATATCACTTTCACATAGCCCAATATTTTCAATTTAATATCATTATTTTTTCCTGTCCAAGCTGTAAACGCCTTGGCACTTCATTGGTCGAAAGAACCAAGATCTGTCTTCTTTTGAATCTTTAATATACTAACACGAAAAACACCGCAATTATATTAACAAGTGCAACCAATCCGAACGCTTCTCGAAAAGTCATCGAAATTATCAGATAACGACTGGCATATCTTTTCCTCGAAATTAACAAAGCGGGTATATCCCAAAAAAACGACGCTGCTCAAAGTCGGACAGACCGAAAACTCATTATCCTTTGTGGAAACTGGTATTGTTCGTTTCTATATCCCGAAAGAAGAAAATGATCTGACCTTTGGTTTTGTCTTTGCCAACGAATTCAGCAGCGCATATGACTCATTTCTGACTAGAATGCCATCATCTTACAATATCGAAACGCTCGCAGAAACAACACTTTGGAGTTTGACTTACGAAGACTTGCAAGACGTGTACAAACAAACTGAAATCGGAAATGCGATTGGGCGTCATGCCGCGGAAGACTTGTTTTTAAGAAAATCCAAACGTGAACTTTCGTTACTAAACGACACGGCGGAGCAGCGATATTTGAATCTCTTTGAAGAACGTCCTAACCTCCTCCGGGAAATTCCTTTGAAGTATATTGCCTCCTACATTGGTGTAACGCCTCAGGCTCTGAGCAGGATACGGAAACGCATTTCTTAACCTGGGTTCATTGTTTGGACGTCTCAATCGGCCGAACTTTACTCAAAAAAAGATGAAGCCATTGATCGTTTTACTCACCGTATCTTGTCTGTCAGTTTTAGGGATTAAACTAATAACTGATGAATATCAAATCTCAACAGCCGCCAGAATCGCGATGTCAGGAATGCTCTTATTCACAGCAATCGGTCATTTCGTTTTCACAAAAGGAATGTCGTTGATGCTTCCCCAATTCATTCCTTTCAAAACACAGGCAGTTCACTTCACTGGCCTGCTGGAAATCGTGTTTGCTTTAGGCCTCTTCCTACCAACCTATCGTATCCTGACCGCCACCTTGCTTATTGTCTTTTTCATATTGATACTTCCCGCAAACACATATGCCGCGGTCAAAAATCTAGACTATCAGAAAGGAACTTATGACGGAAACGGTCTGAAACACTTATGGTTTAGAATTCCTTTGCAGCTGTTTTTTATTGTGTGGGTTTATTTGTCGGTAATTTTTAAACTAGATTAAAGGCGAAAAGGTCAGAGGACAAACGACGCCCACCGTTGCCCTTCCACTGGCCCGAGCTTGGTTTTAACCCTCCTCCCTTTCGTCCTTCCTGCCTTTCATCCTTCCATCATAAAGTCCCAAGCTTCATCTTTTGCAAAGTCTCCTGATATGAATTAGACGATCCGCCCGTTACATTTTGCGCTTCAACTGCTTTCGTTTGCCATTGGATGGCCTCATCTCTTCTACCAAGTTTGTACAAAATTTGTGCGTAAGTATCGATATATGCCGGGTTACCTAGTCTCATGGGATTACCTGTATTCCGATTTAGGGCGTTGAAAAACTCCTGAGATTGATATGACCATTTCAATGCTCTCTCCAGATCATCGGCATTGGAAAACAACTCATAAAAATGCCACGCATGCTCATTCAAATCCAGGTGGTAAAACTGGGATGCAGGTGCATAATTAAGAGTTTGGGGCCGCACATTAGCTGATTTTGAGTTTAAGGGTAGCCTGGCCTTTACATCTCGTTCATCCATTCTCCTCAACGAGTCAGCCGTTAGTCTCATATGATTATATTCTAAAAACTCGATCACCTGTCGCTTATATTGCGCAGTATCTTTAAGTTCATAATAGAATTTAAGCTGATTCCTGTTTTGCGCTACACTTCCCCGCTGGTAATCGTTTCCAAACGTCCGAGCAGTAAAGTTTGCAGTCTCGAAAGCCAAATTCTGATCCTTGTTTTTTACAGCTTTTTGGTAAGAGTTACCGATAATCCGATTGTTAATATCAACGGCCTCTGACCAAGGTATCGTTTTATACAAACTGTCAACCATCTTCCGCGATTGTCTTGTCTGCAGTAAAGTGTATGCCCGGCTGTCGACCGAAGGGCCTTGAGAGTATATAAATTTGACAGTTTGTAAACTTTCCAGTGGATCTACTGTTAACCTGCCTACATATTGATCCAGCAATTCGTCGACAGGAAGTCTTGCCTCTGAGCGTTTAGATATGTACTCCTGGAGGAATCTCAGTGAGCGCTCGCCAGCATTATAGTCTTTCTGATAATCACTGAGTTGTTTACCTGATCGCCTTGTCAGCGCGAGTTCGGCCTCCTCCGCATATTTAAATCCTGCATCCGTCGAACCTAAAAATTTGTTGAGCACATTTCCATTCGAATCAGCGAACAGTGCTACCGGACCACGCTCCACGTTAAATTTTGCCCCAACTTTGCGGCCTTCTTCCGTTTCAAGGTTGCATTTGATCGAAACAAAATTTTGGGCAAACTTTTCCCTCAACATGCTTGATGACAAACCTTTCGCCGCTACTTCATTGCATTGCGCACATTTACTGTCTTCAAACTCGATAAAAATGAGTTTCTTTTCTTTCTGAGCCCTTTTTGATGCCTCTTCCCAAGTTTGGATATTGGTAAAATTAACCTGACAGAAGCCTGGTAACGAGATTAATAGTAATAGATAAAGGATTGTTGTTTTCATGATTATTTGTTGATTTGAAGTGGAAATAGTATTAAAATATTGGTCGTTATATAAATGTTAATTTACTTTTTTTCGAGTGCTTTTTCTTAACTATTACCGAAGCCATTCCAATATCCAACCGAAGGTTAATCTGCGGCCCAGCAACTTTTTGAACAAAATTCGTCGGACAAATAGATAACTTCGCTTTCCAATACAGGTGTATGATTTGCGTATCCGTCGTGCTCAGCAGACGAATTGTGTTGTTTAGCTCTACTCCAACAACGGGGCTATATCCCGTGAAACTTCTCTTATCTTCCCGATTGTTATTTCTTGGGGTTATCTCATTGACGGCGAACCCAAAATATGGAATCGTCGACCACTTTTTGACCATAAATTTATACCCATATGAAAATTCAAAAGAGGCGACAGTAGTTTTTAAATCCGGAGCCCATTCTCCCTCTTTTTCAATAAATTTCTTTACTTTATTACCTCCCAGGTTTAGATCCATGGTAAATCTCGACCGTTTAACATCAAAATCCAGACCCAAATTCACGCCTGTTGAATTAGAAAAATAAGTTCCAGTTTTGCCAGGGAAGAAATTGCTCCCAATGCCCATAAAAACATTTGTCTGCAGTTTTCCAATTTCACTAACAACCTCTGCATCTGCAGTTTTACGGAGCAATTCGGATATTCTCACCTCCCATATCCCGAGCGCATCATCTTTGTTAACCATTTGGAGGTCCTTACTAAATTCCTTTCTCAGTTGAGCTATTTGCTGTCCGACATTAAATAAAACGCTTTCTACTTTCTGCGTTAAAATCGCATTCGATCCCTTCATTTCGCCGAGCTTCATTACCTCCTGTCGAACCAGTTTTCCATAATAGCCTTCAATATCAAACTCAAGTTGGGCGTAGCGTAAGTCATGATCAGACCCCTTGGATATCGTCGACGTCCGCCTATTCAGATAGATGTCGGTGTCAATAATCGCAATGGCTTTTCCAAAAGTGTTTCGATGGAAATAATATTGATAGCCAAACACAACATCGACATATGCCGGACCATCCTCATTTACAAAATCACTGTGCTTGAGTTGAATACCTTCATGCCAGTGAAGTGTATCCAATTGTGCATGGGCGAAGTGGAACGTAAAGAGAAATAACTGGGCTAAAAGAGTCAGTTTAAATTTTCGAAACATAATTCCGTTTATGGTATTCTCTGGCCATTGCTACGACTCCAGCCAGAATTTTTAATGTCACCAATATACGACAAAATCATATTTTACAAATACATTGACTTCATACTTACAGCACAACGATCGGGAGTCAAAAAATTCAAAAAGGGGTATATATAATCCGGATCTAATCAGCTTTCAGGGATTTGCGGTTGACGGATCGCCTGCTATTTTGATTGTTTTGGTTAGGTTAGGTTAGCACACAAACAGTCCGTGCCGCCGTAGTTAATCCTGGTAAAAGATTGCTAGCAAAATATCAATAATCAGCTGATTTACAAATCCTTATATCACGATATAACCTGCCGGATCACATTCTTGATATTGAGTTCGATGATATCCGTCATGGTCTTGCAGCGGAGATATGCCGAGTCGTTGTGTTGGGAAGCCAGGCCGGTGCTCAATTCCTCAATGTTTTCAGGAGTTGATATATTGTCTTTAATTGATATGTCGCGAAGTTCGCGTAAACGGTGTTTTTCGCTACGCGCCTGATACATGATAGACGACTGCTCTTCCTGGCGGTACTGAAGCACGGTTTTGTCCGTCAAATGCTCCATCGCAAGTTTCACAAAAGGCAAATTTTCCTTAAAGAACTGAGGCATATATACCTTAGGATTGCCCTCATAAAACTGCTGGTCAAAATCTATCGCCCGCAAGTGGAACTGAAACGCGTCAAAATCGGGGGTAATTTGCATGACAAAGTTGTAGGATCGCATATCGCCCAAAAGCGTGATCATACAGCGTTCGTTGAATTTTACAAATTCCTTGGCAATTCGTGTGGGATTATAATCGGGATGATTCAGTCGTGTTCTGGCAAATTCGTCACCAGGAATGCCGGCGATATGCTCCTCGATCAAAGTATTTCCGTCCACCAAATAATTTACCTGATTGGGCGAAAAAATCTCTTCCAGCTCGAGCCCGTATATCCTCGAAGCATCTGCTTTTTTTACATAAAAATAATCGTAGATATCATTCAACCGGTTCACTATCTTGATTCTGAACGGGTTGGAATTTCCGAATTTACAATAATCAATGCGCTCAATATATTTATGCTGAACAACTTTCAGATTTCCAGACGCTTTTAATAAGGCATATGCAACTTTCAGCCCGGCATGAAGCTTCTCGATGTCATGGGCAGGATATAGCGGGCATTCCCATAATGTATCATTTCCATTTTTGTCCGTGACCGGAAACGACTCGTAAAAATTGATCAGGTCCGAATAGCCAACCGGTAGCCGGGCATCACGCTGGTAGAAACGCAGGTATTTCCGTAAAGCCGGATTGATGGGATATATCGGTTTCTTTTTAAGTATTTTAACGTCTCCCTGCTCCATTTTCCGGGTTCAATTTTATTCTAAATATAGTAAAAATGGATTAAACGCAGAGTGATAGGAGTACAACGCGGAGTATGGGGAGATTTTCAACCGCTGCCAATGTCCCCACCAGACTCCTTTCTAAACAACGATAAGTTTGTTTAAAACCCGGTTTATAGCGAATCCAAAAAACTCAGCTGAGTACTCACCCAAACGCTGCGTTAAACAACCAACATAAAAATTGGTATATTTCGCGTCGTCGCAAACAAACTAAATATGTCAGTTGAAAGTCAACTTTATGGACTCGTAGTGTGCGGTGGTCAGAGCAGTCGAATGGGAGTCGATAAAAGCCGGCTTGTGTACCATCAAAAGGAACAGCGTTTTCATGTTTATGATATGCTGAAAAGTTTTTGTACCAAAGTGATTATCAGCTGTAACAATGAACAGGTCAAATCAATATCTTCTGATATCACCGCCATTGGAGACAGTGCAGAATATACGGAAATAGGCCCGATGGCAGCATTGTTAACAGCTTTTGACAAATTCCAAAATCAGGACTTTCTCGTTGTTGGCATTGATTATCCTTTTTTAACTGCTGCGGATCTTGAACATTTTCTGACCCATACCAAAAGAAATAGCATGGCCGCTGCCTTTTTCAATGCAGAAGGATTTTATGAACCCCTCCTGGCATGGTATTCCAAGGATTGTGGCAATCCCCTCCGGCAAATGTTCAAAAATGGCGAGTATTCGTTGCAACGATTTTTGCGAGATCACCATACAGAGCGATATATACCTGTCTTAAAGCAGGTTACATATAGTTCGGATACAACAGAAGACTATCAAAAAGCTAAATCATTTATTGCCAAGGGAGCACCTTTAAGCAATTTCAAGGCAACGTAAAAATGGAAACAATATCGGTTACTACCCACATCGTCTATAAAATCGGAAGGGATCAGGAAAAAGTGCAGGAAGACATACTGGCGATCGAGGAACCGTTGGAAATTCGTATCAGGCATGGTTTGGATGGGGATCTAAAAACGAAAAGTATATCCGTTACCATGCGTACGCCCGGCAACGATGCGGAGTTAGCCTCGGGTTTTCTTTTTACCGAGGGAATAATCAGCAATGCTAACCAAATAGTTGATATTCAATCAGATCCGTTTGACAATAATATTATCACTGTTGTATCCGCAGCGGATTTCGTGCCACAGTTGAACACTTCGGATCGTAATTTTTACACGACTTCAAGTTGCGGCGTGTGTGGAAAGTCGAGTATTGATTCCATTCGTTCCCATTCGGTATTTCACAATTTTCCATCTGACATCAGCGTATCCCCCGACGTTCTGTTTTCGTTAAAAGATAAGTTGTTCAGTCAGCAGGAAATTTTCGAACATACCGGAGGGATCCACGCCTCGGCGATTTTTTCCAAAACGGGTGAGTTGATATTGCTCCGTGAAGACGTGGGCAGGCACAATGCACTCGACAAAATTATCGGAACAGGTCTTGTACAGCATATGTTGCCATTTTCTGAAAACATCCTGTTGCTAAGTGGACGGGCAAGTTTCGAGCTTCTGCAGAAAGCATATATGGCAGGCATAAAAATAGTGGCGGCCATTGGTGCGCCTTCCAGTCTGGCAGTTCAGGCAGCTGAAGAGTTCGGTATTACCTTGGTGGGCTTTTTGAAACGTGATGGTTTTAATATTTACACCAATCCTGAAAGAATTATTCGTGGCGGATGAGTGAAAGTGTCACCCCTTCGGGGTTTTGTAAATTTCGATGATCGTATTTTCTATAATCATGTCAGCCTTTCAGGCTTTTGTAAACGGAATTGACAGGCGAAAGGGTTAATACCAGCTTGGAAAATCCGAAGGGATGAAATGATTTTAAAGAAAAGTAAAACAAATTAATCCCAAAGGGATGAAACGATTATAGAAAGAAATAGAACAGCAAAGCAATCCCGAAGGGATGAAATGATTATAGAAAGAAGTAAAACAGCAACGTAATCCCGAAGGGATGAAACGATTATAGAAATAAGTGGAACAGCAAAAAAATCCCAAAAGGATGAAACGAATATAGAAAGAAATAGAACAGCAAAGCAATCCCGAAGGGATGAAATGATTATAGAAAGAATAAGTGGAACAGCAAAAAAATCCCGAAGGGATGAAACGATTATAGAAAGAAATAGAACAGCAACGCAATCCCGAAGGGATGAAATGATTATAGAAAGAAGTTGAACAGCAGATTAATCCCAAAGGGATGAAACGATTATAGAAAGAAGTTGAACAGCAACGCAATCCCGAAGGGATGAAATGATTATAGAAAGAAGTTGAACAGCAGATTAATCCCAAAGGGATGAAACGATTATAGAAAGAAATAGAATAGCAGATTAATCCCAAAGGGATGAAACGATTATAGAAAGAAATAGAATAGCAACGCAATCCCGAAGGGATGAAATGATTATAGAAAGAAATAGAACAGCAACGCAATCCCGAAGGGATGAAACGATTATAGTGATTAATAACTGTACCGGCATTTCACAAAACAGAATACCGGCCAGAAAAAAAGCAATTACCTCATTAACTCATCGATCTTTACTGTTAACTTCTATGCCTTGTATGAAAATAAAATAACTTATGAAAATACGAATCAGCGGCAACACACTCAGAATCAGGCTATCTAAATCAGAAGTTTCCACGTTGGCAACTGAGGGTGTTCTGGAAAATAAGGCAAATTTTGGCACTGGAGTCTTGAAATACAGGCTGGCTCAATCTGCTGTTGACAAGCAGTTGATCGCAACTTTTAGCGACGAGACAATCGTAGTCAGTGTACCAGATTCCTTTGCATTGGATTGGCCCAACAACGACATTATTGGCCTCGACGGCAATCAGCCGGTATCTGAGACAGAAACGCTTTATATCCTGATTGAAAAGGATTTTAAATGTATCGACAATTCGGCCGAAGACCAGTCTGACAATTACGAAAACCCGAAAGCATGCTGAAAGAGGCATGATATCCATCCAAATGCGGTCTGTATGAAAAATGAAGCGGAAATACCTTCGTCTGAAAATCCGGAAGATTTTACGGGAATTAAAAGGGGTAAAATAAAGAAACAGGCGGCCGGAATACCCGCCGTCATATCTGCACTTGAAAAAACAATCAGTGAAGCGGGTGTAAACCGCGGCTTAACTGCGCTTTGGAACCTAAATAAAAAAGGAGGCTTCGACTGTCCGAGTTGCGCCTGGCCGGATCCTGACGACGAACGCTCGGGTATAGCAGAATATTGCGAAAACGGAGCCCGGGCAGTTGCCGAAGAAGCCACAACCAAAAAATTAACTGCGGATTTCTTTTCCAAAAATTCAGTCAAGGATCTGGCACACTTATCAGACTACGAAATCGGAGGCAAGGGCCGTTTGGCAGAACCGATGTATCTTCCTGTCGGAGGCACTCATTATCAGCCCATTTCGTGGAAATCAGCATTCAATAAAATTGGCAATAAGCTCAATGAGTTGGCTTCGCCAAACGAGGCAGTTTTTTACACTTCGGGCAGAACCAGCAACGAAGCCGCATTTTTATACCAGTTGTTTGTGCGTGAGTATGGTACCAATAACCTGCCCGACTGCAGTAATATGTGCCACGAAAGCAGCGGCGTTGCCCTTGGCGAGTCGCTGGGAATCGGGAAAGGGTCTGTCAAGCTCGAAGATTTTTACGAGGCGGAAGTGATTATCATATTAGGGCAAAATCCAGGCACAAATCATCCCCGGATGCTGACGGCTTTGCAAAAGGCCAAAGCAAAAGGTGCAGCGATTATATCCGTAAATCCGCTGCCGGAAACGGGGCTGATGGGTTTTAATAATCCCCAGACTTTCAACGGAATATTCCAGATATCATCCGAATTGACGGATCTTTTTTTACAGGTAAAAATCAACGGGGATCTCGCACTTCTGCAAGCGGTCGAAAAATTGCTTTTTCTGGAAGAAGCCAAAAATCCGTTCATGGTACTGGATCACGATTTTATTAATAACAAAACCATTGGATTTGAGGATTTTAAACACAATATACTTCAACAGGACATTCAGGAATTATCTGCTATTTCCGGCGTTTCCATTCCGGAAATTGAAGCGTTTGCAAGACTTTTAACCAATAAATCAAAAATCATCGCTTGCTGGGCGATGGGATTGACACAGCACAAAAATGCCGTTGATACGATTAAAGAAGTGGTTAATCTACTTCTGATGAAAGGCAGCATCGGCAAGCCTGGTGCGGGTACCTGTCCGGTACGTGGTCATAGCAACGTGCAAGGCGACAGAACGATGGGTATTTATGAAAAGCCCTCGGAAAAGTTTCTCTCTGCGTTGGACAGTAACTTTGGATTTAAGGCTCCGAGGGAACACGGCTTTGATACCGTGGAAGCAATCAAAGCCATGCACGAAGGCAAGGCAACGGTTTTCTTTGGTATGGGTGGCAATTTCCTTTCGGCAACACCTGACACCAATTTTACTGCTGAAGCGCTCCGTAGCTGTCAGTTAACCGTTCACGTCTCCACCAAACTCAACCGTAGCCATCTGGTACATGGCGAAGAAGCCATTATCCTACCCTGTCTGGCACGCTCCGATAGAGACATGACCGGCGGACAAAATCAGTTCGTTTCCTGCGAAAATTCCATGGGGGTTGTGCAGTTGTCACGAGGTATTCTGGATCCTGTGTCAGAAAACCTGTTGAGCGAACCCGCAATTGTCTGCGAGTTGGCGAAGGCGACTTTAGGCAAAAAATCGATGGTCAACTGGGAAAAATATGCGACAGATTACGATATAATCAGAACGGATATTGAAAGAACCATCCCCGGATTTGATGATTATAACGAGAAAGTCCGGGTGCCGGGCGGATTTTACCTGCCGAATTGTTCGCGAGAAGGAACGTTCAATACCGAATCTCAAAAAGCGCACTTTAACATCGGTATAGCAGAAGCTCTGGTGGTCGGAGAGAATGAATTGGTGATGATGACGATCCGAAGTCATGATCAGTTCAATACAACCATATATGGGCTAAATGACAGATATAGAGGCATATACAATGAAAGAAGGGTGATATTAATGAACGAAAAAGATATCTCCAGACTCAACCTGGCAGATAACATGGTCGTCGATATAAGAAATAATGACGATGGAATTGAGCGTATTGCAAGGAAATTTATTGTGATCGAATATTCCATCCCGGAAGGTTCATGTGCTACGTACTTCCCCGAAACCAACGTTCTTGTTCCGATTTCAAGCGTGGCGAAAAAGAGTAACACCCCAACCTCGAAGCATATTGTGGTGACCGTCGAAAGACATCAGGCCTTGACTAGCTAGTCTTCACATAATCTTAATCCACTTTATCGCGGGCATTCGTAATATTGCGTTCTGAAGATATTCCAAACCTTAACATTTGAATCAATACCTGCATATGTTATCCAGAAAAATTATTTTAATTTATTCGTTAAGTCTCCTTTGCCTGATGACCGTGACTGCCATGACGCGAAAAGATAAACAAACCAAAGTGATCGCTCACCGTGGTGCCTGGAAAAATACAAAAGTTCCTGAAAACTCAATTGCGGCCCTGAAAGCAGCTATCGATATGAAGTGTTACGGCAGCGAATTTGACGTGCATATGTCAGCCGACTCTATTTTATATATTAGCCATGATCACGAAATTCACGGATTGGATATCGAAAAATCAACTTCTGCACAATTGGATACAGTTAAACTGTCTAACGGAGAAGTTTTACCGACGTTAAAGTCATATCTGAATGCAGGTTCAAAACAGAAGAAAACACGCCTGATATTAGAAATCAAAGCCTCCAGAATCAGTAAGGAAAGGTCTTTGATACTGGCTCAAAAATGTGTGGAGCTTGTAAATGCGACGAAAACAGACAAGATAACCGACTATATCAGTTTCGATTTTGACGTATGTAAAAAGGTAAAAGAGCTTGCCCCCAAAGCAGAAGTTTGCTACCTGAACGGTGAAAAGTCTCCTGAGGAAATCAAGGCATCCGGCCTGAGCGGTGTTGACTATCATTACAATGTGTTCAAGGCAAAACCGAACTGGCTGTCAGAATTTAAAAATGCGAATCTGGTTACCAACGCCTGGACGGTGAACGACGAGAAAACCATGCAATCGCTTATAGATCAAGGAATTGACTATATCACAACCAACGAACCTGAAAAATTGCTTACGTTGGTAAAGAAATAAACTGAGGGGCTAACTAGCCTGATAGCATACTGAAAGAGGTTTATTTGTCTAATAGTCAGACAAGTAAACCTCTTTCTTTTTTATAAACCAGCAAGACCTCGCCAAAATAGTACACAACAATATCAATTGGTCATTGGCAGAAATGGATATAAAATACAATTTTTGTCTCCTATAATACCAAATGCAGCGCACCTTCGGGTTTGCGCTTTCCCAGCCACTTTTCAGCTATTAGACGTACAATGATGATGAGCAAATACTTTAAACATCTGGCCACAGTTTTGGTACTCATCATTATTGCGGTTTCGTGTTTTCAGAAAAATGGAACAATCAGTAAAACCTCTTCTCATGACAGGGTTTCTTACAATTTTGACGTACGGCCCATCCTTTCCGACAAGTGTTTTGCCTGCCACGGTCCTGATGCCAAAAAGCGCGAAGCCGGTCTTCGGTTGGATATGGCTGAAAGTGCATATGCCAAATTGAAAGACGGAAAGCATTTCGCCATTGTGCCGGGTAAGCCGGAAGAATCAGAACTTTACAAACGGATCAGTTCGTTGGATCCTGAATATCAGATGCCTACACCCGAATCTCATTTAGGAACCTTGAATGAGCATGAAATTGGTATTCTAAAAAAATGGATTGAACAAGGCGGGAAATATGAACAGCACTGGGCTTTTGTTGCTCCAAAACAGTCCCCGTTACCAAAAGTTAGCGACAACGATTGGCCCAAAAATGAAATCGACTATTTCACGCTGTCCAAAATGGAGGACTTTGGCCTTGAACCCAGTGAGGAAGCAAAGCCTGAAGAATTGCTTAAACGGTTATCACTCGACCTGACAGGTTTGGCACCCTCCCTGCAGCTCCAGCAAAAATTTGCAAACGAAAAGAGTCCAGATGCATATGAAAAGATGGTCGACGAATTGATCAGTAAGAAGACATATGGAGAGAAAATGGCTTTGCATTGGCTTGATATCTCGCGTTTTTCTGATTCGTTCGGATATCAGAATGACGGTCTAAGAACCCAGTGGCCGTGGAGAGACTGGCTTATTAGCGCTTTGAATCGGAATATGCCTTATGATCAATTTTTGACGTGGCAATTGGCCGGTGATATGTTGCCAAACCCCACAAAGGAGCAGGTTCTGGCAACTGCCTTTCTAAGAAACCATAAGATCACCGAAGAGGATGGCGTAATACCTGAAGAGTATCGAATTGAATATAACCTTGACAAAACCAAGACTTTCAGCAGTGCGCTTTTGGGATTAACCGTCGAATGTGCCCAATGTCATGACCACAAATACGACCCGATCTCGCAGGAGGATTATTATCGGCTTTTCGCTTTTTTCAATAATTCCAGGGAAAAAGGGTTTGATGGCAGTGTCGGTGGCGGACCGGCCAAAACTCCCATATTGACTATTTCTCAGGAAGAAGTAAGGAACCTGCTGACGTTTGTGAATAGTCAGGATACTGCGAAGTTGGAGGTTTCGGTAATGGGTGAAAACGATACGCTGAGGACCACCCATATACTCAATCGTGGCGTTTATGATCAACCTGGACGAATTGTCACAGCAAGCGGCTTAAAAGCCGTGATGAATTTCGATACTACGAGATATCCAAAGAACCGTCTTGGTTTGGCCAAATGGACAACAAGCAAGGATAATCCATTGACTGCCAGGGTATTTGTAAATCAGGTATGGCAGGAGTTTTTCGGCCGAGGAATTGTTAAAACATCTGGTGATTTTGGAATGCAGGGCGATCTCCCTACCCATCCTGAATTACTGGACTGGTTGGCGGTCGATTTTATGAATCATGGTTGGGATATGAAGCGTTTGGTCAAACAAATTGTGACTTCCGCGACGTACAGGCAGTCTTCCCGGATTACAGATCAGAAAAGAGAACAGGATCCTGACAATATTTACCTTTCAAGAGCCACAAGATATCGGGTTCCTGCCGAAATGGTGAGGGATATTGTACTGTCGACCAGCGGATTGATCAGCCCCAAAATCGGAGGGGCAAGCGCAAAGCCATATCAGCCAAAAGGCCTTTGGGAGGCGAGCACAGCTGGTCGCGGAGAACTTACCCGATATGTTCAGGATACCGGGCAGGAACTGTATCGCCGTGGAATGTATACGTTTATCAAACTCACCATGCCACCTCCCACCACGATTTTGTTTGACGGTAGCAATAGGGACCTTTGTGAGGTGAAAAGGCAAAAAACCAACACGCCGTTGCAGGCATTGGTGATGCTGAATGATCCGACAGTACTGGAAGCGTCGAGAGTGCTGGCGGAACGTACCGATGCGAAGAATTTGACCGCCACCGAAAAGATCAATGAACTTTTTCAGCGTATTGTCTGCCGTACCCCGAACAGCTCAGAGACAAAACTGCTTGTTGAATATTATGAAGAAGAATTATCTCGTTTTTCAAAAGACAGGAAGAAGGCCCAAAAAGTATTGAACGTCGGGGATCATCATCATGAAAAAGCTGTGAAAGTAGACCGCGCGGCAGCATTAATGCGTGTGATCAGTACGATGTATAATATGGAAGAGACCTTGACGAAGTCTTGATACCCAACCGATTATAATTCAGCTAAAATCATTTAGGGTTAGCTTGCTGATCTTTATACTTTTCAATAGCAGCTTTAATCTTTTCAGTTCTGTTTGCCGGGCTTGGGTGCGTGCTCATGAACTCGGCAGGCTGCTGACCGTTTGAAGCCTCTGCCAAAATGTCCATGACCCCCAAAAGTGCGTGTGGATCATATCCGGCCTGATACATATATTTCACTCCGAAATCATCTGACTCCAGCTCGTCATCACGTCCATAGCTTAAGTTCACCAGATTTGCCACATACTGAGCTGTTTGGGCAGAAGTATAATCGCCGCCGGCCACTCCAGCAGCACCTGCCAGACCTTGTAATAAATCCCCCTTGGCCATCTGTTCCGCCGAATGTCTACCTATTACATGCCCCATTTCATGACCTAAAACACCGGCCAGCTGATCTTCGGTCTTTAACCTTTTAAGCAAACCAACGGTAATAAAAATCTGTCCGCCCGGAACTGCAAAAGCATTAACGGTATTTGGGTCAGTTAATACGTGGAAATCAAACTTATATGGCGACCGGCTGGCTTCCGTGGTATTCACCAACTTTTGCCCAACCATTTTGACATCCTTTTGTACTTCCTCGTTTTGATATAGCCCACCAAATTCTGCTGCCATTTGAGGAGCCGATTGAAGCCCCAACTGTACCTCCTCCTCAGGAGTAAGATTGACCCGCTGTTTTTCCCCCGTCACCGGATTTTCCTGAGTTTTGCTGAAATAGGTAAATAAAGTCACCAGAACGATGACAACTGCAAAAATGAGTCTGCCTCCGAGTCTTCGCATGTTTTTGGCTGTTAGTGGTTAGTTAGTTATTAGTTTCAGTTGACCGTTATATCAGTTGGTTCTGCTTTGATTATGATCAGCGCGGGTCCAAATTCCTCAGTAAACTGTTTAAATTTAAAAAAAGTCCCACACAAATGCGGGACTCAAATTAACTATTTAATTTCATGCCAGTTTGAAAAAATCGGAGCCAGTTTAGCAGAAAATCAAGCGATCCTTCGAATTTCGTCGGTCTCCATCCTCCATTTCCTCCTTTTAATCATAACCGCTCACTCAATCTGCGCCAACTCCAGCCTCCCGTTACTATCCTGCCACGCCCGGATAACCTGTGTAAGTTGTTTATATTCAATCAAAAAACCATCATGCCCATATAGAGAATCAATTTCCTGGAAGCTCGCTCTTGGAATATGTCTCGCCAAAAACTGCTGCTCCGATATTGGAAACAAAAGGTCTGATTTGATACCTAACACCAATGTTTTCGCTTTCACGAGACCCAAAGCATGCACGATCCCGCCACGATTTCGGCCTATATTGTGCGAATCCATGATCTTTGATAACGTCCAGTATGAAAATGCGTTGAACCGTTTTACAAACTTATCGCCCTGATATTGCTGGTAAGACGAAGCACGGAAATCGTCGATTTGATCCGGATTATCTCTTGCCTGTGTAAAATTGTAAGTATCATAATTACGATATGAGAGCAACGCAATTGACCTGGCGGCACGCATTCCCATGCTACCGGCATCTTCTCTTTCCTCATCATAAGTAGGATCCGCTTCGATCGCCATACGCTGCGATTCGTTGAATGCAACTCCCCATGGCGAATGCAGCGCGTTTGTTGCGATCAATATCAATTCGTCAAATACGTCAGGAACCTCAATCGCCCACTCCAGCGCCTGCTGACCGCCCAACGATCCACCGATGCAGATTTTTATTTTGTTGATAGCCAATTCCTGGCGGAGTATTTCCAACGCTGCAACGACATCCTTAACGGTAATGATCGGGAAATTTTGATAATAAGGCTTTTGCGTTTTTGGATTGATTGACAATGGATTCGTAGATCCATATGCAGAACCCAGAATATTGGCGCAAATGATGAAGTGTTTTTCCGGATCAAAGTATTTCCCGTCACCTACCAACCCGTCCCACCATTCGGCTGCCTGCGAACTCCCAGTCAGCGCGTGGCATATCCACACGATATTGTCGTCGTTTTCATTCCGGGTTCCGTAGGTGGTATATGCCAGTTCAAAGCCGTTTAATTCATCGCCCAATTCCAGCGAAAAAGCATATGGATACTTAAATATTTTTTGTTCTGCCTGCATGGGTGCAAAAGCATTTTTAATTATAACAATTGAAACAACAACTTGTCAGTCTGCTATTTACACCGAATACTCCTTCTACATGCACCTTATTTCCATACGCTTTCCCTGCTCCAGAAATGGAAAGTAAAGACGCAAAAAAAGATCCTGCCAATTTGTCTCCTGCAATGTTGCCGGTGAAAATTAGCGGATAGCGACCAAAAGCCTTACGGCCCGAAAAAGAATAGAATAATTTCATTTACTAATTGAGTTTATATCTCCTAATTGCTTAGGTGGGAATTAGCACCTTTCTCCGTCGTGGTAGCAGGTTGCCAGAGGTTCATAGAGCCCATTCTCTCGCCTCTTCTTTATAAATCAATTACTATATACTGGTGAAGCAATTGACTTGATGACACAATATTAAGGCCGAAACACGGAATATGCAAATGTTGGATCAAATCAGGAATACTTTTTTACCTTTGTGGTAATCGCTCACTACTATGGCCCAACAATACCGTTTCGATAGAGAAAAAGCTTCAAGGCGTCCAGGAATCACTCCTCTTAAAGACGCAATTGATCAGATGTTGGAGAAATATCACTTGCGAAACCGCTTTGATCAGTCATATGTTGTTGCCCATTGGGATACCATTATGGGAACGGCGATTGCCTCCAGAACCAAAAAGGTGTTCATCAAAGACAATAAGCTTTTTTTACAGATCGAGTCGGCGCCATTACGGAACGAACTCGTGCGGGCAAAATCGAAAATCGTGGAGCTGATTAACCGGGAAATGAAGTCCAATCTCGTGGAAGATGTCGTCTTTATTTAAGATATCGTTCAATACTACCGCCGGAAATCCTGTCCCGGAAACCTTAAATTTCTAGCATGCCTCACAAAATAGCACCTCCCTTTTTAAAACAGGGCGATACCATTGGAATTATAGCTCCGGCAAGTGTAATTGACTATGAAGATCTTGTTCCCGGAATCAAACTATTGCAAGAATTAGGATTAAATGTATTGGAAGGTTCCACGTTGCGTGGCTCTTTCAACCAGTTTTCAGCCACAGATGAAGACAGGTTGGCCGACTTTCAAAAAATGCTGGATAATCCGGAAGTAAACGCAATCATAGCGGCGCGAGGTGGTTACGGCTGTTCGAGAATCATTGACCAGCTTGATTTTTCGAAATTTACCCAGAATCCAAAATGGATTGTCGGTTTTAGTGATCTTACCGTTGTCCTTTCCAGAATTCAGCTTTTGGGTTTTCAGAGCATTCACGCGCCGATGGTGAAATCCATGATGCAACAAGGTGCCGAAGTCGCCCGGGAAACTTTGATGAAACTACTTTTCGGAGAACTACCCGCGTATGAAATTGATGGAGGCTCCATGAACCGCCCTGGTATAGCTTCTGCGGAAATTACTGGCGGAAACCTTTGTCTGCTTGCCCATTTGATCGGCTCGGAAACGGAAGTCAATACGGAGGGAAAAATTCTTTTTATCGAGGATGTCAACGAATATTTATACAATCTGGACCGGATGATGCTGCAACTGAGACGCGCCGGAAAGCTATCTTCTTTGGCAGGATTAATTGTCGGGCAGTTTTCGGATGTAAAAGATAATGTTGCTCCGGTATTCGGGAAAAGTATCTATGAAATTATTGAAGAACATGTTTCCGGGTTCGACTATCCGGTTTGTTACAACTTTCCGGTTGGTCACGTTTCGGATAACAGACCGATGGTAACCGGGGCATATGCTGAGCTTGAGGTTACGAAGGAAAAGGCATCGTTAAAGTTTTTTGAATAATATTTCCTGACCGGGAAACGCTGATAATATGAATAGCTTTCAAAATAAGGTAGTATGGATCACAGGTGCCTCGTCCGGTATCGGGGAGGCGATTGCAATTGCTTTTGCCAAAGAAGGCGCCAAACTCGTTTTGACCGCCAGAAGACCAGATGAACTTGAAAGAGTTAAAAAACAAAGCGGGCTGGCAGATCAGGATGTGCTGATTTTACCGATGGATGTAACTCAGTTTGATCAAGCACAAAAGTCTGCTGATCAAGCAGTTGCCCATTTTGGCAGGATTGATATTATGGTTCACAACGCAGGTGTAAGTCAACGATCTTACATACAGGATACTTCTTTTGAGGTATATCAACAGTTAATGAATGTAAACTTTTTCAGCACGGTTGCTATTACAAAAGCGGTATTGCCCTATATGGTGAAACAACAAAGCGGACATTTTATCGTGATCAGCAGTGTGGCCGGTAAAATAGGAACGATTATGCGTTCAGGATATAATGCAGCCAAGCATGCATTGCAAGGATTTTACGACTCATTACGTGCAGAAGGGTATAAAGACAATATCCACGTTACAACCGTATGCCCAGGGTATATTCAAACCAACATATCTTTGAATGCGCTCGATAAAGCCGGCGATAAATTTGGCAAAATGGATAGCAATCAAGCCAACGGAATTCCGGTTAATGAGTGTGCCAGGAGAATATTAGATGCTGTCAGGAAAGACAAAAAAGAGATTTATATTGGAGGATTTAAGGAGGTTGCAGCACTATACCTGAAACGTTTTCTTCCCGACCTTCTTTTTGATCAGGTAAGAAAAAATATCCCTGAATAGAAAAAATTGGACATCAAACGCAAGTTGCTTCAGAACTTGAGGGATTGCCACTCGGATAGGCCGAAATCCTCAAATAAAGATTCGATTTGATATTAGTACCCGTAGACAACTACATGTGGTTCAGTATCGGTATGTTCTGCTTTTTTATTCGGCAGATTCTCTCTTTTAACAAAAACGATATGCCCACCGATTGCGGCGGCAGATTTCTGGATTTTCTCAACTTCTTTTTCGTCAGCCGCCTTCTTGCGAAGCTCAGTTTTATCCCCATAGTGAGAACGTATCTCACCTTTTTTTGTTAAGCCAACGACATCAAATTGGTTGTAAGTGATGACGACGTTCTTCCAGTCATCGACACTCTGAACCACAATTTTACGTGAAATCTGCTGAACATATCCCGTCTCGTAAACGATTTTTTCTACTTCCGGTCTTCCAATAAAAGAAACCGATTTCGGATCACCGTTAAGGCCATAGATGACTTTGCTTTCGGTCAGATAGCGGACTTTGACATTCAGCTTTTCGCCATTGTGTTTGTAAATCATATCTTGAGCAACAGCAATACTTGCCGACAGCGTCAACAATTTCAGGGAGAGTAAAAGGGTTTTCAAGTGGGATATTCTAAAATTTTGCACAAATTAACACTCAATCATTATTATACTGACGAAGCGGACTTAATTTCTTCCAACTATTTGTACATTTTAAGTACAATGCAAAAAGATTCTACTCAATTTATTGAATTACAATTGAATGATTTTTATCAAATAGGTTCGGAATATTTTTATGAATCCCGGAAATCCTGATGGACGCACGATTTAAATGGTTAAAGTAATAGAATTTCTCTTAAAATTAATATTGGGGCTGATATATTTAATTTCAGTCATAGTTACTTCTATTTTAATGGCCCCCATTATATTTTATTCCGCTATAACCAAAATCACCCAAAGAATTCTGGAACAAAGAAAACCCAAAGAATAGAAATAAATGCTAATTAGGTATAATCTTACGCATGCTTGCTAGCCGAATATTTTCTAAGTTTGGGTAGACAGAAAGAGCACTGCTCTTATATATTCACTGAATAGTGAACTGCAATCACACCCGATCCGAGCGTTTTTGTTTCGAGCAATTTCAGGGAACTCATAGTACTGTTGATATCAAATAGCTTAATACCACTCCCTAATATCACAGGGTGCAACGTGAGTTTATATTCGTCTATCAGCCCCAGATTCATAAAACTTTTGGCAAGCCCGGGGCTGCCGAATATAACCAGGTCTTTGCCTGGCTGCTGTTTGAGCCAATTCACTTCTTCAACAATATTATCTTTGATCAGAGTGGTATTGTTCCATGTCACGCTGTCCAAAGTTGTTGAGAAAACTACCTTTGGAATATCGTGCACCCATCGCGCATGTTCCGACGAGAATTTGCCGGCGTTGGGATTATTTAGTTCATTGGGCCAATAACCCTCCATCAATTGAAAAGTAGTCTTGCCATATAGGGGTGACCCTACTGTGTTTATCAGCTCCGCCGCATATTTTTCCAGTTCTTCGTCATATGACAAAAAACCCAGTCCACCATTTATATCTCCAGCAAAACCATCCAGCGACATGTGCGCAAATAATACTACCTTTCTCATTTTGAATACAGTTTTTTAGATTTAAAGTACAAGCCTTTGTGCGGTTTAAAAGTTGAACAAAAATCCGTAAGCCCCAAAAATAAGTTTAACAAATTTCAGGCAATTATCAAACCGGCAGGAACATGCCGGGAACGGCTGGTCTTACGCTTATTCTTTTGACACTCAACTGATAGAATTATAGATAATTCGAGACCTCCGCCGCCTGTTTTTATGGAGATGCTTTACTATATTTAGGCTACCTCTTACTCTTACTGACATATATGAAGCGCAGATCTTTTTTACGTTCAGGTTCTTTCTCGGGCATATCTATACTCTTGTTGTCAACTGGTAAAGCATTCTCTTTTGCCACAAACATACTCAGTTCAAATGCTCCCGAGGATGGGTATGAAGAAATGCCTGTAAACCAGATTCAGATGCTTATGGATGCCAAAACGTTGAATTCAGTAACTCTGGTCAAATATTATCTTCAACGGATAAAGGATATAGACCAGTCTCAAACCGGGTTGAATAGTATAATCCAAGTCAATCCTGAGGCGCTGAAAATCGCGGATCAACTGGATATTGAAAGAAACAACGGCCGGAAAAGAGGACCTTTGCATGGAATTCCGGTTCTTCTGAAAGACAATATTGATACAGCAGATCAACTCCAAACCACTGCCGGATCAGTCGCCATGGAAGGGAATTTTGCAAAAACGGACGCGTTTGTGGCCCAGCAGCTCCGTAAAGCGGGGGCCATTATATTGGGCAAGACCAACATGAGCGAATGGGCCAATTTCAGGTCTACCAATTCGTCAAGCGGATGGAGCAGCCGTGGCGGGCAAACCCATAATCCGTATGTACTGGACCGCTCTCCTTGTGGCTCAAGTTCAGGATCGGCGGTAGCGGTAGCTTCCAATCTCTGCTCAGTATCAATCGGTACCGAAACCAACGGGTCCATTGCCTGTCCGGCATCAATGAACAACATTGTTGGCATTAAACCAACGGTCGGTTTAGTGAGCAGAAGTGGCATCATACCTATTTCAAAAACGCAGGACACCGCTGGTCCCTTTGGAAGAACTGTAGCCGATGCCGCCGTGCTGCTAGGTACAATCGTGGGCGTCGATTCAAACGATGAAGTGACAAAAACCAGTTCAGGGAAAAGCTTCACCGATTATACCCAATTTTTGAAGGCAGACGGTTTAAAGGGAAAGAGGATCGGTGTGGAAAAAACGCTTTTGAAAAAGACCGCAGGAATTGATAAACTATTTGAGAAGAGCATCGAGCAAATGAAAGCGGAAGGTGCAACAATTGTCGAAGTAGAATTTGTAAATCAGAAACTGGGTAATGCCGAAGGTGAGTTACTAAGATTTGAATTCAAAGATGGTTTGAATAAATATCTCTCCGGAGCGAATGGTAAAGTCAAAAACCTGGAGGAGCTGATTGCTTTCAACATCAAAAACAAGGAAAAGGCAATGCCTTATTTCCAGCAAGAACTTTTGGAACAATCGCAGGCGAAGGGAAATCTGGAAAGCGCCGAATATAAAACGGCATATGAGAAAGTCATCGGCGTGAGGAAAAATCTCAACAAACTATTTCAGGAAGAGCAACTGGATGCTGTTTGTGGCCCAGCCACAGGGCCATCGTGGTGTATTGATAAAGTGAATGGGGATTTCTGGACAGGATATGGTTCATATGGCCCCGCGGCCATGGCTGGATATCCCTCTATCACCGTTCCTATGGGTTTGGTAAACGAATTGCCCGTTGGTCTTAGTTTTTTGGGTAAAGCTTATGACGAACCCGGACTGATCAGTATAGGATTCGCATATGAGCAAATCAGTAAAAACCGCACCAAACCAAAGTTTATAAAATCGCTGTAATTTACTTTGCACCCGCTTATCCCACTGATTATCATATAATTAATTGGAAATTATTTGATAAATTTGGTAAAGGACTTAAACGGGTGCGGATATGAAGAGACTTCCCTTATTGCTCCTGGCACTTCTGCCCTATTGGGCGTTTGCCAATTTTGTCATGATACCGATGGATCAGTCCCAGACGAACCATTTAAAAGCTTACGGTATCGCATATAAACTTCTGAAAGAAGAAATTGACGTCGACTGGCTCCTGAATTATCGGGGTGGCAGTTTTATGATTAAATATACGAAGGCTCTGGAAGATGAATGCCGGTTGAGAGCAGTGTCTTTTGAAGTGATTTCTGACGCGGAGAGCAGACGCGTTACCGCGGAGATCGAGGCACAAAATGTCAACATGAGTGATGTAAAACTCCATAAGGCCGCAAAAATCGCCGTTTATTCCCCCATAAAAATCAGCCCTTCCGAATTCGAGAATACGGATGCTGTTTTGTTGGTATTAAAATACGCTGAAATTCCGTTCGAAGTGATATATGACGAAGAAATCCTGAGAGGTGATCTTCCCAAATATGACTGGGTACACCTTCATCATGAAGACTTTACCGGACAGTTTGGACGAAATTTAAGGCGTGTATCCGAAGCCGATATCAAAGCGCAGGAATCTATAGCCAGCAGGTTTGGCTATAAAAAAGTGTCGCAAATGAAGTTGGCAGTGGCCAAATCAATTAAGGAGTTCTGTGCAGGCGGAGGCTTTCTCTTCGCCATGTGCTCGGGAGCAGAAACCTTTGATATTGCGCTTGCCGCGGAAGGAGTAGATATCGTCGAAAATATCGACGGCGATGGAAGTGATCCAAATGCAAACTCAAAACTGGATTTCGATAAAACGTTTGCCTTCCAGAATTTTAAGCTGCAGATGGATGAATATGACGGCATTGCGTTTTCAAATATTAATTCTTCGGCGGGCGGTCGGTATTGGGGAGGTGGAAGTGAAGAGTTTTTCACCATATTCGACTTCTCTGCCAAATGGGACGTAATACCCAGCATGTTGGTACAAAATCATGAACATCTGATTAGGGAATTTTTTGGACAAACTACTGCTTTTACAAAGGAAACTGTGAAGCCAAATGTGTTGGTGATGGGAACCAGCCCCCGTTCAGACCGCTACATTTATGGAGAGTTGGGAAGAGGACAGTGGACGTTTTACGGCGGCCACGACCCCGAGGGACGAGGCGGTGGCGGCAGAAAAATGGCCACCGACTTAAATTTATATCCCAACTCGCCCGGTTACAGGCTTATTTTAAATAATGTATTATTCCCGTCGGCCAGAAAGAAAAAACGTAAAACTTAGGTATTATGGCGTCAAGCCAGGCAAAAAAATGAAAGGCAAAGCACACAGAAGATGTCCTATCAGACCCTTTTGCGTGTTTTGCCTTTTTTCGGTCAACTTTTAGATTAATTTTTTAACCAACGAGTTGATAACCGGGTTTATCTCTTTCCCCCGATCAGGTAAAATACACTTACCTGGATGACGCTGTTTCTGAAATCAGGGTCAATATTGGATTGATCAAAATTACCTACTTTTGACAAACCGGCCACATACCTTGCACCCACACCAAATCCTCCAGCTGCCTGAAAACCAAGACCAACGGCACCCGCCAGATCCAGATTTTTGGCAAAATTATCTATCGTTTGATCTGGAATATTCTCTGACGTTTTGAAACCAGCCTGTGGGCCTAACTCAAAATAGAGTCCCTTCTGCGCCCTGAATTTGAACATTACGGGCACGGTAACATAGGTTGTCTTGAATTCCCTCTTTTGACCGTTGTCTTCGATCTTCGCTCCTTGTGTTGAAAACAACACTTCTGGCTGAATGGAGAACGTGTTGCCAACTGCCATATTCAACATACCTCCCAGATGAAATCCGACCAATGCATCGGATTTAATATCTCCGCCCATATAATTACTCATATTGACACCTACTTTCGGGCCGAAAGAAAGCTGAGCCTGAGCAGCAGTGAAGCTGGCACAGAAAACTGCAAAAACTAGAACTAACTTTTTCATACTTCATGTTATTTCGTGTGCGGGAACATTCCCTATCTTTTGGTAATATTAAAAAATCATTCCAACCACATACAGATAGTTTGATGTCCGCTCCTGAGAATTCAGGACGGCTTTTGATTGCTGATTGGACGTCTGGAAAAATTTTGTTGGAAAATTTAAAGTAATTTCCTGAGTGATTCGTCTGCCCGAAAAAGTCATACCCAATATATATTGTCGCACCAGGGATCAAATATAGTTCAGACCGTCAGAAGCTATGGAAAACAGCTGCTCTCGTTTATACGCAGCAGGGTTAATTCGGACGAAGATGCGGAAGATATACTACAGGACGTGTGGTACCAACTGAGCAGTTTTCCGGAAGTGGAGGCAATTGAACAGATGAGCGCATGGCTGTACCGCGTTGCACGCAACAGAATTATCGACAAATATCGCAAAAAACAGCCCGAGGCGTTGGAAGACGATATTTTTTGGGATGATGAAGGCAATTCTCATATCCGTGAAATACTTTTGGCAGAAGACAACACGCCGGAAACGGTTTATATGAAAGAGCTTTTTTGGGAACAACTGAATATTGCGCTCGACGAGCTCCCCAAAGATCAGAAGCAAGTATTTATTTGGAATGAACTGGAAAACATGACGTTCAGGGAGATATCAGAAAAAACGGGGGAAAACATCAAAACACTCATTTCCCGAAAAAAATATGCTGTAACGCATCTCCGTAAACGGTTGGAGTCTGTATATCAGGAATTTGTAAATTATTAATATAGAATAAGATGAGACAACCAAGACCATATAAGGCGCATTTTCCCTTTTTTCCAGTCTTTTTCATAATCGCCATTTTAGGGCTCGGATTTGTGGTTCGGTTTCTATGGAATACTGTACTCGTGGCGGTACTGTCCGTCACAGTGATTTCATATTGGCAGGCGGTGGGTCTGCTAGCATTGTGCAGGATTCTCTTTGGCAGTTTCGGAGGACCGGGAAGTCGCCAGTGGGGTCGCCAGCCTGGCCCACATCGATTTGGAAATATGGGCGGAGATCCTTCATGGCGCAGTAAATGGAGGCATATGACAGATGAAGAAAGAGCGAAGTTTCGCGAGGAAATGATTAACAGACGTAACAACAGATTTAATCGCTGAAGGTCGTACCGGAAGATATTCAAAAATATTTTTTCAAAGTTTAAAGTAATTCTCTCCGATATCCGTCAACCTAACTGTACACGCAAGCTGTACAGTTTTTTTATGTTCAACTAAATCGTTTGTATCATGATATTACAGATTTTATCGATAGTAGGCTTTGGTTTACTAGGCGGGATTTTCCTTTTTCTCTTTCCTTTTTTGTTGATTAAACTGATCCTTATCCTCTTGTTTATCAGCATTATTTTCAGACGGTTTCGCGCCCGCCGTTTTTATGGAAGAGGCTTTCATTCAAGACGTTTTCACCACGGGCGTTTCTATGCGGGACACCCATATTCAGATTATTTTGCTGAAGACCGGTTCGGCGACAGACGTTTCCGTAATCAGTTTTATGGTTGGCAAAACCAGCAAGCTTATGATGACCGCGAATCGCTTCGGGACAATTCTTCTAACAGATCACCCATATCCATATAGCCATGAGCAGAAAGACCAGATTTATAACCGCGCTCGGAATAGCATTGATTACAGCCGGAGCACTTGAGCTGACCGTTGGGGAGAAATACAATGCATATCGGGGAAAACATTGCCATTCCCGCTGGTATTCGAAAACGTGGGGTAAGAGGGATGCTCCAGGCCAAAAACCAGCTGAGCAATTTTAATATATATACACCGATTTAGGGCAAACAACCTTAGTCATTAACTCAAAAAAACATGTGTAATCAACACCACGGCCGGTTTGGCCACCGCATGCGCCATCCATTTCTTGGCGATTTCAATCAAAATCATGGAACATATAAAGTTCCTGTCAATATCATTAAATGGGACGGCGGCTACGAGATTGAGGTCTTCGCTCCTGCCCGGAACAAGGAAGATTTCAGGATTAATCTGACGGGCAACAAACTGTCGATATCCTACCAGTTGCCGGAAGAACGGGCAGAAACCCAAAACTGGGTGCGACGTGAATTTAGTAAGGTTTCATTCGACCGCTCTTTTATTCTCGAAGAACCAGTTGAAAAAGAATTGGTAACTGCTGAATATATCAACGGGATTCTACGCCTCAAACTTCCTGTATTGCCCTCCGTAAATCAGGAAGGCCAGACAATCGAAATTATTTAATAGCCACGAACAAAGGCTCTCATCGGACCGCAATCCGATGAGAGCTCTTTATTTTACGAGACGTTCTTTTCCTTTTGAGTCTGTGATTTTAATATTCTTCGCATCGGTAGGAGCCAGCAAATTTCTGGTCGATGCCGACAAAAAGGAAGAGCCATAACTCAGATCCACTTTTCTTTGTTTCCCATTTTTTAGAACAATTACTGCAGAAGATTCCAGCGCAGTAACCCGAATGGCTTTGGGTGAAATGCGCCATTCATGAACGCTGAGCGAGTCCCGGTTTCGGGAGGATACAGTCAACACTTTACCATTTCCATTCACCAGATTGACCATTGCTTTCGCATTGCCGTCCACGCGAAACCCGCTAACCTGAGCAGATAGGGCTACAAAACTTCCTTTGCCGTCTCCTTTCAACAACAGCCCGTGCGATGCATCGTACCGCCCAACGATTAGGTCTGAGCCATAATCATTACCTACCAACAACACATCCAGATTTCCGTCATTGTCGAAATCGTTCGAAATCATCCCGAAAACCGGCGCTAACTGAGCTTGAATAGGAAGCGCTTTGATTATGAAATTCCCCTTTCCATCATTTTCCAGGAAACTGCTTTGCATCCAGTTCGCCCGCATGATCAACGCTTCTTTCAACTCTTCCGGCTTGAATATATCCGTAATTCCGGCGTCTGAAAACTTGGAATACTCCTGAAATCTCTGCCGAACCTGAATAATTTGCTTGCCCATTTCGTCGCGGTTATTATACGGAAATTCCTTTTTCACTCCCTGATCGTCGGGGTAATATACCGTTGGAATAGCGTCAAAATAACCGTCTTTGTTAAAATCGGCGGCATAGATCGAAGTCGGTTCCGCATCTGTAGCTTTCATGAATGAGTTAACACCCAGATTACCAGCTACATAATCCATATCACCGTCATTATCAAAATCTCCGGCAACAAGGCTACCCCATAAACCTTTTGCTTTCTCCAGCCCCGAACTGGACTTTTGGAATTTACCGTTGCTATTTCTCAAAACTGTGATTGGCATCCACTCCCCGGCAAGTACCAGATCGGGCCAGTTGTCATTGTCGACATCCGACCATAACGCATCGCAAACGAGGCCGATATTGTTCAATTCAGGAGCGAGTTGAGAAGTAACATTGGTGAATTTAACCTTCCCTCCATTGGAATCATTGCGCAAAATATAGCTGGACACCGAGACAGGATAAGCTCCAGGTTTCACCCGCCCACCAACAAAAAGATCAAGATCGCCATCACGATCAAAGTCGGCAGCACGGATACAGGACCCGCTTTTGGAAAAAGAAGGCAGCGCATCGGGCAGTAACTCAAACCGACCCGCACCCATATTGCGATAAAAACGATCCTGCAATCCGCTCGAAGTTGTGTCGGTTTCGTAGCTGCCACTTACTATATAGAGATCGTCGTAGCCATCCATGTCGGCGTCAAACAGCAACACGCCCATATCTTCGGCATTTTTACCCTCCCCGTCCGTTCCTGGCAATCGGTCCTCATTTGTAAAACCTCCCCCCTTTTTCTGAATCAAAAAACGCCCCTTGTGGCCCATGGAACCGCCAATAAAAATATCTTCCAAACCGTCACCATTTACATCGGCGACCGCCATTCCCGGACCATATTGGGAAAGTTTATGCGGTAATAGTTTTTGGACATTAAAATCGATTACGTCACTTTCTGAATGTACATAAGGTATCGCCAAAGAAGAAGTAACATTCATGAATGTCGTCGGTAGCACATCTGGTTTGATATCCTGAACAATTGCATTCTTTTCAAACACATGGAGCACCTGATTTGCCTTTACATCCTTCAGTATCTGTTTTTTTCCACCTGGCCAGGTGATTGTCAATGATTTAATATCAGCGATATCTCCCAAACCAAAATGAACCAAGGGCTCCATGGAAGATAGATATCCACGGAACGGCGAATTTTCAGCAGTTTGTTGTTGGTTTTGCCCGTAACTGATGTCGGCGATCGCCCCGATACCGTTTCTGTTATGGTGTTCTCCGTGAAAAGCGATCCGAAGGAAATTAGGCGCCTTTTCACTGATTTTCCGCGTATTGTTCTTATAAACAAAAGCCGAATCATTGATATTATTGACAATCCAATCGAGGTCACCGTCGTTGTCCAGGTCCACATATGCAGCACCATTTGAAAAACTGGGAACGTCAATCCCCCAATCGTCCGTAACATCTTTAAAGGTAAGATCGCCCTGATTATGATATGCGAAGTTTTTGATTTTGACCGAAGGAACCTGTTCAAGAAGCATCATCTTCGACATAATCCGCTCCACCGACGCCCGATATACCATAAAATCCATATCGGTAATGTCTTTCGGAAAGCCATTCGTTACGATAATATCACGATAACCATCATTATCAAAATCGGTTACCAACGGCGTCCAGCTCCAGTCGGTTTGGGCTATGCCGCTTAATAAGCCTATTTCTGAAAAAACCGGATTATTGTCATAGCCTGAAACTTTGCCTTGGTTCAATTGCAGTGTATTTCTGGCTGTCTGGTACTGATACCCCCATTTTTCGTTGTTCTGATAGGTGATATAACTATTCGCGGGCGTCATCATCTTCTTCCGGCGATTAGTATTGGGCATCATATCCAAAGCCACGATATCAGGCAGACCGTCATTGTTCAAGTCTGCCACATCGTTACCCATTGCGGAATAGGAAGTGTGCCCGAAATATTGGCCCGCTCGATCTGTAAACGTGCCATCATGGTTGTTGATATAAAGCAAATCATTCGTGACATAGTCATTGGTTACATATATATCTTTCCACCCATCCTGATTGATATCCGTCACATTCACACCGAGCCCAAATCCTTCCGTTAAAATTCCGGCTTGTTTTGAAACATTGGTGTAAACAGGATGGCTGCCCAGACTATCCCAATCGCAACGGTAAAGCCGGTCTGTGGTTCTTGAGGATCCATCTTTAATCTTCTCGTGATATTTGTTGGGATAAAAAGTGTTATCCATTTCATTGACTACCAGAAAAAGATCGAGGTCGCCGTCATTATCATAGTCAAAAAAGGCAGCGTTGGTGGTGTGTGTAGTATCGGCTATGCCATATGCTTTCCCCATTTCTTTAAAAACAGGCACATTATCTTCGTCATTACCCTGATTGACATATAGCAAATTTTCACGCTGCGAGGCTACCTTGCGAACAGTATTGCACACATACAAGTCCAGCTTTCCGTCGTTGTTGATATCGACTACTGCGACCCCGGAAGACCACCTGTCGTGAGCGGCAACACCGGCTTTTTTTGTAACATCCTCAAAATGAAAATCCCCTTTGTTAAGATATAGTTTGTTGTCGACGCAGTTGCCCGTGAAATAAACATCGGGCAGGCTGTCATTATTGAAATCGCCGATCGCGACGCCGCCTCCGTTGTAGATGTACTCGAAAGACAGGACGTTCATCGTGTCATTTTCGGAAATACGGTTGGAAAAATCGATCCCTGTGTCGTCGCTTTCCAACCTTGTAAACCGCTTCTCTTGCTTACATGAAATCCATAAGATTCCTAACAGAAGGACGGGAATCCATGTCCGGATCGTTTTTGCCATACCAGCTTTTTCGTTCTTTTTGGAAATAAAAAGGATATTTCTCATTAAAGCAAAAAGTGAGGGAATCTCCCCCACTTTTATACTCAATGTACCCTGATTAAAGTTATTTATAAGCCGGATCCTGAACCAAAGTAGCTGCACCCGCCTTGTAAGAACGGTCGATGGCTTCCTGAGGAATAGGAAAATACTCGTTTTTGTTTTTGGTGAATACCGCACCTTTTTTGTAGACGCGTTTGTTCTGCTCAGCTTCGTTATACTTATTGAGCGTTTCGGCAGCTATGCCCCATCTAACGAGGTCGAAGAAACGGTGGCCTTCCATTGCAAATTCCAATCTGTTTTCGAAGCGTACCGCCTTTCTGGCTGTCGCCACGTCAGTCCACGGTTTATCGTAAGTTTTGATCAGATAGTTGGCAGCCGGTTCGTCAAGTACGGTGAAATCGTCACGCGAGGCTGGGCCTTGAACCGCTTTTTTTACGAAAAAGGCAGGATTCGCGGCGCGGGTCCGGACTTGATTGACCAATTCTCTGGCCTCGTCGAGAGCACCTAATTCTACGTTGCATTCTGCCAGCCATAGCAATATCATACCATACCGCATGATTCTATAATTGTTACTGGAGAGGTTACCCCATCCATTTATACCAAAGCCTGCTTTTTCAGCGATATGCTTTTTAGGAGAATATGGTCCCGCGTAAGTCTGATCACGGATAAAATCACTACCGTGGATTTTAAAGTCCTTAAACAAAATCCCTCTTCTTCCAACTGTAAAGTCCACACGAGGGTCCAATGTACCTGCATATGGGACAAATGGATCAGCGTATTTCAGCCCTTGGTCATTTTTAACATCCGAATCATTGAATGTATCCAGCAAAGGCAAACCGTCTGCGCCAGTTTTATAGCTATTTACCAAATTTTGGGAAGGTTGGTAAAAACCGCAGCAGCCCCATGGATCAATATAAGGGTGAGCAAGCCCAACACCTGCATCAGCCGCATCACCGGATGCACTTGACACAGCATATTGTACTTCGAATATAGACTCCGCATTGTTCCTGGAACCAATCAAAAAGTTGTTCTGAAAATTAGGTACCAGTGAAAACTTGCCAGAGTTCACAATCTCCTCGAGAAGCGTTTTGGCTTTCTGAAGTACTGCCGTATTAGGGGCGCCTGTGTATACATCCCAACCCTGATACATATATGCTTTCGCCAGGAATGCCTTCGCCGCCCATTTTGTCGGACGTCCCACCTGAGCCTGAGTTTCTGGCAATCCATCAATTGCTGCCTGAAAATCGGCCTCAATCATTGGCCATATGTTCTGATCGTTCGGCACCTTCGTACTCTCCAGATCATTCAGATTGTACGTTTTTTCATCTATATAAGGTACTGTTTTCCACATTTTCTTGGCCTCAAAGTGGTAAAATCCTCTCAAGAATCTGGCTTCGGCTATCATCGTTTTTCGTCTGGCATCCGTCACCTCAGGCACCTCCGCAAGCGTATTGATCATATCATTCGTTCTGGCCACACCTTTATATAACCCTCTCCACTTGTTCTTGATATGGTTATTAGTTGGTTGAAAATCCCATTTTTCGATAAAGGATTGTTCCGGCTGGTCACCCGCATCCGTTCCTTTGTAGGAATCATCAGAAGCAATTCCGCCGAACACCCAACTTTGAACGTCGTTATTCCACGAATCCTGGCCGTCAAGTCCCTGACCATCGATCATTGCATATGCACCCAGCAACAAACCTTCGACACCATTCGGCGTTTTCAGGGCAGTCGGGCTATATTGCCCCTGCGGGTCTCTAGTTAAAAATTCCTCTTTACACGCGGTAATTACCAGTATAACTAAACCTGCGCAAAGTATATATTTCGTTATTGTCGTTTTCATATATCAGTTAGTTAGCCAGGTTTTAAAATTAAAATGCGAAGTTTAAACCTAACAGAAACGTTCTGGAAACTGGCATATAGCCTCCGTCAAAGCCGATCGTATTGTCAGTTCCTGCCTGGATTTCAGGATTAAGACCTGTGTATTTTGTCGCGGTGAAAAGGTTTTGAGCCTGTATGTAAATCTGGGCGTTACTGAAACCTGCTTTAGCTCCGGCTGCTCTTGGCAGCGAGTAAGTCAGCTGCACGTTTTTCATCCTGAAATAGGTTCCCTTTTCAACGAAGTAGCTCGAAGGCCGGCTACTGATCTGGTCATCTGCATCCATGATTGGAACAGTTCCACTTTTGTGATCAGGCTGCCAGGCATCATATAGTGCTCTTTTCGCACGATTTCCCTGAAAGGTGTTGAAGTCAGTAAAATAACGAACATAGTTAAAGATCTCATTACCAACCACACCGTTACCGAATACAGTCAAATCGAAAGCTTTGTAACCAAGGTTCAAGCTTATACCGTATACAAAATCCGGGTGAGGATTTCCGATAACCGTCCTGTCATCATCCGTGATTTTACCGTCACCGTTTATATCCGCCATTTTGAATTTACCTGCCTTGTTATACGAGCCATATGGTGCCCACGCTTTGGCCTCTTCATCCGACTGGAATATGCCCAAAACTTGGTATCCATAGTAAGAAGAAAGCGGTAAACCTGCTTGTGTAAGCGTCACGGCTGGAACACGTGATCCTGATCCAAAATATTTAGTGTTCGGACTTTCATCCAATTTGTCCACATTGTTCCGGTACATCGAATAATTGACCGAGCCACCATATCTGAAATCTCCGTTCTTCGAATTATTCTTGTAGCTGATACCCAAGTCAATTCCTTTGTTGGTCATCCCACCGACATTGAAAGACGGCGCATTGGCATCACCTGCAGTGAACGTGATTGGCGTTGAAAACAGCATGTCTGTTGTTTTTCTATTCCAGAAGTCTATTTCGAAGGTTAAAGCTCCGTTCAGGAATGATGCGTCCAAACCAAGGTTGTTTGAAGTTGTTGTCTCCCATTTCGCATTCGGGTTTCCAAAAGAAGCCGCATCATATCCGATTGTCGGCTGGCTTCCGGATCCGTCGATAGGATATCCTGCGTGGAAAATATCGGAACGATAGGTTGTAAAGGCGTTGTAATCCCCGATTTTCTGGTTACCGGTTTTACCCCAACCATATCTCAGTTTCAAATTGGAAATAAACGTCAGATCCTTCATGAAGTTCTCATCAGACAAGCGCCATCCAGCACTGAACGCCGGAAAAACAGCGCTACGAGAAGCCTGTTGGAATCTTGAGGACGCATCTCTACGAAGAATAAACTGTACAAGGTATTTATCCGCGTAAGAATAGTTCAGTTTACCGAATTGAGAATAAAGACTGTAGTCCTTGTCGGTACCACCGTAGTTGGTTGCTTTCGTCGCATCCCCCAGATTCAGATAACTTATAATTGCCGGGATTTCAAAAGCATATCCCTGACGGGCCGCTCCAAACGTCTCCCCAAATTCACGAATCGCTTCTATTCCTACATATGCGTCAACTTTGTGATTCGCGCCAAATGATTTGGAATAGCTCAGCGTATTCGTCCAAACCCATTGGTAGGAATATTTATCCTCCGCTTGCGAGCTGTTCACAAAACTACCCTCAACATATTCCGGGTTCGCCCTTCCTATATAGCGACCACGCTGACTTACACCATCGATCCCTAAACTTGTTTTGACGGTAAGGTTAGGAATGATATCAAACTCTCCATATGCATTTCCGAAGACACGCAGACGATAAGTTCTGTTGTCCTGCTGACGATATAGCGTAGCATATGGGTTGGAGTTATTTCCAAGGTTAGCTCCACGGGATCCTGCAAAATTACCTGCAATGTCATAAATCGGAAGCAACGGGTGATGTTTGTAACTTCCTGATACCGCATTTTGCTCATCGTTATTACCAAAACCTCCCTTACGATTATCAAACGATACCGCAAGATTCTCACCGATCCGTAAGCGCTTGCCCAAAGCAGAGAATTCAGTGTTCGCTCTAATGGTAAAACGGTCGTAGCCTATGAATTTAACAACCCCTTTTTGATTGAAATACCCCAAGGAAAGCGCATACCGGCTATTTTCGCTACCACCACTTGCCGAAACCTGGTAGTTTTGAATTGGTGCTCTTTCTGTAACCTCTTTCCACCAATCGGTGTCTGCTGCTCTGGTGATCGCGTATATGTTTCCGGGTGCCAAAGAATACTTCGCGGGGTCTACTTCGGGAGTCCCTTCTTTGCCTTTGCTTGGAAATACATAGTCAGGGATTGTTACCTCGCCATTAGCGCCAAATGTATACTGTCCATGAGTTGGTGTTTTGCCAGCATATTTGTCAGCCAGATAAAGATAAGTACCCAAATCCTTCGCATTCAAAGCCTGTACGTCTTCTGAAGCTTTTTGGGTTCCGAAATACGCATTGAAAGAAATAACGGGCTTACCGACCTTACCTCGTTTTGTTGTAATAATAACTACACCATTCGCAGCACGTGAACCGTAAATAGATGCAGCAGATGCATCCTTGAGGATCTGAATGGTTTCAATATCGTTTGGATTCAAATTGCCTTGGTTCTCGGTAGGCACACCGTCGATGATAAATAATGGGTCATTGTTACCGATCGTACCAAAACCTCTGATACGAACTGTTGCATTTCCACCGGGTGTCGCGTCATTAACGATGTTAAGACCGGACGCACGTCCCTGTAGCTGCTGTGCAAACGTTGTAGCGGGCACAGATTGTAAATCTTTCGCATTCACTGTCGTTACCGATCCGGTGATATCCCTTCTTGATTGGGATCCATAACCAGTTACAATAACCTCTTCAAGCGCACTGACATCACTGGCGAGCTGAACATCTACAACACTTTGGTTCCCAATCGCGACTTCCTTGGCAATGTAGCCAATAAAGGAAAAAACAAGAACTGAGGCATTTGATGGAATTTTCAGGGTGTAGTTTCCCTCAGCATCTGTTGTACTACCGATGGTGGAAGACCCCTTTACTGTGACGCTCGCACCTGGCAACCCCGAACCGGTCGAATTTTCAGAAACTTTACCGGTGATGGTTCGATCTTGAGCAAAAATTGCCGAACCTAAAAGGCACAGCAACATACAAAAGAAGAAGCTTCTTCTGCTAAACAGATAGAATTTTTTCATAATGTTTTGTTAGGTTAATAATCGTACTTCTCTCAAAAATATGCATTAATATCGTACAATAATTCTATACTTGAAAGTATATGCTTATTTTTTATTTATTTTGTACTATTCCAATAGATCATGTGCTAGAAAAATAGGACTTTTACAATAGAGAGTTCGTATTTTTAATCAAATTTTAATCCCAGCAAGTGTGTAAATATTTGTTTAGCAACAACTTAAATACCCTGAAGTTACATAGTTAAAATATTAACCTCGTATAGAAAATGTCTTATTCTAATAATTGTATAATTGACATTTCATTCGACATATAAAGATATAGAATAAGTATATCTTTATATTGTACAATAAATTATGCGAACGATAATTCTTCTACTACAAAATCAGCATAACAAAAAGCCCTGTAACGTCTTAATGTATACGTATGCAATGAAAAAAGAAGCTGTATATGACCCGACAACGGCTCTAAAGATCCCGAACCCAGTCTGCAGGAAGTAGCGTTGAAAAGCGATCATTTCCCAGATCACCGGCGATTTCGAACGACATTGGCATAACTACCCAGCCTTCTGGCGTAATAATCATATAACCGCGAGGGAGCGTGATCTGGGTATAGGCATAGGGCATATCGGGGTATAACGACCTCCCTTTCTTTTTCATATTAAATACTTCCAACTTAGTGGATGAAACGACAAGGCGTTCATTTTCCAGCTCACCCGGGCGGATAAGCTTTTCGCCTCTCACGAGCGTGATCCTGGTGTTAATGTGATTTGAAATACTATTGTATCCATTGGAAGGCCGCATCGACGAGAACCGAAGCGAATCGGGAATTTCCTGATAAACCCGAAACCCGTTTTCTACCAAACTGTCTGAAACCATGCTCGCCAGTAAGTTTTTCAATGAGCCTTTATACGCAGCTTCCTGATTGGCTCTCCACAACTTTTTTTGTGCCTCATCTTTTGGTTTTAATAATTCAAAACGAGTCGCCCCCCCATAATAAACTTTGCCATTATAATAATCGAAATCATCCAGATCCTGATAGATCCGATACCCAAGCGCGTTGTTTTCAATAATCAGAGGACTTGTAGTTTGCGCACCCACGTGACCATCTTCTGACGAAATGCGCAATACCTCTGTATTCATTAACTGGCATTGCTTGCTGAATTTGCTGTTTCCTAGCAGTTCCTTGGTAATAGTCTTTATATCCCTCTCTCTTTTCTTATTTTTTTTTGCATGAATCGTGACTGCTCCCAACTGCATACCTTCACGCATCTTGAAGATAACGGTTTTCGTACCTGGTGTTTCAAATCTCAATGTTTGCTTGATAGTCTCGTAACCCAGAAAAGTGACTGCAATTTCCAGCGTACCGATCGGCAGGTCTGCTAATTTATAGTTTCCATTTCCATCGGCATTGGTACCGATGGACGAGTTGTTCAGAAATACATTTGCAAATGGCAAAGGCAGACCGTTTTTCTCATCAGTAACTTTTCCAGTTAACGTCACCTTTCCGCCCTGAGCGTAAGAAGTTTCGCCCATGAAAACAGCAATTAATAAAAAAATCGCTTTAAGAAAATGTCCAATCCTTGTCATTATAACTTCGAGTATTGCTAATGTGGGTACTATCAGCTATCAATTTGTGTTGCAAAGAACTGCAAACTTCGAGAAAATTGAGCATAGAAAAAGGCTGGAACCCTTAACAAAAGAGTTCCAGCCCTATATTTTAATCAAAAAATAATTATTTAAGATTAAGCTCAGTTCCGATCGCGTTTACTTTTTCTTTCAGACTTGCATATACCGCATCAAAATCTTCATTCTTTTCGAGTACTGCACGAACACCTACATAGAATTTAATCTTAGGCTCAGTACCGGAAGGACGGCAAGTGAACTTGGTTCCGTCTTCTGTAAAGAACTGCAAAACGTTTGACGATTCGATTCCCATTTCCCCGGAAGGAATTGCTGTGGTTACACCCGATCCAAAGTCTGTAGTTGTCAAAGCTTTGTAGTCGTCCATGCGGATCACAGTTGAGCCTGCAATTGACTTCGGAGGATTTGCGCGGAAGTCAGCCATCATTTGCTGAATTTCGTCCGCTCCTGCCTTCCCTTTTTTAGTCAGGGAAATCAAGCCTTCATAATAGAAACCAAATTGCTTATAAATTTCCATCAGCATATCGAAGAGACTTAATCCCTTGTCTTTCGCATATGCGGTTAACTCGGCGATTACTGCACAAGATGCAATTGCGTCCTTATCTCTCACTGCGTCACCAATCAGATATCCGTAGCTTTCTTCACCACCACCGATAAACTGTTCCTTGCCTTCCTTCTCACGAATAACCTGAGCGATATATTTGAAACCCGTCAGCGTATTGTAGCAATTGACATCATATGACTCTGCCATCTTGTCGATCAGGTCAGTCGTCACGATTGTTTTACAAACAAACTGTGTCCCTGTTAATTTTCCTGCATCTTTCCATGCGTTTAACAGATAGTAAATCAAGACGCTTGCCGTCTGATTTCCATTCAAAAGCTGGATTTCGCCATGGTGATTTTTCACAGCGATACCCACACGGTCAGAATCAGGATCCGTTCCCAGAACCAAATCAGCATCGATCTCTTTTGCCTTGTTAACAGCAATCGACATCGCTTCGCTTTCCTCCGGATTTGGATATACCACAGTCGGGAATTGACCATTTCCAGCAGGTTCAGCTTGTTCCTCAATTACAGTCACAGACTCAAAGCCCATTTTTTTAAGCAATTGCGGTACAAGAGTCACGCCTGTTCCATGCAAAGGTGTATATACAATTTTCAAATCCTTCTGACGCGCAATCGCATCCTTTGATATTGAAAGCGAAAGGATATGCGCCAGATATTTCTCATCCACATCTGCACCGATCTTGATGATTTTGGAAGGATCGCCAGCAAATCTGATTTCGTCAATGGAAGTAATAGCATTCACCTCATCGATTACATTCGTGTCATGAGGAGCAACTACCTGCGACCCGTCTGTCCAGTAAGCCTTATATCCATTATATTCCTTTGGATTGTGTGATGCAGTTACCACTACCCCACTTTTGCAACCCAGCAAACGAATGGCGAAAGACAACTCCGGCGTAGGTCTCAGCGCTTCGAAAAGGTAGACAGTGATACCGTTCGCCGAAAAGATATCCGCAATAATTCCGGCAAATTCATCCGACTTAATCCGGCTGTCGTATGCGATTGCCACTTTAATTTCTTGTCCCGGGAAAGTTTTGTTCAGATAATTCGCGAGGCCTTGAGTTGCAGTGCCGACAGTATATCGGTTCATTCTGTTTGAACCAACGCCGATCAGCCCCCGAAGGCCACCTGTTCCAAATTCAAGATCTTTGTAAAATGAATCCGTCAGCTCAGTTTCATTTGCATCATCTATTAATTTTTGAATATACTGTTTGGTATCGATGTCATATTCTCCATTTAACCAGGTATTTACTTTCTCCAGTACGTTCGGTTCTAATTGCGTGGTCATAGTTAAAAATTTGGTAAAACTTATTAAACTTCATTTAGCAAGAAGTCCCTTTCTGATAAAAGGCCTGTGCCTCTGTTACAAAAAGGGACCATGGATTTTTGCAAATCCAATAGAATTATAAATGTAAATATTTAATGCAATTATTCACTTATTTCAAGATCATGTTTTGCAAACTCTTTTATTTCCTCACCTGCGGTTTTGTGGATCAGTTCCGCAACCAAACCAGTCCAACCCGTTTGATGACTTGCACCGCAGCCTCTCCCTGTATCGCCGTGAAAATACTCATAGAACAATACATGATCTTTAAAATTCGGATCATTTTGCATCTTCGCATCATGGCCATATACCGGCCTGATGCCTTCGTTATTCTTTTTGAAGATATCAATTAAGCGAGTCGCAATTCCAATCGCTGCATCTTTAATCGTGGTGAGATTACCTGAGTTAGTTGGATACTCAATTAGGAAATCTTCTCCATAATATTGATGGAATTTCATGAGCGAGTCAAACAGCAGGTAATTCAGCGGGAACCAGATCGGCCCGCGCCAGTTGGAGTTTCCACCCATGATATTGGTGAGTGCTTCCGCAGGGGTATAATCCACCTGCAAAACCTCTCCATTGATATAAAACTTATACGGGTTTGCAGCATGGAATTTCGAAAGGGCACGAACTCCGTAGTCAGATAGAAACTCAGACTCGTCCAACATCCGCTTCAGGATCATCTTCATCCGGTGACCACGCAGGATAGACAACAACCGGTTCTCCCCTTTACCGGATTCAAACCACCTTGATATCAACCTGGCAAGATCCGGCCGGTTGGCAAGCACCCACTCCACCCTTCGCTTGAAGGCTGGCAGCTTATCCAGATTCTGGGGCTCCAGAAGCTCTACTGCAAACAGTGGAATCAAGCCGACCATAGACCTCACTTTCAGCAGGATACTCTGACCGTTCGGGATATGGATGACATCATAATAAAACTGGTCTTCCTCATCCCAAAGACTGATCGACGAGTTTTTCCCTCCTATCGATTCCATGGCACCGGCGATGTTCAGAAAGTGCTCAAAGAATTTAGATGCCATGTCCTGATAAACCGGATGAACCAGAGAAATCTCTACCGAGATCCGAAGCATGTTCAACGTATACATGGCCATCCAGCCAGTGGCATCCGCCTGTTGTAATTTCCCGCCGAAAGGCATAGGCGTCGAGCGGTCAAATACACCGATATTATCGAGCCCAAGGAAACCACCACTGAAAATGTTATTGCCGGTGTCGTCCTTTTGATTTACCCACCATGTAAAGTTCAATAGTAGCTTGTGGAATATCTTCTCGAGGAATTCGATATCACCGACGCCGTTATTCTGCTCACGGTCTATCTCATATACTTTCCATGTAGCCCAACCGTGAACCGGCGGGTTTACATCAGAGAAATTCCATTCATATGCCGGAATCTGCCCATTAGGGTGCATATAGTATTCCCGCAACAATATTTCAAGCTGGCGCTTCGCAAAATCCGGGTCAACACGTGCCAGCGGAACACAATGAAACGCCAAATCCCACGCCGCAAACCATGGATATTCCCACTTATCAGGCATGGATATCAAGTTGGCCGCATACAAGTGCTTCCAGCCTGAATTTCTCCCCCATTTCCGACCCTGATTTGGTCCGGGCTGAGCCGGATCGCCTTTCAGCCATTCGTATACATTATAATAGTAGAACTGCTTGCTCCACAGCATACCCGCATAGGCCTGTCTGGAAATAGACTGAAGATCCGGATCGGAGACGTCCTTCTGAAGATCATCATAAAACTCGTCGGCTTCGCGAATCCTTTTGTCAAACAAATCCTCAAAACCGCCAAACGGTTCTGATATACTATGGTTGACAAGGCGCATTCTTAAGGTAATAGTTTCGCCAGCCCTAACCGTTCTGGTAAACCTTGCAGAAGCTTTTGTACCAATTCCGTTCGGATTTACCGTATTGCTTTTTCCGCCGCTTACGATATAGTCATTTATTCCGTCCTTCGGGTAAGCACTGCTATTAGCAGTGCCATATAGTTTTTTAAAGTTGGTTTCGTTTTCACAGAAGAGCAGTTCGTCAGCACCATCCAGATACAGATTATACTTCCCATGTTTTCTATGAGTAACTTCTATTAAACGGGTAGCAATCCCGTTCATCATCGGCTTGTAATTAAACGATTCATATCCCCACGACCAGGTATTGCGAAAAAGGATGGTGGGCAGCACTGTAATGGGAGCATCATTTGGGCCACGGTTTATGATCGTCACCTTCATCATGATATCCTCCTGATCAGCTTTCGCGTGCTCAATAAATATGTCGAAATATTCATCATTATCGAATATTCCAGTATCTGTTATCTCATACTCAAGCTCTTCCTTGGTTCTCCTCCGGTTTTCCTGACGGAGTTTTTCATATGGAAAAGCCTGCTGCGGATATTTGTAGAGCATTTTGGTATAAGAATGCGTCGGTGTACTATCCAGATAATAGTACATTTCCTTTACATCCTCTCCGTGGTTGGACTCACCATTCGTTAAACCGAAAATCCGCTCTTTGATCATCTTATCCTGATGATTCCAGAAGCCAAACGATAAACAGATATGCTGCTTACTATCGGAAAACCCCGCGATACCATCCTCTCCCCACCTGTAGGTTTTCGAATAGGCCATCTCATGGGTTATGTAGTTCCAGGCATCTCCATTTCCACTATAATCCTCACGCACTGTGCCCCATTGTCTTTCTGACAAATACGGACCCCATTTTTTCCAGCCTTTGTTTTCCTTCTGAAGACGTAATCTTACTTTTTCCGCACCTTGTGCCATTTAATCTGCTGATAATTTGGTGTAACAATTCCGATTAATTTACGTGATTAATCGTTAAAAGTCATGGAAATACCTTTTAACTGGTAAAATTTAATAGAAGACGGTGATACAAAACCATATTCTTCTCATTTATCCCGAAATTATATTATTTAACTTTTCCAATTTCCACCCACTCATCTATTTCACCAATTTCCGCGAGGCTAGAGTATGAACTTACATCATAATTTACATTCCCTGCAAAAAATTGAGTGAGCGGAGTCGCCTTTAAAGCTGTTTCTGTTAGTAAAGGATTTCGAGTTAGCCTAAGCAGTTCGTCCACGTCAGAAAAGAACTCTTTAAACATCAATGGATTTGGCAGTTTGTAATACTTTCCGTCCGTGTGATGGAGAACGGGAGTTACTGAAAGGATTCCCTCAGCGTTCAATTGACCATATTTCGTTCTGGTCTCAACATATGCATCCTCGCTGGCTTCAAACAATATCCCGACAGCTTTCTTCCGCTGATTATTCTGAGCAACAATCTTTTCATCAAGTTCAGAAAGCAGCTTACGCAACGTCCAGGTATCCTTTCCTATTCTGATTCTTTCTCTTAGCGATTGGCGGATTAAGTAAGTCAACGCCTGGGTTACGTTCAACCCGATTTCCGCCATTTGCTTGAATATAAATGACGTCGGCGACATCCCCGGAATGGTATTCGGGTCGTGAAGGAGAATTGTTCCGTCTGGTGTCAAAAAACCATCAATACGAACGCAGGCAGTGATACCCAGCTGCTCAAACACGGCAGCGATCATTTCCTGTATCTCTCTGTTCTTTTCCAAAGAGGCATCCACCGGAATTTTCTTGCGACTTCCCCCTGGTTTGTATTTCGAGTTGAAATCAAAAACCTCAACCAGTTTCACCACTTCACTTGGTGGCAATGCCAGTGATTTTCCGTCATCAAATTGTATACAGCCGCACGAGAACTCCTGACCGGAGATAAATTCTTCGATCAATACCTGATCTTCAGCATTTGAGCTGCTCAAAAGTGCAAATTCCTCGGTGTCTGTTTCAAAAAGTTGATCCAACTCTGTGATGAGTACTGAAGGATGGAAAACAGTTTTTCCTCCATTGATAATCATCGGAAAGCCTATCCCCTCATCCAGATTAGCCATTTTTTGGGCCCAGTCTTGCTTTGCCTTTGGTGTTTTGGATTTCCATTCAGAACCAATGACCTCCGTTTGAAAAAAGCACTGGTTAACGGCTGCAATGAAGTGTTCGAGAGAATCTTCCTTAACGATGGCAACGCCTATGGACGACCCTTGATGTGGCGCTTTCATCACCAGCGGCAAACCCAAATGTTTCTTTAAAACCTGAAACAATATACCGTATTCTGAAGGAATCCATTGGCTATATCGCAACGTCCAGCTCTTTTTCTGCTGTCCGTTTACCAGGGCAATCATTTCATTTTGAAGAATTTTATCAATTCCAACAGCCGACCCCATCAATCCGGGACCACTATAAGGAATCCTATACCATTCTAGAAGGCCTTGAATAGCCCCGTCTTCACAGTCTGGACCGTGCATGGCCAGAAAGGCAAAATCAAAATATTTTTTAAAATCTGCAGGAGAAATCTCTGTTCCAATTTCAGCCGGAACCGGCTCGCTTGCCAAATCCGGCAAAGATTCGATATAGACTTTGAAATCACCTGTTTGGCTCGAGGCTGAAGGATAAAAATCCCTGATCTGAGTGCTGTACATCAAATCAGGGATCAATTTTATAAATCTTCCTAAACTGTCCACGAAAACCGGAACCAGTTCAAAAAGTGATTTGTCTAGATATTCAAAAGCTGTCTTACCTCCTGAAAAGGAAATTTCACGCTCACGGGAAGGACCCCCGAAAAAAATTCCTACGCGCATGTTAAATTGATGTAATTGATGCTAATCAAATGATAGTCGCAATATAAGGGACTATTTCAGATCAATCAATTACATATACGCATGCCAACCAAGAATTAATACCAAAAACGTTAATTAAGCGGTTTTTGATGAGCGATTTAACCTTGCTGATTGTTAGCTTGCGAGAGAAGGCACATTCACCGCCACTACCTTATGGACAGACGGTACAGCTTTGCGGATAGATTCTTCCAAACCTGCCTTGAATGTCATGGCGCTCATCGGACAGCTTTGACATGACCCCTGAAGCTCAAGCATAACAATTTGATCGTCGGTAAATTCAATCAACTTCACATCTCCACCATCGGCAAGAAGGTAAGGACGAACAGACTCCAACGCCGCCTCAATTAATTCTATTGTTTTTTCTTTTGACTCCATTTTTAAGCGATATTCTATTTGCTAATATCCAATAATTTATTCTGATTATCAAATCTGACAGTATAGCAACTGCCACTAAAGCCCTAAGACATCAAGGGAATATTACTTGCGACTAATCTCATCGCCTTTGTAACCAAATAAATCCTGAAAGGTCTACGATTGCATTTCAACAACCATAGTTTTTGACTTCTCGGCATTTCTTATCGCTACTTGCTGAGCCAAAGCTTCGGCAGTCGCTTTAAATGCTTCAATGACCTGCTCATCCTGATCCATAAATGCCGGCCGACCATCGTCCCCTGCTTCTCTGATACTCTGAACTAAAGGAATCTGGCCTAAAACGGGAACATCAAACTTTTCGGCAAGCAATTGTCCGCCCCCTTTTCCAAAGATATGATACTTATGATTCGGCAATTCCTCAGGCGTGAACCACGCCATATTTTCAACTACCCCCAAAACAGGAACGTTGATCTGCGGCTGCCTGAACATCGACAATCCTTTGATTGCGTCTGCCAAAGCCACTTTTTGTGGTGTTGTAACTATAACAGCACCTGCAACCGGCACGGTTTGTACCAATGTAATATGTATATCACTCGTTCCCGGAGGAAGATCTATCAACAAATAATCAAGGTCGCCCCAGTCGGTGTCTGCAAAAAACTGTTTCAAAGCCTGGCTCGCCATCGGCCCTCTCCAAACCACCGCACTTTCCGGCGGCGTCAGGAAACCGATCGACATGATTTTGATACCATATTGCCTGATCGGATTGATCCAGTTTTTACCGTTGATGGGAGTAATGGTCGGCTGCATATTTTCTGCACCAAACATCACCGGCATTGAGGGGCCAAATATATCGGCATCTATTATACCCACTTTAGCGCCTGAACGGTGTAAAGCCATCGCCAGATTGGCAGTCACGGTTGACTTCCCTACTCCACCTTTTCCTGACGCAATCGCGATCACATTTTTAACACCAGGAAGCAATGGCCCGGTTTGTTTTGAGGTCGTCACGTTGGCGGTCAAATTCACAATCACCTCAATATCAGGACTCACATGTTCGTGAATCGCATCCACGCAACTCCTTCTGATCAATTCTTTCAACGGACAGGCTGGTGTTGTCAAAACAACTGTAAACCGGACCTGATCTACGCCAACTTCAATATCCTGTATCATACCGAGTGTCACCAGATCTTTTTTCAGATCGGGCTCTTCAACGGTACTTAATGCTTGTAAAATTTTCTCTTTGTTAACGGTAAATTCTCCCATTTTCCTTTTTCAGATACTCTGCGGTGAATAATTGACGCAACTTCGGACGTTACCAGTTGCTCAATCTATGCTTATGACTTTTGATAATCTCTTGTAACTCCAATACAGGAGAACACAAAATGACCCCAATGAGTTTATTTTGCGATTGGAAATTCTGCAATACGGTGCGAAATATCCGAAAGCTCAGCCGAAACGTCGACGCGGTCACTCAAACCTTTCAGCAGTTCTTTGACTTTATGCAATAATTTGAACTGACTTTCAGTATTTCCGTAAATATTCCGGTGATCTATCATTTGTTTTATTCTATTCCATTCCTTAATCAAAACCCGCGCGTCTTCTGTCAAAAATCCTTTGGCAAAGACATCAAAAATATGGTCTTCCGCTACCTTACTCGGATGAATCAGATCTTCCTTATAATATCGATAGTCTCGCAATTCATCGACCATAATTTCATACGACGGGAAATATTCTATATGCCGGAATTTCTCTGACAATTTATGACAAACCAGCCGAAGCGTTGATTTGCTTACCTGATTCAATATCAAAGTATCCTTTGTATGCCGTACCGGACTGACAGTCAGCACAATCTTCAAATTTCTATTCACAGAAAGCAAACGAAATATCAATTGCTCAAAAGCGATCATGATCTGGTCCTGATGCAAAAGCTCTTTCACAAACTGATCTGCCGGAACTTTATGACAGTTCCCAATCAGCTGATTCGTTCCACGATGACGATATGCATATGCGGTGCCGAGCGTGATAATCAGCACTTTGGTATCAGTCAGATATTGTCCCACTTCTTCCAGCTTTGTAGTTAAACGCAGCGCAAGGTCATCTTTGTCCGAACTCCACCACGAAGAATGAAAATCATGATGAAGCCATATCTTGTCCTGATTTTGGAAATACAATGCGGGATTAGGGGCTTTTTTGTCCAAAGCCAGATCCAGTATCTTAATGATAGACAAAGGATTAAATACTGTTCCGAATGGATTGCTGAGTACTGGAAATTTAGAATCCAAAAGTTGTGAACCAATCACCTCCGCAAAACATGACCCAAGCGTAAGGATTTCTGCCTGGTGATCAATTTTCCATTCCGGAGAAACGACATTAACCTCTGTTGCTATATTAAATAAATGCATTCTTATCCTCAATGGTCAGGATACAAAGGTAGTAATGGATTTTTAAAGATTCAGACTCAAATCACCGCACGCGAAATGGATCATATATTAAGCGAAATAACTTAAAACATTCTGGCTATTTTTACATTTATACAACATGATCCATCCATGAAAACTACCTTACTTCAGTTCGCTTTAATATTGGCGGTTGCAATTCCAGGCTGCTCTCAAAACCGTGACGCCGCTCCTGCTGAAGGATATCACTTTGCCACAACTCCGTCATGGAGTGATGAATTTGAATACTCCGGAGCACCTGATCCAAAAAAGTGGTCATATGACCTGGGAGGTGAAGGCTGGGGAAATCACGAACTGGAAAACTATACCGATAAGCGCGAAAACTCACGGGTAGACAACGGCGTTTTGATCATTGAAGCAAGAAAAGAAAAATCGGGCCCGCAGAATTTCAGTTCGGCGCGCCTCGTTACAAAGGGTAAAGGCGACTTCAAGTATGGTAAATTTGAGATACGGGCTAAGCTACCGACCGGCCGCGGCACCTGGCCTGCGATTTGGATGCTGGCCAGCTCAGGCGATTATGGCAATCATGGTTGGCCGGATAATGGTGAAATTGATATCATGGAGCACGTAGGTTTTGATCAAAACAATATTCACGGAAATATCCACACCAAAGCATTTAACCATACTATTCATACAAACAAAGGGAATAATATCATTATTGAAACAGCTTCCAGCGAATTCCATGTATACTCCTGCGAATGGACGCCGGATCGCATTTCGATATTGGTCGATGGAAAGGAATATTTTGTTTTCAAAAAAGAAGCGGGATATACCTGGGCTGAATGGCCATTTGACAAACCTCAGCATTTGCTCTTAAATATCGCAGTTGGAGGCGATTGGGGTGGTCAGAAAGAAGTAGACGAGACGATTTTTCCGCAGAAAATGGAAGTTGATTATGTACGTGTTTTTCCACTCGCCACTTCTAAGTGACTTTGAAATTCGGCGGCATGGAAGTAACTTGCGGCCATGGATCATTTTGTAGTATCGGCCCGGAAGTATCGTCCGGTCACCTTTGACTCGGTAGTAGGGCAGTCGCATATCACCACTACTTTAAAGAACGCAATACGGACGAATCACCTGGCTCAGGCGTTTCTGTTTTGCGGTCCGCGTGGTGTTGGAAAAACAACCTGTGCCCGTATCCTGGCAAAGACGATCAACTGTCAAAATCTGGGAGACGACGTGGAACCGTGCGGAGAATGTGAATCCTGTATCAGCTTTCAGAACAACGCATCTTTCAATATCCACGAACTGGATGCCGCTTCAAACAACTCTGTTGACGATATCCGAAACCTGATCGATCAGGTCAGATATCCGCCGCATACCGGAAAATATAAGATCTACATAATTGATGAGGTGCATATGCTCTCGCAGTCTGCTTTCAATGCGTTTTTGAAGACATTGGAAGAACCGCCCAGCTATGCAATATTCATTCTGGCAACTACAGAAAAGCATAAAATCCTGCCAACCATTCTTTCACGGTGTCAGATATTCGACTTTAATCGGATCCAGCCGCGAGATATCGCCACCCATCTCGCTGATATTGCTTTGAAAGAGGGCATCGAAGCAGAAATGGAGGCCTTGGAATTGATCGGCCAGAAAGCAGACGGCGGACTTCGGGACGCGCTCTCCATGTTTGACCTCAATGTCACTTTTTCAGTCGATCGAAAGTTGACCTATCCGTCCGTATTGGAGAATCTGCATATTCTTGATTACGACTATTATTTCAAAATGACGGACGCGCTCACCAGCGGAAGTATTTCCAATGCGTTGGTTCTTTTTGATGAAATATTAAGAAAAGGTTTTGACGCGCATTTGTTTGTGGTGGGCCTTTTGGAGCATTTCAGGAATTTGCTGGTATGCAAAGACAGCATCACGGTCTCGCTTCTTCAGGTATCCGAGGCTGCGGAAAAAAAGTATCTGGATCAATCGCGAAACGCGGATATCAGCTTTTTGCTTTCCGCACTGAGTGTTACGAGTCAATGTGATGTAAATTACAAATCGGCCAAAAATCAGCGGCTGCACGTGGAGCTCTGCCTCATGAAGCTCGCCAATTTGCCCCACGTTTTACAACTGAGTTCGATTGCCGCCGTTGATGAAACGGCAAAAAAAAAAGTTGAGCCAGTCAGTTTAGGTCAGCAAAATGGTATCACAGCGGAAGTTTCCCATGTCACAAAACCGACTCCGGACATTACGCCGCCGCCTAATATCGCCAAACCTACGGCAACTCCTCAGTCTTCTAAACTTAAAAGTACTTTATCGTTGACCTCGCCGAGTGTTCAAAAAGGTGAGGAAACTGCGACGGTGGCACAGGTGATTAACACCATTGTAAAAAACGGACGCGAGCAGCTGACCCTTGAAAATCTGCAGGCAGCGTGGTACGAATTTTCAGAAAAACGGAGAATTCAGTATAACTCTACCACTGAGGAAATTACGCTTAGGAAAGCATTCACACTTTCCGGTCAGTCCATCGAAATTGCCTTGGATAACGACCATCAATTGGATGCTATTCAAGGAATGCGTTATGATCTGGTCGGCTTTTTAAAGTCAAGGCTCGAAGCACCTGCGCTGGAAATAAACGCAAGGGTGGCTCCTCAGGAAGTAAACAGATTACCATATACCCCAGCCGAGAAATTTAATTTTATGGCGAAAAAGAACCCGCACCTGCTTAGTCTCAAGCAAGCACTTGGACTGGATGTTGACTTTTAGCAATATCGAATCTCATAATACTGCTATGACGATTGCAAAGCAAATAAGTGAAAGCAATGGGCGCCAAGGTTATCTGCAACAGCATTTCGCATTGTTAGCTGTTTTCTTCTTTTACTTCGCGTGACCCTTGTAAGAATATGCTTTCAGGAAATTTTCGTGTAGTCTTAAAACCTGTGGTATTAGCGGACTTTGCTCGTCGTTGAATATCCTGAAGTCTGCGATGGCATCCCGTTCTTCTTCGGAAACCTGACGTTTCATGATAGCGCGGATCTCATTTTCAGGCCGATGATCTCTTTCCAAAATACGTTGAATTCGAAGTTCGAGGGGAGCTTTTACAACGACTACATAATCAAGCGCGTTATTTTGGCCTGCTGCTTTCATGATAGCAGCTTCCTTTATCAAATAGCGTTCCGAAGAGTGGCTGTTTACCCAAACCTCATTATCTCGCCAGACTGCCGGGTGAACAATTTGATTAAGTTGCTTTAAAAGCACAGGATTATCGAATACCTGCGAAGCTACCCATTTGCGATTATACTGATTGTCTTTATCATATGCCTCTTCGCCAAGTAGGTCAACGATTTTTCGCCGAACTTCCCCGTTATGATTTGTCAGCCATTTAGCTCGTGAATCGGCATCGTAAATTTTTATTCCAAGGCATGCAAACACTTTACAAACTACGCTTTTGCCGGAGCCAATTCCTCCGGTTATTCCGATTTGCAAAGGTGCTTTACCCGTATCCATCACTTAACCGGAGGGGCTGGATTTAAATACTGGGCTACTTCGAAGCTAACAAAAACATCCCGATGGCTCACCTCTACCAGTGGCGAGACCGGCACGGGAATCGGCAGACTTTCGTCGTAGTTATTCTGGATTTTAGGTGTCGGAACAGAAACCCGGATGGTATCCGGATAAGAATGAATCAATGAAGCGGGGCCATCAACAGAAATCAGTGATGGAGAAACATTGATGAAACTCGAGATAACATATCCTTCCCGCAGGTTAATATGAACGCTGTCCACCCGAATGGGAATAATTTTTCTAACCTTTCTTTCAAAGCTAAGTTCGAAAGTATCAGCCACCACGTAATTTACTTTCAGATTCGGGAAAAGCTCCGCGATCTGGTCAGTAAGTGTTGTGGAGTTAATATAACTTGCTTTGTTGGGGTTTCTTACCAGATAGGTAACCGGCGGCGCGTTAAAATTCAGCCATGATTTTTGTAATAAACTCCACCCATCACCCGACACATTTACGGAAATGCGGCGGGGCAGAGTCTGAAGCGGTACGAAAAGCGAATGATCGTATTCAATTTGCAGTGGATAACTCAATTTGATTGAATAATTGTCTTTGTTCAAAACATTCATCAACCAAAAAAAAGCAGCCGCCAGCAGACAACCCAAAAAAGTTTTAAACTTATTTTTCCGTGATGGAACGTCGCTCACAGCCGTCAGATATTAGTTCACAATTCAAAAAACGGTTGTTAACCGGCAATAGTACGAGAAATCGCCGATTTCTCGATTGTCAATTTCACACCCTTATCTAATTCAAGTACAACCGTAGTTTCTTCAACCGTATATACTTTGGCATGAATGCCGCCGATAGTTACCACTTCGTCCCCTTTTTTGATACTATTAATAAGATCCTTCTGCTCTTTCGTCTTCTTTTGCTGCGGACGAATCATGAAGAAATAAAATACGCCGATGATACCGACCCACATGATAACCTGATAAATCATACCTTGTGAACCGCTGGATGCCGCTTGGGCTAATAGAGAAAGTTTCATTACTGAATGAAAAAAATGAGCTAATGATTTTAGGTAATATATGTTTGTTACTTGACTGCTTTGGGTGCTCCCTCAACGATTCCACGTAACCTAAGTTCTGAATAGGCAGGATCCGTGTTGGCATATACCGTGATGGTTTTCACCTGCGGCCCCACTTTATTCTTACTATCAAACCGAACTTTTATACTTGATTCTGCCTTTGGCTCGATCGGGTCTTTTGGCCATTCCGGAGTTGTACAGCCACAGGAAGACGTAATGTTGTTCAATATCAAAGGATATTCGCCGTCATTCCTGAATCGAAATGAATGTTCAACGACTTCACCTTCTTTTATTGTACCAAAATTGAAGGAAGAGCTGTCTATCATGGCCATAACCGGCAATTTGGACGACACCTCTCCCCCTTTTTTCTCTTCCGATGCCTTGTTACATGCCGAAAGCCATAATACTGTTCCCGAAACAAGCAGTATTCTGATTATTTTGTTCATAGGTGATCTATCAGTTGGCTTGGCCTTTAATTTGAGCCATCAGGCGATCAACATCCTCCAACAATTTTTCGGCCTTTTCCCGCGCATCGTTTACAACTCGTTCTCCTTCCACTCTGGCCTCACTATCCGGCTGATCTTTTTTGTCAACAAGGTCACCTATAACAGTCAGAAGTTTCTCTCTGTATTTGGACAAGCGGTATGTAAGTTGAGTACGAAGCACTTCTCCCCGGTCAGGAGCATAAAGAATACCAAGTGTCGCACCGGTAACAATTCCTGTCAGAAAAGCGATTAGATTATTTGAACTTTTACTCATGGTAATTTTACGTTATGGTCAACGGCCGTTTTCAAAGCCTGATTGAGATATTTTTCCCAAATTTATAAAAAACCATTCCATAGTCACCTCATTCTCCCACACCTTTTATCAACAACTATTTATTATCGATCAATCCTCTTCCGCTTTTTCTTATAACTCCCTCTTTGGCAAGCCGATCCGAAAGAACGTCGAGAACTCCATTCACAAACTTCCCACTTTTAGGCGTGCTGTATCTTTTCGCTATTTCAATAAACTCATTGATTGTAACCTTCACCGGGATGCCGGGAAAGTGAATTAACTCAGCCAAAGCTGTCTTCAAAATGATTAAATCGACAATGGCTACACGCTCCAGGTCCCAGTTCTTCAGCTGGTCTTCCAGATACACGTCATACTTGTCGTTCTCTTCAGTTACCACTTTGATCAGTTCCTCAACAAATTCACGATCTTCTTCCCAGTCTTTGGTCAAAGGAGCAAGCTGAAACGTATCCGCGTGATCTGCAGTTTTTAGGGTCTTGATAGCCAGGCCCCTGATCAGTTCATAATGATCGTCCCAATACAAATCTCTTTGTTCAAAGTAATTTAGGGGAGTCTCATGTTTCAGCAGGATCTGCCGAAGGATATGTTGAATAATCTGCTGGTCTTCCTCAACGGTGTGGGTATCTTTACCGCAATAATTTCTGTAGTCTTCATCCTTTCTAAGTGCCTCTTTGTAAGTTTGACGAACGACAGACAGATCGTTCCCCCAACTGATACCACTTCTGATGATCTCATCCTGAAGTCCTGCGTTTTCTTGCAAAACTTTAATAACACCGTTGGTGTCTAGTCCGGAATTTTTTGGAAATGGATTTTCAGGATCTTCATATGTTCTCTGCCTATCTAGCTGAGATTGATATGCCAATTCTGTAAGAAGGGAAATAACACGGATAAAGTCAACATGGATTAGCTCGGTCTCATTTAACACCCGGCGGACCATCTTTTCGCGGTCAGAGAGCGTTTGTCTTTGATAAACATTATATACCTGCCTTGCGGCTCTAATTGATTCTACAGGTACCTCATTCCCCTCTTTCGGTTCACCATTCTTAATTAATTCATCAAAAACTTTGGCAGCGAGGCCCTTCAATTTGGTAAGCTTGGGCCGGTCTTGCGGCTCCATGGAATTCAAATCAGGAGCAAACATTACATCCAGTTGGTCTATTCCCAACAAACGATTGGCGTCAGCAGCCAATTGGCTTGCATACAAAGCCTGAACAGCTTTTGTTCTTAATAATCTTCTATTCAGCATGAGCCGGAATACTATTTGGATAAAAGGTACAGTAAATCAAAGAGCGTTTCAACATGTTGCGTAAGACAAGATGTGCCCTACTACTTTTTTAAAATCGGCCACAAAAATACTGTATTTAATTGATAATTGAAAAAATAACGAGAGAGCTTTTAACTTTGCAACGATTTGCTCCTTTTGTCTGTTGACTTTAAAGTGCTGCAAAAAGCCTCTTAGATTTGTCCAAACGCTGATTATTGAGAAAAGTCAAATCTCAATATTTTTATCCTATACCGAGTTGAAAGCTTTAAAATACCTGAATCAATATCTCTGGAAATACAAGTGGTACCTGTTACTGGGAACTTTATTCACGGTAATATCCAATTTATTTGGAATTCTTCCAGCTCAATTGGTCCGTTATGCGCTGGATTTGGTCATAGAAACACTTGACATCTATAACCTTTTCGCCGGAACCAGCCTTCAAAGCAAGATGTATGACATTTTCGCATTCAGCATATTGTTATATGGTTTGCTTATTCTCGCAATGGCCCTGCTGAAAGGTATATTCCTCTTTCTGGTACGACAAACAATCATCGTGATGTCACGGCATATCGAGTACGATCTCAAAAACGATGTATACCGTCACTACCAAACGTTGCCAACAAGTTTCTTCAGAAAACACAATACCGGAGATTTGATGGCGCGAATTTCCGAAGATGTCAGTAATGTCAGAATGTACGTTGGCCCGGCATTGATGTATGGTATCAACCTGATCGTTCTGTTCTTTCTGGTGATTTCTTATATGCTAACTGTCAATGTAAAATTGACTGCCTATGTACTGCTTCCACTGCCTGTTTTGTCCATCAGCGTATACGTAGTGAATAGCATGATCATGAAACGGTCTCAGGAAATCCAAAAGCAACTGTCGGGATTATCTACATATGTTCAGGAGGCTTTTTCAGGAATAAGGGTCCTAAAGTCCTTCGTGCAAGAGGATTATTCCTATGGCAATTTCAAAAAGGAAGCCGAAGATTTTAAGAATAAATCATTGAAACTGACGAAGATAGATGCGTTTTTCTTTCCAATAATTATCCTTCTTATCGGCCTTAGTAATATCCTCATCATATATGTGGGCGGGCAGGAGATCGTCGCCGGAAATTTGACCCCGGGTAACATCACTGAGTTTATATTATATGTCAATATGCTTACATGGCCGGTAATGGCCCTTGGCTGGACAACGAGTCAAATCCAACGCGCAGCCTCGTCACAACAACGTATCAATGAATTCCTAAATGAGAAGACACCCCTGATTTCTGAAAAGAACATCGATAGACCTTTAGAAGGCAATATCTCGTTCAGAAATGTAGGATTTGTATACAATGATTCTGGTATTGAAGCCCTGAAAAATTTCAATCTGGATATAAAGCAGGGAGAAGCTGTGGCAATTTTGGGGACAACAGGTTCAGGAAAAAGTACGCTGGCCCATTTGCTTGGAAGACTTTATGATCCTACCTCCGGCCAGATTCTGATCGATGGATTGCCGATGCAGGATTATGAAACACACGCCTATCGGCGCCAGCTGGGATATGTGCCGCAGGATGTATTTTTATTTTCCGATACCATCGAAAACAATGTGCGGTTCGGAACAACAGATATGCCTTTTCAACAAATAGAAAATGCGGTGAAGGATGCAGATTTGTATAATAACGTCATGGATCTGCCCCACGGCTTTCAAACCATTTTGGGAGAAAGAGGTGTAACACTTTCCGGCGGTCAGAAACAGCGTTTATCGATAGCCAGAGCCATTGCCCGTGATCCAAAAATTCTTATTCTCGACGACTGCCTTTCTGCTGTTGATACGAACACAGAGAATATTATTCTCAATAATATGAAAAGGATTATGGCCAACAGGACTTCCGTTATTATTTCACATCGCGTGTCATCAGCCAAATTGGCAGATAAAATTGTGGTTCTGGATAATGGAGAAATCGTTGAACGTGGTACCCACACTGAATTGATGGCGCTCAACGGCGCATATAAAGAACTGTACGAGAAGCAGTTGATGGCCGAAGAAGTTTAGATTCGGCAATCCAACTCCCGGTAAATTCGCGGCTATAATCTTTCAGCTCTGCTGGTCCGCTCGACTTTGGCTATCGTTAGCCGATTCTCTTAACAGGCATATATTCAAAATTGTATATTATGTCCGAAAGGACTCCTATCCTTTATGAATCATGCAGTTAAGTGCAAACCGCCAATTCCTAAACTCAACGCCAGGCGCATTGATTTTTAATACTTCATGCGGAGCGAAGGAAGGAAAAACGAGGAGCTTATTATTATCAGGAGCGATATCAACGGGATCGTCGGAATCAGGTCCAAAAGGAAGTGGATGCAATCTAAGCTCTCCGCCGGTAAACTCCTTAGGCGATGTATGCAAATAATATATCGCACTGATTACCCTCGGTGTCGCTTTATCCTTGTGAACAATCGTATCAATATGGTTGGCAAAGAAAGCCCCGTCTCCGTGAGCTGCCAAGTGAAGATCTATCCGGCCTGGAGTGAATGTTGAGATCTTGAGATGAGCAATCATTTCCGGAACCATCGACCTGAATCTTTCCTCGAGTTTTTCCTGTAGCCTTCCCATATCATATAGCGTCACAGAAACACATATCGAGTCATCAGGTACGTTCATTCCTCCCCGGCTAATTGGCGTGGGAATAAATTCGCTCTGCTTTTCAATTGCAAAATCCAATATTTCCTGGTTCAATTCCGGTTCTAAAAAATCATTGACCAACAGGTAGGGAAACAACTTTGGCATTAATCTGAAATAAAATTAGTGTGTAAAAATAAACGGCTGAACTCCGGACAAAGATATTAACTTACTTCACAATCTTCTTAACCTCCTGTTTTAGCTCTTGGATTTCCTGATACAATTTCTCAAAACCCACATCTGATGTTGCAACTTCCAGCGAAGTTGAGATTTTGCTGTTCACCTGCCAGAGCTCCTGCACCTCGCTCTTATTCAACCGAATAGGGCTATATTCCGGATTAAGAGAAATAAGACGTATCATATCGCTGTTTTTGCCTATATCGATTTTTTTGACCAGAATACTGTCCAGAGTGACCACAACATACATGTATTTGCTGCTCAGATTTTCCAGATCGCTAACCGCTTTTCCCATAATCCAGTCCCCCGGCTGTAATGCAGGTTGCATACTGTCTCCTTCGACCTGAAAGCCGCGGAATGTTGCATTATGATATTCCGGCAACGGAATTGAGAAGGCGGGCAAAGCTTCAAACCAGTTAGAATCCCCAATATTGTATGGATATCCGGCAGCTGCCTTCGCATTCACCATCACGATATTTTCATTCCCGTCGTTATGGACCGTCACGATAGAAGGTGTAATATTCCCGGATGCGGGGTGGAGATATTTGTCCTCACTTTCACCAAACAACCACAGTGGGTTAATCTTGTGTTGCTTCAGCAATTCTTTCACCACATATCCCGGAATTCGGGTTCGGCCCCGTTCTATATCCGCGGTCGTCGCACCTATTCCAAGTTGCTCAGCAAAAGCGCTTTGTGTGAAATTCAACTCCTCTCGTATCTGCTTAAACCTCTTATATTCCTGTTCGATGGCCATGAAAATTATTTAAAAGTTGAGGCATTTTGCTGTCTAACCCTCTCGTTCTCACAAAGCTATCTATTTTCCGGAAATATTCCATAAAACAATATGGACAATATCCATATGTTTGGAAATATTCCATAAATTTGTAAAAATTCCAAATGATTATGGATCGCACGATATTACATCTGGACCTTGACACATTTTTCGTTTCTGTTGAAAGAAAGAACGATAGTCGGCTAAATGACAAACCCATTTTAGTTGGCGGAGTGGGAGACCGCGGAGTTGTGGCCGCCTGCAGCTACGAAACCCGCGCTTTCGGTATCCATTCGGGAATGCCGATGAAAATGGCGCGTAACCTCTGTCCCGAGGCGCTAGTCATCCGCGGCGAGGGCAGTACTTACTCCAAGGAATCAAAGATTGTAACTGAAATTATCCGAGAGCAGGTTCCTGTTTTTGAAAAAGCGAGTATTGATGAATTTTATGCTGATTTGTCTGGAATGGATCGTTTTTTTGGGTGCTATCAAATCGCCACAGAACTTCGGCAACGCATTATTCGAGAAACAGGATTACCGATTTCATTCGGGCTGTCGGGAAACAAAATCGTGTCAAAAATTGCTACCGGAGAAGCCAAACCTAATAACCAGCTGAAAATTGATGCCGGAAACGAAAAGCCTTTTCTGGCTCCGATGCCAGTGAAGAAAATTCCGATGGTGGGTGAAAAAACCAATCAGATTCTTTATAACCTTGGTGTAAGGCAGATCAAAACAATTCAGGAAATGCCCATGGAAATGATGGGAACGGTGCTTGGAAAAAATGGAATTGTTTTATGGAATAGAGCCAACGGGCTGGACAACTCCCCTATTATCCCTTTCCACGAACGAAAGTCAATATCCAATGAACGAACATTTGGGAAAGACACGGCGGACGTAAAACGGATGCGCGAAATGGTGAGGGCTATGGCAGAAAATCTCGCTTTCCAGCTCCGGACAGGCAACAAATTAACATCATGCATATCTGTCAAAATTCGTTACTCCGACTTTAATACCTTTTCCAGGCAGTTAAAAATAGCCTATACTTCTGCCGACCATATTCTGATTCCACAGATAGAGCGCTTGTTTGATCAGCTATATAATCGCCGGATGATGGTACGTTTAGTTGGAGTCAATTTCAGCGATCTGGTGACTGGAAATTATCAGATCAATTGTTTTGACGACACAGAAGAAAGGCTAAATCTATATCAGGAAATGGATTATATCCGTAACCGTTATGGCAACAATAAGCACGGTAAGCAGATACTTACCTGGGGAAATACGATGGAGATTTCAGATATCGGTGGTACAGGCAACCCATTTAACGGCGAGCCGGCATTCGTACCTGCGCATCGGAATGCGTGAAAGAGGGAAATTAACAAATGAAACGCGGGTTGCTACGCAACCTACTGACGGAGCTTTTGAGTATTTAACAGCTCCTGGTGAATTAAAAGTTGTACTTCTTCCCGATCATAATCGTCCCGTAACCCTAACCAAAATTTCGATGAAGTCCCGAAATACTTGCTAAGCCTGAGAGCTGTGTGTGCTGTTACTCTTCTTATTCCTTTGATGATCTCACTGACCTGGGTGAATGTTCTTTAACTTTCTCATAATCAAGAAAATAACCGAAACGTTTCAATCTTCAAAAATCAATGCTCCTCAATTGCCATTCATATTTCAGTCTGCGTTACGGTACTATTCCGGAGGAAGATTTGCTGAAACTCGCGAAGGGTAATGGATATAACGCCATTGCTTTGACCGATATCAACAACACTTCCGGCTGTCTTAATTTTATTCGGCTTGCTCGTCAGCTTGGCATTAAACCGGTTGTCGGCATCGATTTCAGGAATGGCTTTCAACAGCAGTTTGTGGCAATTGCGAAAAACAATGAAGGCTTTCAAGAACTGAACCAGTTTCTTTCTCTCCACCTTCAAAACAAAACCGATATCCCGGCCGAAGCGCCATCTTTTAAGAATTCCGCCGTAATATACCCCTTCGAAAAGCTGTTAAAATCAGAGAAAACATCCTTTTCTCCAAACGAATATATTGGTGTAACGGCAGGCGACCTGCGCAAAATCAGGTATTCACGGCTTTATCAATTTCAGGATCGCTTCGTGATTCTTCAGCCTGTTACTTTTCGTAATAAGAAAGAGCATAGCATGCATCGGTTATTACGAGCCGTTGACGAAAATACGCTGCTTCAAAAAATCACGATATTCGATACCGCACCAGAAAGCGAGCAGATGTTGCCGATTGGACAACTTGCTTCAAGTTTCGCTGAATATCCATCAATCATTTACAACACTGAAAAGCTACTGGATGAATGCAGTATTAATTTCAGCTTTGGCGACAACCGGGAGCATCAGAATCTCAAAGTTTTCGGCAAAAATAAGGAAGACGATGTGGCGTTGATCCGTAGGCTGAGCTACGAGGGAATCGGATATCGATATGGCGATCAGGTTACTGACAAAGTTTTTGATCGGATATCCACCGAACTTGACCTTATCGCCCAGCAGGATTTCATACCTTTTTTTCTTGTTAACCATGACATAGTCAATTATGCCCGGCACAAGGATTACTATTATGTCGGGCGGGGCAGCGGCGCTAATAGTATTATTGCTTACCTGCTGAATATCACCAACGTAGATCCCATAGAGCTCGATTTGTATTTCGAAAGATTTATGAATCTCTACCGGAAAAATCCACCGGATTTTGACATTGATTTTTCATGGCGAGATCGGGAAGATATAACCCGCTATATATTTGAGCGGTTTGGTCAAAATGGACAAGCGGCATTACTGGCCACATATAGCACTTTTCAGCATAGTTCCGCGGTGAGAGAATTGGGGAAAGTGTTTGGCTTGCCTACCCATGAAATTGATGCGCTCAGCGATGGTAAATATGAACTGAACAAACTCGACCATATATCGCAACTTGTCATCAAATATGCAGGATACCTGGAAGCCAACAATCAGCCCAATCATTTAAGCATTCACGCCGGGGGTATTCTGATTTCTGAACGACCTACTCATTATTTTTCAGCTACTAGCCTGCCTCCAAAAGGTTTCCCTACTACGCAATTTGACATGGTGATTGCTGAAGACGTGGGGTTATTCAAGTATGATATACTCAGTCAGAGGGGATTAGCTAAGATAAAAGAGACGCTGGATGTGATCCGCTATAATCGCCCCGAACAGCCGCCGATTGATATAAATGATGTTAACCGATTCAAAAAAGACCCGAATATCAACAACCTGATCAAGCGGGCTGAGTGCATCGGGTGCTTTTATGTGGAATCGCCTGCGATGCGGATGTTGCTCAAAAAACTCGAAGTGGACAATTACCTCGGGCTAGTGGCAGCGAGTTCCATTATCCGGCCAGGCGTTGCAAAAAGCGGGATGATGCGGGAATATATTCTTCGTCATCGATATCCCGAAAGACGCCAAAACGCGCCAGAACAGCTTTTGGAGCTCATGGAAGAAACCTACGGGGTTATGGTATATCAGGAAGATGTTATCAAAGTTGCGCATTATTTTGCGGGACTAACGCTTGGTGAAGCCGATGTGATCAGACGAGGAATGAGCGGGAAGTTTCGTGGAAGGGAAGAGTTTGAATATGTTAAAAATAAATTCTTCCAGAACTGTATCGAACGGGGGTATGATCCTCAAATCACTCAAGATATCTGGAACCAAATAGCGAGTTTCGCGGGATATGCCTTCGCGAAAGGGCATTCTGCATCCTACGCCGTAGAAAGCTACCAAAGTCTTTTTCTGAAAACCTATTTTCCGCTGGAGTATATGGTTGCCACGATCAATAACGGGGGTGGTTTTTATACGCCGGAGTTATATGTTCACGAAGCGCGTATGAAGGGTGCGGACATTCAGCCGCCTTGTATCAACCACAGTTTGTCGGAGACTGTCATTGAAGGAAAGACTATATATCTGGGTATGCAGATGCTCAGTCAACTCGAGGCACGCACTATTGCCAATATTCTGAAGGCGCGGCAACTGGATGGCGCATTCGAATCCCTCAACAATTTTCTGGACCGGGTGTCCATTTCAATTGAACAGCTGACTATCCTGATTCGGATCAACGCCTTTCGTTTTACCGGAATCGACCAAAAGACTTTGCTATGGAAAGCTACTTTCAGGCTTAATAAAACGCCAAACAAAACTCCACAGAAGCAGCTTTTTCAGACGCAGACAAAAGATTTCAGTCTCCCAACCTTTTATTCCACTGCTACAGATGACGCCTATGACCAGATCGAATTGCTCGGATTTGCGCTGAGCAGTCCCTTTGACCTAACCAAAATTCAAATTCCAAATGGCATTTTCGCTGCGGATTTGTATCAGTATATCAATCAACAGGTTACGATGTATGGGTATATGGTCACGATCAAAAATACCAGGACTTCAAAAGGAGAAACGATGCAGTTTGGTACTTTTATAGATCGTCAGGGCCACTTCATTGACACAGTTCATTTTCCACTTACAGTCAAACAATACAAGTTTTCGGGCAAAGGAGTTTACAAAATAACCGGTAAAGTGATCGATGAATTTGGATTTTTGAGTGTGGAAGTAAGTGAAATGATCCGGATGGCGTCGGCGGAAAGATGAAAATGATGATGGTGCATTTTTATGATATTCATCAACCTATATATCCAATTTAATAAAAATATTTTACCTTGAACGCCTAAACAGAACAAGCAATAACCCAGCAACCTATCATGAAAATCTTCAAAATTGTTTTTGGTTTAATATTCATCTTATTTTCCTATTTCCAGTTAAATGACCCTGATTCGGCCATTTGGATATTTACATATAGTATTGCAGCGCTTGCTTGCTACATGAGCCTTAGAGACTTATGGCCAAGCTGGGTTTTTTACGCTATGGCTGGCGGTTATCTAATCGCAGCAGTGTTACAATGGCCTCCACATTTTGAAGGCATATTTTTTGGAGAAACTCAGATGCGCAGTATCAATATTGAAGAAGCACGCGAATCGCTTGGACTGGGCATAAGCTGTCTGGTAATGCTAGTTTTGGGGAAATGGGGTTAATCCTCCCATATCCATTCCAGCTCTTTGATATCCAGTTCAAGAGTGCCTGTTTCTCCTTCCACGTTGACCAGCAATTTTCCAAGTGGACCAATACCGACAATGGTCGCCATCGCTGTACCGAAGGAGAAACGGTAATTTCTTTTTTGATTGATTCCCAATAGATTCGACAGATACTCGGATCGAAGTACCTCGTAATTTCCCGCCCGAAGTCGCAGATAATACGCATCCAGAAAAGACACCAAACCCCTGAATTCTTCCTGTAATGACAATTTTAAACCCAATCGCTCCCCAACGGAAGTAGCGCGAATCCCACCAGCTACTTTGTTGATATTCAACCCAATACCCACAACAGACGAGGCGATTGCAGCACCTTGAATTGAGTTTTCAACCAACATTCCACATACTTTCCTATTGCCGATCATAACATCGTTCGGCCATTTGATTTTAGAGTCCAGCTTTTTTGACAACAGGAATGCATTCACTGCCAATGCAAAAGTTTGACTGATAAGAAACTGATCTGAAATCGAGATAAATTTTGGGGAGATAATAACCGAAAAAGTCAGATTTTCGGCTACGCCAGATGTCCATCCGGTACCCCGCTGGCCTTTGCCTTTAGTTTGATCGTCAGTAATGACAACGGTGCCCTCTTCGCCGAGTCCGTTCTGTACTAATTCCGCCGCTATGTCGTTTGTGGAATGACAACTTGGCAGATATATCACCTTTTTACCAACAATTAACGTTTCTTGTATAGAGTTGTACAATTTTTTTGCTTTATTTTAGGGTTTATAGAAATGGGAATTAACTAAGCATGAAAGAACGCAAAAATAAAGAACTATCTTCAAAAGAACTCTCTGAGTTGGTGGCGAAGGGGATGGCTGAGAAAAAAGGGTTGGATATTACAATAATGGATCTTCGCAAAGTCAAAAATTCAATAACCGATTTTTTTGTAATTTGCTCTGGTAACTCTGATACTCAGATCGACGCCTTGGCGAATTCTGTTGAAGATGAAGTGTATAAATACTCGAAAAACGAACCATGGCAGAAAGAAGGTAAGGCCAATGGAGAATGGATTCTGATAGATTATGTGGATGTGGTCGCTCACATTTTTGTAAAAGACAAGCGCAAACATTACGATCTTGAGGAATTGTGGGGTGACGCAGAGGTCACACACTTCGAAGACTCGCTTGCTCAATAGCATAATTCTGGCCCTGGTTGAACAATAGCTGTTAGCCAAACGTTGTTAAATAAGTTTCCTCTTAATTACATTAGAATGTCCGAAAACGATAATAAGCGAGGGCCACTAAACCCCAAAAGTCCCCAAAAAGGATACCAAGGATGGATTATTGCCGCTCTCATAGCTACTATATTAGGAATAACCTACCTCAATAAAACTTCAACTGTCAGAGACACCACTCAGAAGAGGTTTGAAAAAATGGTTGCCGACAAAGAAGTTGAGCGCGTCACCATTGTCAATGACAAGACTGTAGAGGTCACTTTGAAGCCGGAAGCTTTGAAGCTCGATAAGTATAAGGTTATTTCAAAGGAAAATAACTACTTCGGAGGTGAATCACCATCTCATTATCAATTCCAGGTAACGTCTGCCGAAACCTTTAAGAAGGATTTCGATAAAATGCAGGAAGGTGTGCCCGATGACGATAAAGTGACTTTCGTTGTGGATACAAGAAATGACTGGACCAGTTTTCTGGGCACCTGGGGTTTCTTCATTGTCATGATCCTTGTCATGTACTTCATTTTGGGCCGTATGTCTGGTGGAGTTGGACCTGGAGGGCAGATATTTAATATCGGCCGTTCGAGAGCAACCCTGTTCGATGCCGAAGCCAAGGTTAAGATTACATTTAACGATGTAGCGGGTCTTGATGAAGCAAAAGAAGAAATAAAGGAAATTGTTGAATACCTTCAAAGTCCTGATAAATTCAAGAAATTGGGAGCCAAGATTCCGAAGGGAGCACTTCTTGTAGGACCTCCCGGAACTGGTAAAACCCTTCTTGCAAAAGCGGTGGCCGGAGAAGCGGGAGTACCTTTCTTCTCACTATCAGGATCTGACTTCGTTGAAATGTTTGTTGGGGTGGGTGCGGCTCGTGTTCGTGACCTTTTCAAACAAGCGAAAGAAAAGGCGCCGTGTATCATTTTCATTGATGAGATTGACGCGGTTGGTCGTTCTCGTGGCCGTGGTGCCATGCCTGGTTCTAACGACGAACGTGAAAACACGTTGAACTCGTTACTAGTTGAAATGGACGGTTTTGCTACTGACTCAGGTATCATTATCGTTGCTGCAACTAACCGTCCTGACGTTTTGGATCCGGCTCTATTGCGTCCTGGTCGCTTTGACCGCCAGATATCGGTTGACAAGCCAGATGTGATTGGTCGTGAAGCAATTTTCAAAGTGCATTTGAAACCATTGACTCTGTCAGAAGACGTCAATATACAAAAGCTGTCATCGCAGACGCCTGGTTTTGCCGGTGCAGAAATTGCGAACGTTTGTAATGAGGCAGCTCTTATTGCTGCTCGTCGTAATCGTGACCAGGTAACAATGCAAGATTTTCAGGATGCGATGGATCGTGTGATTGGTGGGCTCGAAAAGAAAAATAAACTGATTTCTCCTGAGGAAAAAGAGATTGTTGCATATCACGAAGCTGGTCACGCAGTAGCAGGATGGTTCCTGGAACATGCTGATCCATTGGTGAAAGTATCAATAGTTCCTCGTGGGGTTGCAGCCTTGGGTTATGCACAGTATCTACCGAGAGAGCAATATTTGTACAGAACTGAGCAGCTTTTTGATGAAATGTGTATGACTTTAGGTGGTCGTGCAGCGGAAGATGTGGTTTTCGGTAAAATTTCAACAGGTGCGTTGAGCGATCTGGAGAGAGTTACCAAAGTTGCATATAGCATGGTTACGATGTACGGAATGAATGATCGGATCGGAAATATCTCTTTCTACGATTCCAAACAAAGTGATTACAATTTCACAAAACCATATTCAGAATCAACTTCGCAAGTTATTGATGAAGAGGTTCGTAAGTTGGTAGATCAGGCATATCAGTTTGCTAAAAATCTTTTGAGTGAAAAGCGTGAGGCTTTGGAAGTATTGGCGAAGGAACTACTTGAGAAAGAAATTCTTTTCCAGAGTGATCTCGAGAAATTGATTGGTAAACGCCCTCACGAACGCGAAACCAGTTATCAAGCATACATTAATCGTCGTTCAAACGAAGAGGCTGCGATACATGAGGAAGCGGTAAAAGAGCACGAAGCTGAGGAAAAAGCTGAGGCATTAGCCGAAACCAAAGATGTAACTCCATCTTAAAGTTGGTATATCGTATACGAAATAAAACCGGGCAGGCTTCTGTCCGGTTTTATTTTTTTATTTTGCAATAATAAATCCTATTTAAAGCTTTTGAACATGTCATTTGAAATCATAAAGCAACAGTTTGGAGATCTTACCGAATATGTTGTTCAGCAACCATCAACCGGTAACCGTTTTGTTGTAATCCCTGAGTTGGGAGGAATTGTCAGACAACTTTCTTTACGGAAAGAGGTGACACTATTTTCGTTACTGAAAACGCCGGTCACTCGGGAGGCTCTCAAAAATGATACGCAAAGTGCAAGTGAACTTCTTTTCCCATTTGCCAGCCGTATACCCCAGGGTAAATATAAATTTCTTGGAAAAGAATATCAGCTGGCCTTAAATGAGACCGGTGGACAGAATGCGATTCATGGGTTGGTGCGAAAAAACCATTTCCAGATTGCAGAACAAAGCATTTCAGAGGATCATGCAGCTATTAAACTGACCTATCATATTGACAATCCTGAAGGATATCCATTTAATGTGCTCTTCTCTGTGACTTACTCACTTTCAAATGATGGTGTTTTTTCCCTTACTTATGAAGGTGAGAATAAAGGTTCAAAACCATGTCCTGTCATGTTTGGCTGGCATCCCTATTTTCATCTGGGAAATGAAGATGCAGACGCATGGAAAATCAATATTCCTTCAGATACCATCGTTCGGTTCGACGACAACCTGATTCCAATTGGCAGAGATCCTTACTCAATCGAGGGTCCGACGCTTCTGTTCCGGAAACAGTTTGATAATTGTTTTATTGTAAAAAACGATAGCGAAATTGCGACTACAGAGCTAATATCCGACAATCAGAATGTCAGATTGTCTATCACTCAGGAAACCGGCGAAGGGAAGTTTAATTATCTTGTTGTATATACTCCGGCGGCCAGAGATTGTGTGGCGATTGAAGCACTTACGGCCAATGTCGATTCGTTTAATACGGGTGAGGGATTGAATATTTTGGGGCCGTCTCAGGTAATATCCGGAACCATTCGACTGCAATTGAAGTAGGTGTACTTCGGAATATGGTCAAGGATTGTCAGGAGGAGCTCATTCAGGTTTAATATTCTCAGGGATCGGGTCAAGAGGAAAATCTTGGTATTATTAACTGAGAACTATTTACCAGAGTACCACTTGGCTTTACTAAAAATCAGTGAGAAGCGTGTGAGGTAATTGATATGCGCCGACAGTATCCTTAATTTGTCGGAGAGCCGATCGCGGTACTTCATATTGTAATTAAAAATCTGCACCGACTTTGTAGTCGGTTTGTAGCGCGTATTTTCCCAGTGCATGATGATATCATTATAGAATCCTGCACTGGGATATTTTTCGATCGATTCGCCGGGCAAGTATTTCAAATAGTCTTCTCCGGTGAGTTTGTAAACCAATCCCAAAGATTGTAAGAATAGCTTAAAAAAACCTGCCTTCTGGATCGTTTCTCTGATTAACAGCCAATCCATATTCCCCGCATTTCGGCGGAGTAACCTGATAAAATCACCAAAATATTTGAGCTTGTCCCATTGTTCTACCCCTGCATGATGAATCACCATCATCAGCAGCTGCATTTCCCACGACGGAATTTGAATTTTACTTTTCAGGAATTCCATATCCATCGGTTCTGACATAAGCTGAGCCCAATCAAAGGAAAACTGGTATCGCGGGTAGGAGCAATTCCACTGAAGCTCAACCGATTTTACATGATTTTGGGATGTCGGTATAAGTGGAAGTTGATAATCGGTGGCTATATAGAGTTTTCTGAGTTTTTCAGTTTTCAGCAAATACTCACGATACAGATCAGGGGCAAAACCGTTTTCCTCAAGCACCGCCAAGGCCGCCTGAATTTGTGACGCATCAACAAAAATATCTATGTCTCCAAACGCCCTTTGCCCGGGTTTCTCATATAGCAACCAGGCCCATATCGCCCCTTTCATAGGGAATGCTTTAATTCCCTTCTCAGTCAGCTTCTCATACAGGGATATGGATGTTTTCAGAAACATCATATTGCTTACGGCCTGCTCCATACTCATATGCCGGAGTTCCTTTAAAATATCGTCCGGTATATTTTCAGCCTCCCCTTTTTCCAAAAATGGATACACCAGGGGAACAATGGAATGCCATTCACTCAATTGGGCGATACGCTGCCAGTCCAGATTCTTAAAACTCACGTTAACTTGTGAATTCTCGGAAATGACTGCCGAAATCAGGAAAGAGAGCTCGCTTGAAAGAGGCATATGAACCTATGATTGCACCACCGGCATAAGTGTATCGACGCTCGTTTTTACCCATTTTTCCAGCAGTTGGAAGTTGAGTTCACGGCTCTTTTTCCACAGAGATGCTAGCTGAAAACACTTTAGACTCTGCATGAAATGGGTCTTTATTACCTCGGGAGTCAAAATGTCAATTGCTAATGGAAAATGCCGCAGTAATTCTGTGGGCGCCTCCGAAGGAGATAACCTTTCCAATTCCGGCGTTTCACTTGTTTCACTTAGGAAAAAGATATGGGCTAACTTTACTGGATCATGGCCAAAGAGCTCATCGGGGATATGCGAGAACTTGTTGTGTCCTTCGGTCAAAGGCCTCAAATCCTCATTGGCATAATCCAGACCGGTTGCCGTATTCTCCCATATTTTCAGCTGTGGATATGCAGGCAGCACATAGGCTGCGCCATTTTCGAAGTAAATGGCTGTGAGATCGTCACTTAACAGTGGACACCCCGCTTTAACAAATGCTGCAGCACTCGTGGATTTTCCCGCACCGGGATCGCCCATAAAACACCACGCCTCATTTCCCACATTTACCGAACTAGCATGCAACAGGAAAAACCCCTTTTGAAAAAGGATCAGTCCCAATGCCTCACTTACGGTAAAAAGGCTAAGCAATTCGCGATCACTTGTAAAGCTATTTACAATAAGTAATTTTCCATCAATGGCTTCAAAATCAGCGACACCAGGCCATTGTAAAAAAAGTTGGTTGTTACCCGACTGTCCAAAATTAGCTTTAATTCCCCTTCTGAAAATTTTCGTCTCCTGTAAATCATCAGGTAAATGAACGTGCCTTAGATGGATCGTCAAATCAGGCTCCGACTGTATATCCGACTCCAGCTCGGGCAGCTCAATTTCTGAATGTATATGGAGTCCGTACGCTTTGTAAAAATGCATTTGTTGTTTTCAAGTGAAATCACTCCCACGCCCAAAGTGTGTGATATGAAGTTGTTTCCGGCCATTCTCCGATAATAATCCGTCCATTTTTCTCCACCCAGGCGTGAGCTTCGAAAGAACTTTGCATTTTGTTCACATCCACTCCGATCTGCAGTACAAGAGAGTCTACATCTCTCAGTAAATATTTTGTAGCTAATGCGCGTGGGAGACATAATAGTTGAAATGGGAGATTGTTGGCCACTATATTTACGGCCCATACAACTTCGCTGATCTGTTGATCACTCAAACTCCTAAAGTGATCGGAATACGTCAATTTGGAATATATTCTTCGAAAACTGCTAAAAGGCAGAAAAATCAGACCGGCTTTGATAACAAGCAGAACACCTGCCGATTTCAAAAAAGTTAATTTTCCGAAACCCGACAGTTGCTGCCATTTTTGCCAAAATCTGCTTGCCTTCCCCAATTTCTATTCAGTTTCTTCAACCAGCCCTTCGGCGATTAATTCTTTCAAAAGGCCTGATATATCATCTTTACATTTGGCCAATTCCACGTCGTATTCAGCAGAAACTGCTTCACAAAGCGTATCAATGGACTGAGCACCTTTCTCAAGTTCATCCCAAACCACCGCCCCCACTGCATCCAGCCCATAATAAGATCCTTTGTCGTGATTTAGGATTACGGTTTCCTCTGAAACCTTTGAGGCAATCTGATTAGTTGTAAGCTGATATCGCATTTTAATGTCTCCTTGAGTTTCAGTTTTAATACAATAATGGTAATGATTTAAATCTCCAGTCAACACGAACCTATATTAAACAATGTTAAATTACTTAATCATTCGTGTGTTTGAAGCAGTGTGGCAATATTCATTTTGCCGTCAACCTTTTACTAACAAAGTTAAAAATATTAGTTAGCTGATTTCAAACTTTATTCCCTGCGCCAGGGGAAGCGTTTTTCCATAATTGATGCTGTTTGTCTGCCGACGCATATATGCTCTCCAGGCATCTGACCCCGACTCTCTACCACCCCCGGTCTCCTTTTCACCTCCAAAAGCTCCACCAATTTCTGCACCAGAAGTACCAATATTCACATTAGCAATTCCACAGTCCGATCCGAGAGAAGAAAGAAACAATTCAGCCTCCTGGATATTGGTTGTAAAAATGGAAGAGGATAGGCCCTGAGGTACATCATTTTGCAGATTTATGGCTTCCTCCAACTCTTCGTACTTAATTAGATACAAAATTGGTGCAAAAGTTTCGCTTTGAACGATATTAAAATCATTTCTGACCTCGGCAACACAAGGTTTAACATAACAACCAGACTCAAAACCTTGCCCTTCCAATAGGCCAGGTTCCACCAAAAAGACGCCTCCCTCCTCTTTTATCTTTTCAACGGCGGCAGTATACAGTCGCACAGCTTGAGCATCTATTAGCGGACCCATATGTATTTCAGTGTCGAGCGGATCTCCTATGCGGATCTGGTCGTATGCCGCCTTAAGTCTTTCGGTCAATTCCTCGTAAATACTGAAATGAATAATCAACCTGCGTGTGGATGTACAGCGCTGACCAGCAGTTCCAACTGCTCCAAAAACAATACCAGGAATTGCGATTTTGAGATCGGCACTGGGCGTTACTATAATGGCATTGTTTCCACCAAGCTCGAGCAGACTTTTCCCTAGTCGATTAGCAACAGCGGCTGCCACGGATTTTCCCATTCTTGTGCTGCCAGTTGCCGAAACCAAGGCAATTTTCTTACTCTGAGCAAGCCATTCCCCCGCTTCTCTGCCACCGATAATAACACAGGAAACTCCCTCTGGAATATTATTTTTTTGAAATACCTGACTTACAATATGCTGGCATGCAACTGCGCACAGAGGCGTTTTTTCCGAAGGTTTCCATATGCAGACATTTCCGCAAATCCAGGCAATCATCGCGTTCCAAGACCAAACCGCAACAGGGAAATTAAAGGCTGAAATGACGCCAACCACCCCAAGCGGATGCCATTGTTCATACATTCGGTGCATTGAACGTTCAGTTTGCATCGTAAGGCCGTACAGTTGTCGCGAGAGCCCCACTGCAAAATCACAAATATCAATCATTTCCTGCACTTCCCCTAGGCCTTCCTGAATACTCTTTCCCATTTCCAGGCTCACCAACATGCCCAAATCCTCTTTCTGCGATCGCAGTGCGTCCCCAATCTGACGTACGATATCCCCTCTTTTCGGAGCCGGAATTTCCCTCCATATTTTGAAAGCGTCTGTGGCAATATCTGCTACCTCATCATATTTATCGGCCATATATACCGAAGCTATCAAACCGCCGTCAACCGGAGAGAATGAATCCAGTAAAGCCCCTTTTTCCTGCCATATCCCAGCTCCGGTATATATCCCCGGATTCGTTCTCTTTATTCCGAGATTTGCTAAAACCCTTTGAATATCTGCCATATTTATGTGTATTTATACCGATTTACTCCTCGTGTTCTGAAAAGTATCTCCCATTTTCCGTTTTCAGGAAATCGGCCAAAATAATATCTTCCTGTTTGATAAAACCCTTGTCCGGGAGCGAACCATCTGCCACCATTTCAACCACTGCGGCTATGGAAGCGGCCGTTGTCCATGAAATGGCCCGCCAATGTTCACCGTCAATATCGATCGGGTGATATGCCCGATAAAACTCTTCCCTTTCAAGATGTTCTCCTTTCCATCCCTCCACCACCGCATACACATATACAACATCTTGCTGTACAGGCGGTTTCGCTTCTGTCAATATCTTTTCAGTTAACTCCCGGTTCTCTTTGAGAATCAATTCATATAACAAAAAACGCATAAGACTGCAATGGCCTGGATATCGGATTGTCTTGTAGTTCAACGTATCCACTTTCCCTTCGAATGTCTCGCACATGGTTCCCAAGCCACCAGAAGTGGTAAATGCCTCAAATTCCTGACCTTCGATATTGATCAATTCTATTCCTTCCAGAGAAGGCACCATCTTCTTGACGCCATTGTGAATCACCTCGGCATCGTTCAGATATTCATTGACAACGCCAGCCGGCGACCATGTAAAAGAATATCCAAGAAGCCCATTGGGGTATCTTGGCAAGGCACCAACCCGTAATTCAATATCCCGTATCTTTGTAAATTTTCTTGTCAAATCAGTACCCACAATCCCGATAAAACCGGGAGCCAGTCCGCATTGAGGTGCCATAACGGATCGACTGCTTTTTGCCATCTCACGAATCACCGCAGTCGTATTCACATCTTCGGTTAAATCGAAATAATGAATTCCGTTGTTGAATGCGGCCGTTGCGATGGGCAAATTGAGGTAATATGGCATGCAGGAAACCACAGCATCCTGACCTTTCAAAACCTGCTCGAGAAATTCGTGATTAGATATATCCCCAATTTTTGTCTCAAAAACGGTATGTTCCGGCAGTTTTTTGTCGACACCCGTTACATTGAAGCGTTTGGCGAGCAATGTGCCGACCAAACTTCCTACTTTACCAAGACCTACTACAAGAACGTTTTGCATATATTCTCAGGGCTAAATAAAAATTGATTCTATCAGAGAGCTGGCATCGAGCTTTGTTTTGAAGTTTTACAAAATGTCTACTCAGCCAATTGGTGTCAGGAGGTAGTCATTGTATTGCAAAATCATCCAAAATTAAACGCCAGAAACGTCATGCTCTCAGAGCAAGTTAGAAAAAGAATTTGCAGATTACCCATTAATGGATTCATTTTGTGAAATTTTAAAAATCAGCCATTCATGGAGATTGTAATTATTGGGGGCGGCGCTTCGGGGTTTATCGCGGCTATTACTGCTGCGGAATTATTTAAAGAAGCGAGGATTACAATTCTTGAGAAAAGCAGGACTGTTTTAAATAAAGTAAGGATATCTGGCGGTGGCCGTTGCAATGTTACCCATCAGCCACTGGAACGCAGATTTTTTATCAAAAACTATCCCCGGGGCGAAAAAATGCTTCGCAAACTCTTTGAGCAATTCGATGCCTCGGACACTGTCCGATGGTTTGAGCAACGTGGGGTCGAACTGAAAACAGAAGCCGATGGACGGATGTTTCCGGTCACAAATTCTTCTCATACGATCGTTGAATGCCTTATGACGGAAGCGAAAAAGTCAGGAGTTGAGGTTCGGACAAGCTGCGGAGTAAAAAACTTCACGATCTCTATCGAAGATTTTGAGAAAAAATTCAGACTTGAAACCGATACGGACGAAATACTAATCGCAGACCGGCTTTTAGTTGCTACCGGTGGATATCCAAAATTAAGTGGGTTTGACTGGATACAGTCTCATGGTCATGATATCATTGAACCTGTTCCCTCACTTTTCACATTCAACACACCGAATAATCCGTTGTTAAATCTTGCCGGAGTTGCGGTGCAGGATTGTCTGGTAAAAATTTCCGGATCAAAACTCGAATGGCGCGGTCCTCTATTGATCACGCATTGGGGCTTTAGCGGCCCAGCAGTTTTGAAACTTTCTGCCTGGGGAGCCCGACTTTTGTCTGAAAATCAGTATGATTTTGTCTGCCGTATCAATTGGGTGCCTGAATATAATGAGGAGAAAGTACGCGAGATACTAATGGCAGAAAAGACCTTGTCCGGGAAACAGTTGATACAATCTCACGCGAAATTTGGTTTACCGGTTCGACTTTGGAAAGAATTTTCCGGAAAAGCAGAGATACCAGAAAACCTCCGCTGGATGGAAATCAGCCACAAAATGATCAATCGACTAGTGGAATATCTGACAAACAGTCAGTTTGAAGTGAAAGGAAAAACTACTTTTAAAGAGGAGTTTGTGACCTGCGGCGGAGTGCAACTCGATAACATAAATCAGACTACGATGGGAAGCAAGTCTGTTCCTGGTTTATTTTTCTCCGGAGAAGTAATTGACGTAGACGGAATTACAGGTGGATTCAATTTCCAAAACGCCTGGACTACCGGGTACGTTGCTGGCAAAAATATTGGTTTACAACGCTAGCCCCAATTTGAAATCGGCGTTCTATGGTCAAGCGTTTAAAACGCGCATAGTAGCAAAGTAAATGGCTCAATTCGCCATCGCATCAAAATATGACCTAAGCTTACGTGCAACTGATGCACCCGCCACCTCCGTTAATTTCTCAACAGAGCTTTCTCTGATCCCCTTTACTGAACCAAAATATTTAAGAAGCTTCGTGGCGGTTATTTTTCCAATACCTTCTATTCCTTCCAACTCACTGATCAGGCTACCTTTGCTTCTTTTGTCGCGGTGAAAAGTGATGCCAAACCGGTGAGCTTCGTCGCGAACTTGCTGAATCAATTTAAGTGACTCTGATTTTTTGTCAATATACAATGGCAGGGAATCTTCTGGAAAGTATATCTCTTCCAATCTTTTGGCAATACCGATAATCGGAACCTGACCATATAAGCCCAGATCTTTCAACGCATCGCACGCCGCCCCCAGCTGACCTTTTCCACCATCAATAACAATCAGATCGGGGAGTTTTTCATTTTCGGCAATCATGCGAAGATACCTTCTACCCACAACTTCAGTCATAGACGCAAAGTCGTTTGGTCCGATTACCGTTTTGATATTGAAATGTCGGTAATCTTTTTTGGAAGGTTTTCCGTCCTTAAAACATACCATCGCCGCAACCGGATTAGTACCCTGGATATTCGAGTTGTCAAAACATTCTATATGCCTCGGCAGAGCTTTAAGCTGCAAGTCGGCTTTCAATTTGATCAGCACCCGATCCTTTTTCGAAGATGTTGCGGATGCCTCCACTTCTCTGCGCTCTGCTTTTTCACGTCTGAAATACATCACATTTTTCATGGACATATCCAGTAACTTTTTCTTATCACCGATTTGTGGCACGACAACCTCCAGGCGCATTTCCAAATCAGGCTTCAGGTTGGAGATCAACTCCCGCGATTCGTCCCCGTAAGTTTCCCGCATCTCCACGATCATCATTGTCAGGATCTCCTCATCACTTTCGTCCAGCTTCTTTTTCACCTCCAAAGTCTGAGCCGCTACCATATACCCCTCCTTTATTTTCATAAAATGGAGATATGCAGATTCTTCATCTGACACAATCGTAAGCACATCAACATTTCCGATTTTCGGATTAATGACAGTCGCTTTGCTTTGAAAATTGGAAAGGTGCTCGATTTTTGTTTTCCAGGAATGTGCCTGTTCAAAGGCCATATCTTCCGCCGCCTTCAGCATTTTATCTTTAAAATACTGTTGCGGACCTGTCAGATTTCCTTTCAGAATATGATGAACCTGATTGATTTCTATATTATAATCTTCCGCAGATTGTAAACCTTCACACGGCCCTTTACAATTCCCGATATGATATTCCAGACAAACTTTAAACTTGCCGGCCTCGATAGTTTGTTTGGTTAATGCCAACTGGCAAGAACGAATGGTATACAGCGACTTGAACATATCAAGCAAAGTATGCATCGATCGCAAATTGGCAAAAGGCCCATAATAAGTTCCTTTCGACCTGTCCATATTGCGCGTTACATATACCTGCGGGAAAAGCTCGTTGGATATACAAATAAATGGAAAGGTTTTGTCGTCCTTGAGAAGGATATTAAACTTCGGCTGAATTTGTTTAATTAGTTGATTTTCAAGCAAAAGTGCATCCCATTCGCTATTAACGATGGTATATTCAATCCGTCTGATCTGACTAACCAGGCGTTTTGTTTTTCTGTCATGTTGATTTGATTTCAGGAAGTAGCTTGACACACGGTTACGCAGGCTCTTGGCCTTGCCAACATATATAATCGTTCCATATTCGTCAAAATACCGGTAAACGCCGGGATCTAATGGAATTTTAATAAGCTCTTCTTTATAGTTGAAATCGGACACGCGTGAGATATTATGGGTCAAAGTTTTTCCAATCGGCCGATACTATCTGTGACGGCCTACAGAAGATTGAAACAAATTTACAAGCTGGAAAGTTGCCTCTTTGACCAGGGTATATGCCTCAGCACTTGCGGTCTCGAGATCCATTGGTCGATTAATAACGGAAATTGCACTCGTAATACCCGCTTTTCTCAGTTCGGAAGCTGAAATCAATAGAGTGCCACAAACTACTACCAGAGGAACCTTGTATTGGCGACATACATCAGCCAGTCCTTTTACGACTTTTCCCTGTAACGTTTGCTCATCCACTTTCCCCTCACCAGTTATTACAAGGTCCGCATTAGCAATTAGCTGATCAATATTACTTTGTTCCATCACAATGCCAACACCTTCTTTTAACCGGGCATTCAGGAACCATAATGCACCAGCCCCCAAGCCTCCTGCCGCGCCTGCACCCGGCACCTGGCTTAGATCGGAGCCAAAAGTATCCGTGGCAACTTTTGAGAGGTTTTTCAAACCATCATCAAGGATCTTTACCATCTCCGGATCGGCGCCTTTTTGCGGTCCGTATACATATGCAGCACCAGACTCTCCAAATAAAGGATTGGTGACGTCGCATGCTACTGTCACCGAAATATCGTCTAGTCTCTTGTCAACCTCCGAATTATCTATTTTCCGGATATCTGTCATCGAACCGCCGACCGGGTCAAGCAGGTTGTTTTGTTCATTATAAAAACGATATCCGATAGCGGCCGCCATGCCTATACCTCCGTCAGTAGTGGCGCTCCCTCCAATGCCCAGAATGATATGCTTCGCACCACTGTCAATAGCATTCAAGATCAACTCCCCAGTCCCATATGTGCTCGTGAGCATGGGATTATGCTCCGATGAATCAAGCAAATTCAGGCCGGAAGCCACTGCCATTTCTATAAAAGCAGTTTCCGTTTTTTCCGAAAATCCGTATTGACTGCTGATTGGACGCCCTAGCGGGTCTTGTACTTCAACAGATATATACTGCCCTTCCGCCAACCCGGTAAGAATTCGCATCGTTCCTTCTCCACCATCCGCCAGCTCAACCGAAGCGATGGATATCTCTTCGGAAACCTCTCGAATTCCATCTGAAACAGCTTTTATTACCTCAGCTGCATCAAGAGAGCCTCTGAATTTATCGGGGGCAACAAGAATGTTCATTAATGAATCAGGTAATTAGAAAAGTACACCTTCATCGTCCGATCGGGATGGCGGGATATAGGTATCAGTACTATCTGAGAATACTGTACCACAATCTCTTATGTAATTTTCCGGTTTAAGAAAAGGTCCCTTTCTGTATTGCTGCAAGGTCTGATCATTATACACTTTTTGCATAAATAATCCCCAAGCCGGCATAGCAAGTCGTCCACCCTGGCCTAACGCAATAGTACGGAAGTGGATACTTCTGTCTTCCCCCCCAACCCAGACGCCTGAAACCAGATTTTGGGTCATACCCATAAACCAACCATCTGAATAATTGGAAGTCGTACCCGTTTTGGCAGCAATTTCATTTCCTTCTGTAACTCCATATTGCCTCAGTCTTCCGGCTGTTCCGCCCGGATCTTCAACCGCCCCGCGCATCAGATATAGCATATCATATGCCATATTCGCGCTAATTTCCTGATTTTGTTTTGGATAAAATTCCTCCAAAAGATTCCCGTCACGGTCCTCAATTTTCAAGATCGTAACTGCTTCAGCACGATGTCCACCGTTCGCAAAAGAACAGTAGGCACTTACCATATCATAAACTGACACATCGCTGATCCCCAAACATAAAGATGGTTTCTCTTCCAGCGGGCTCGTAATTCCCAGTTTATGAGCATATTCCACTACCGTCTTCGGCTTCACCATCTTCATGATCTGCGCACTTATGGTATTGACAGACTTCCCAAGAGCCTGACGCAACGACAAACTTTGATAAGAGTATTTATTAGTTGAATTTTTGGGCGTCCATCCACCGGGCACACCGTCTTCTGGCCCAAAATACACAGGTGCATCTGTCAGACGATCGCAGGGTGTCAGGAAATTTTTGTCTAAAGCCGAGAGATACACAAATGGCTTGAATGTCGATCCGGGCTGTCTTGACCCCTGTTTCACATGATCGTATTTCAAATATTTAAAATTGATCCCACCCACCCATGCTTTCACTCGGCCTGTTCGAGGATCCATCGACATCATCCCGATACGTAAAAGCCTTTTATAATATTTGATCGAATCAATCGGGCTCATCGTCACGGTCTTTTCTCCGCCATCCCATGAGAAAACTTTCATTTTATAAGGCTTACGCATCACACGCCAGGCTTCTTCTTCCCCAACTTCATTTTTCAGCTGTATGAAATGAGGCGAACGTTTTACCGCCTTGTCAATGAAGCCCACCATCTCTTTTCCATCCTTATCAATCCACGGATTTCTTCCTTTCCAGTGGTCATCAAAAAGGCGTTGCTGTTCTTTCATATGCTGCGCAACTGCCTGTTCCTGATAGGTTTGCATGCGCGAATCTATCGTGGTATAAATCCGTAACCCACTCGTGTTCAAATCCAGACTCGTACCATGTTCCTCGTTATAAAGCTTCACCCAGGCTTTCAAATATCCACGCATCGACTCGCGGAAATATGGAGCTAGTCCTGTATTGTGACTGTCAATTGTAAAATTCATCCCAAGCGGCCTCTCTTTGAACTCCTGGAATTTTTCGTCAGCCAGATAATCATATTTATTCATTTGTGCTAAAACCGTGTTTCTACGGTTGAGCGCATTGGTTGGGAAACGCAACGGATTATACAGGGTCGGGTTTTGTAACATACCCACAAGCAGGGCCGCGTCCGTTACGGTGAGATCCGAAGCATCCTTGTTAAAATAGGTTTTTGCTGCGACCTTAATACCGTAAGTATTGTTGCCAAACGATACCGTGTTCAGGTACATTTCCATGATCTCCTGCTTGGTATATTTTCTTTCCAGTACCACCGCCAGAATCCATTCCTTCGTTTTCGCAATCACTATACGTACAACCGGAATTTTTCCCAAAAGACCTTCGTATTCTTCGGAACGAGTATTGAAAAGGTTCTTGGCAACCTGCTGTGTCAGTGTACTTCCTCCACCAGAACTAGCACTGGCTGTCGCCACACCTTTGGCAACGCGCAACAGGCTTCGGGCATCAATTCCCGAATGATTGACGAAACGGGCGTCCTCGGTCGCTACCAACGCCTCAATCAAATTCGGCGAGATCTGGCCAATCTCAATACGTGTACGGTTTTCGACGAAGTATTTACCTAGGGACTTTCCATCCTCAGAAATGAGTTCCGAGGCCAATTCACTTTTAGGGTTTTCCAACGTTTTTAAATCAGGCATTCCCCCAAACAACCAAAACAGGTTGAAGCTGACAGAAACCACATATACTATTAACAGTACCAGTCCGATTCCGACAAAACGCCATAGGCGAAGAATTGTACGACGGTACTTTCCTGGTTGAAATTCAAACATTTGCAGGGTATTGTTGTCTTAAAGGTTCAAAAAATAGATTCTCCTATTGCCGCTTTCCAGCCGACAATGTACTTAATTCCTGCATTTCTTTCAGTCTTGCGAGGTAATTACTGTTTGGGTAAAGTCTGATAAATTCGCTGATTGCTGCGGCATATGCCTCTCTTCCACGTACTTTTCCTACTAAAAAAACCCGAAGCACTGCGAATTTATCTTCAAGTGGTCCACCTTGATAATTGGGGAAGTTTCTTTCAATCTCTTCAAGTGCTCTTTCATACTCACCGCTTGCGTAGAGCGCGTAGATCGCTTCATAAGCTTTGTATGAATCAGTCGAGGCAGCTCCTCTCTCGTCTTTGGTGTCCCCAACGCGAATCAGTCTCGCGTAAGTTGAATTGGGAAATTCGGTTATCAATTTGTTTTGCCAAGTCAACCGCTCCGGAGAATTATCTTCTACCGTAAGATGTAGCAAATAATAAACTTCCTCTTTGTGCTGGGTGTCCGGAAAGTCGGATAAAAGCCGTTTGAGCGTTGCCACAGCTTCGATCGGCTCTTTAAGGTCAAATTTGTATATCTTTCCAAGATTATAAAGCGCTTCTTCTTTTTTCTTTTGTGAATCGAGGAACTGGCCTTCGGTCAGCGGCACATTTTTCTTTAATTCCGCATGAATCGCGTCCCACTCAGGCGTACCTTTCGTTAAAACCGGCTCTTTTTTCTCAGTAGCTGAGGAATCGATAATTGTCGCAACCGGAGCATCTGAATTTATCACGTTGATCTTTTCGCTTCGTCGCCAGTTATCTTCCAGTTTTCTGCTACCCCACTGTTTCTTGAATTCGACCCGTCCTTTTGAGACAAAAGTCGGATCATATAACTCCCATCTTCTGGCCGTGCCCCCGCCTGGAACGGCGTCACCTATTGGCTGAGATACATCAAAAGTAGAAGCCTTCATCGCTTCCTTAGCTTTTCTTTCTTCTTCAATCCTTTCTTTTTCCCGCTTCTCAATAATCTCGTCGATCTTTGAATCCAATGCTGCGGGATTCAATCTGGCCAAATTCTGAAGACTATCTTCATTTCTAACGACAGTGTATTGTGTCACGAAAGCATTAAGTGCATTGTTTCTATCCGAGACCAGTTTATAATCGTTGGATGTCTGAGGCAAGACCGCCAATGCACTGTCATAATAAGCCTTCGATATATTAAATTGTTCCAGAGCTTCATAGTTGATCCGCGCCAGCTGAAGATAGGTATATGCCTTTTGTGTCGGGTTTTTACCAGGAACGGCAGCTGCTTTTTTCAGATAGCCAATCGCCCCGGCAATATCTTTTTTGTGCTCCGCCAGCAATCCCATCGTAAAGTAAATCCTATCTTTCAAATCCTCATTTTTACGATCCTTTAGCATTTTATTGAACCCCATGGCGGATAGATCCTTTTTGGGATCGAGAAAGACCTGATTTTGAAGCGAATTCAGGGAGGCGAAAAAACCGAGGTCATATCCAGGCTTGTTGCGACTAACACTTTTATAATGTTTATTAGCCAAGTCATATTTGCCCAGACGATCGTACATTTGGGCAACAGCATAGTGCAGGCGGGCCGTTTCAGTAGACTTTTTTAAAAGCGGAAAGGTCTCTTCCATGATCGCGATGGAAGTTGGAAACTCTTCATTTTGTTGATGCAGATATGCTTTCGTCAGATAAAAATCCTTAATATCAGCTTTATCCAAAGGCTGCTGGCTTAGATATTCAGCCACACCCAGCGCGTTCGAAAAGTCCTTTTTCACCACGTAAGCCCTCATCAGAACGATCAGCGCGCTATTTTTATCATTATCGTCCTTACCGTTAGCGAAAACATATCGCAACGCCTCCAGGCCATCTGCCCATTGTCCAAGATAAAGTCGCGATTTGCCGAGAATAAGATAGCTGTTATCTACCCATTTGCTGTTTTGGTGTTTTTCTGCTACCACAGAAGCTTTTTTTATTGCATCCAGCAACTCTTTCTTTTGCCCTTGAAACAGCATCGAATCCATCGGATACAATATAGGAACCAGTTGGTTATAGTCCTCTTTATATGCCTTTTTCATCGCGAACTCAGCCTCAGCCAAATCCTGATCCCCTATAAAATAGGCGTTATATCGTGCAGACAGGTTATGAAAGGTAACGGCTCCCGGCTTACTGCTATATTGAGAACAGCCCAACAAACAGCAAGCAATTAAAAGTGTGTAAAAAACAGATTTATAATATGTCGATGTACAACTGAGCACAAACAGGATTTTTAGTTGATAGTACAATTCGGGTATCCGTAAAACGGTATTTTACTTAAATACGTATCGAAGATACTGCCATTTACAAAAATAGAAGCAACTTTACCTATAATTTCAACCACATCGCTATGAAGGACCCCGCTGAAAAGCAACCAGAGAACCCGTTGCGTACTTCATCCCGCTTTTTACGATACTCAGGACTCGCCACCCAAATGCTCGGGTCGATTTTGGTGTTTACCTATGGCGGATATCGGATTGATCTCTGGCTAGGCAATCATGTCCCGGTGTGGACGCTCGTCTTATCACTCCTATCCATTGCCGGATCTCTATATCTACTTACCAAAAACATCACTAAAATCTAAAAATACCATATAATATATGCTCCGGACGATCTATTTCACAATTTTCATAGGAATTGTACTTTTCTTAGCTCAACGCTTATCCCATTCGTCCTGGACTCACCCTTACATATGGTATATACTTGCATTCTTCTTTGGGCTTTCATTTTTGTTCCATCGGCTCATGGAAAATGGCATGAAGGACGACCGTAAAAAGTTTGTGAATTTCTATCTTACTACTATTGTAGTACGCTTAATTGCCAGCATTATCTTTATTGGAGTATGTTTATATTCAGGGCTAACTGACTCATTATTATTTACTATCAATTTTTTCGTGGTCTATTTCTTATACATGGGCTTTGAAATATATGGTTTGTATCGTAACTTGCGCCGAAATTGACAAAGCCAAGTATTTCAAGCCTTTATGTATACTCGTTTACGACAGTTATTTACCGCCGCTCTTATTGCCTCATGCTGCTTTTTTGCAGTTCCGTCTCAAGCGGAAGAGCCCACTCAAGCAGAACACCAACCAGTAGCTGATGCCGTAAATGCGGTAGAAGGTGAAATTGAACATAACCTGGAAAAGCACGAGGAAGAGTTCAATATCGGTGAAATGATTATGCATCACATCGCGGACTCACACGAGTGGGAATTCTCTCACGGAGTTGCAATTCCACTTCCTGTCATTCTTTATTCAAAGGATCGCGGATTGGAAATTTTCTCTTCATCCCAGTTCCATAACGAACATCACGAATACAACGGATATCATCTGGTTCACGGCGAATCTGAAGTAATCAAGCCGGTTGACGAATCTAGGTCTATCATGGATTTTTCGATTACTAAAAACGTAGCGTCCATGATGTTAAGTGCGATTATTCTTGTTTTGTTATTTACAAGCATTGGATCTGCATACACCAAATCAAAAGGAAAAGCTCCAAAAGGCTTCCAGTCGGCTATGGAAGTAGTTATTCTTTTCATTCGTGACGAGGTTGTTAAACCTAATATAGGAGCGAACTACGAGAAATATCTGCCATATCTTCTTACCTTGTTTTTCTTCATTCTGATCAACAATATTCTTGGACTATTGCCAGGATCGGCTAACGTGACAGGTAATATTGCTGTAACAATGACATTGGCTGTCTTGACGTTCATCATCGTTCACATCAACGCGAACAAGAACTACTACAGCCACCTTGTGAGCCCTCCGGGAGTACCTAAGCCGTTGTTGCTGGTTATGATACCGGTAGAGATCGTAGGTGTGTTCATGAAGCCATTCTCATTAATGGTCCGGTTGTTCGCGAACATTACTGCAGGTCACATTATCCTTCTAAGTCTTTTCGGATTAATTTTCATATTTAAGAGTATCGCTGTGGCGCCGGTTATCTCGGCTTTCGCATTGTTCCTTAACTTCATTGAAATCATGGTTGCCTTTATCCAGGCTTTCATCTTTACGCTTTTGACGTCTATGTACATCGGGACTGCTGTTGAAGAACATCATCACGCTGAGCACGGACATTGATTTTTCATTCTCTTTTTTTATTAATTATAATTAAACAATAACAATTATGTTGGCTCAAATTTTGCTTCAAGCTGCAGAACAAGGTGGTGCAGGTCTAGCTGTTTTCGGTGCTGCTATCGGTGCTGGTCTTGCTGCTATCGGTGCTGGTCTTGGTATCGGTAAAATCGGTGGAAGTGCAATGGAAGGTATCGCTCGTCAGCCAGAAGCTGCTGGTGCTATCCAAACTGCAATGCTTATCATCGCGGCTCTTATCGAAGCGGTAGCTTTGTTCGCAGCGGTAATCTGTCTTCTTATCTCTTTCAAATTGTAGTAAGAAGCGGGCTTACGCCTGTGAAACGCCGTCTTTAAGCAATAGGCTAGAAGAATAAGGCAAAAGAAATTTCGTGGAAGCAATAGGCTTCCACGATTTTAAAATAAAAAGAGAACTGCCGGATATCCCAAAATCTGATATCGGCTATTAAGATTTTAAAAACTTAAAACTCATCTAATACTATGTCATTACTTACTCCAAACCCAGGTCTTATTTTCTGGATGCTGGTAGTATTTTTACTCGTAGTTTTTATACTTGCCAAATTTGCATGGAAGCCTATTCTTGCAGGCCTTAAAGCTCGTGAAAATGAAATTCAGGGTGCACTTGATCTTGCTGAGAAAACTCGTGCCGAAATGGCTCAGCTTAAGTCGGACAACGAAAAATTGATCGCCGAAGCAAATGCTATCCGTGACTCGATACTTCGTGACGCGAAAGATGCTGCTACCCGCACCATCACTGAGGCGAAAGAAAAAGCAAGCATTGAAGCCCAAAAAGTGTTGGATACTGCTCGCGAGACTATACGCAACGAACAGCAGCTGGCTGTTACGAAAATCCGTAACGAAGTGGCAGTATTGTCAATCGAAATCGCTGAGAAAGTACTTAAGAGAGAATTGAAAGACAAAGAAGCTCAGGAAAAATTGGTTGCAGATTTAGCTTCAACTGCAAGATTGAACTAAGCCTTTTCATTGTCATTCATAAAATTTGATTTAAGATGTCGGTAAGTATAGTTGCTTCCAGATACGCCAAGTCCCTGATTGAACTAGCAAAAGAACAAAATGTTTTGCCAGCGGTTTATGAGGACATGAAGTTCTTCAAGGATACTGTGGAACATAATCGTGGACTGATGCTGGCGCTGAAAAGCCCTGTGGTTCGTCACGAAAAGAAATTAGCAATTCTGAGAGCGATATTTGAGGACAAGGTAAATCCTGTCACATTCGCTATTTTCAATATTATTACCAAGAAAAACAGAGAGGCTATTTTAGATGCAATCGCTGACGAGTTCCTGATCGCTTACAACGATTTTCAGGGAATTCAGAAAGCTTTGGTTGTAACTACTACACCTCTGACGGAAGAATTAAGAAAACAATTTACCAGTATAGTTGCCTCAGCTACCGGAAAGACGGTTCAGCTGGAAGAAAAAATCGATGAAAATCTGATTGGTGGCTATTTGTTGAGAGTGAACGACCGTCAGGTTGATGCATCTCTTAAAAAGCGTCTCAACGAGATGAAGCTTCAACTGGTGAAGTAATATTTTTATCTGCATAATGTAGAAGACCCGGCAGCTATGCGACCGGGTCTTTTCGTTTTAAATCGGGTTGTGATTTTGCAGTCAAGACTCTCTAGAGTAGATTCGTTAACGTCAAATTATGCCAATTCCGACCGCAAATCCCCTTGACCGTCTTCTGGCAAACCCTGACAATCTAAACCTTCATCTTAACAAGATTTTTGTAACTGATATCAATTGCCTCCAGAGCCGGACGTTTGGCAACATCCTGTTCCACGAAAAAGTGTTCCAAACCAGCTATTTTGCGGGCAGCGAAAATTTTTGCAAAATCAATCGAACCGGTACCTACTTCGGCAAAAGATCCGTCTGTTTTGTCCATATCCTTTATATGCCACAAATGGCAGCGTCCCGGATACTTTTTAAACAACTCAACCGGATCAAGACCTGCCTTCACTACCCAATAGAGGTCAAGTTCTAGCTTCACAAGTTTAGGGTCCGTCTTGCCTGCGATGATATCGTAAGGAGTTTCTCCGTCGATTTGCTTGAATTCAAAATCGTGGTTATGATATCCAAACTGCAAACCCGCTTTTTTAGCTATCTCACCCGACTTATTGAACAAATCAACATAGCTTTTGTACTGATCGATAGTAACTCGTTCCTTGGGCGTTAAATATGCACAGTTTACATATTTCTGACCTAACTCCGCTGCGTCATCTACTGCACGTTGCCAGTCGTTACTTAGCGTCCCTTTTGCAGTTTTGTTTTCCACTCCGGCACCATAATGGCCACTCACAGGATCCAGGCCTATCTCCTTTAAAAATGCCTTTAATTCCTTTGCTGTTTTGCCAAAGAATTTACCATCAGAATATCCATATAACTCCATCTCCTTATATCCCAATTGCGCCACTTTACGCAGCGTGCCTTCCACATCCTTCGCAATATCACCTCTCAGTGTATACAGCTGAAGACCGATTCTCGAAGCTGCCTTCGTTTCGAAATTCAGGTTATTGAAAAGCGGCAGTGACAAAGCCATTGCGCTGGCTTTGATAAATTCTTTCCGCGAAATATTTTTGTTAATGTTCATTCTAGAATAAATAATTAGGTAGGTTGATCAACGTATTAAAAGCGACTGCAATATATAACATATCGCAGCCTAAATATAACGAAAACAAAAGTTTCAAGATTTGAATGGGATCTGATAAATTATGAATCACCGAACAATGCATTCATCATATCAACTTTTAACAATTGTTCGAGCTTAGCTATCTCGTCATATACGGCTTTTACATCCTTTGGTCTACTAGTCACCGCTTGACTCATTGATTTGTGTATCCCGTGAACGACAATTCAAGACCCTGTAATTCACCAATTAATAGGGTCCAAGACTCGTCGCTGTATCTCCCATCAACAATTTGGGACTGAGCGATACTGCTGTTGTTCATACCTAAGCTCAGCCCAACCCGCTCATCTTTTATAATAGAGAGCAATCTTATCATCTGATTAGCTATAACTCCTACGGATGAATTTCTCGTATCACCATCAGCCATGATAAATTCTGCTAAGTAGTTATCTCCCCCGGAACTCCATTTGTATGCCAATGATTGCGTAACTTTTTGCAGATCGTTTACAACTGCTTTTAAATATGCTTTCCGCCTGACACTGTCTGCTGAGCTAAATGCCTTCATTACGTCCTCGGCTTTTTGACCATTGGATCCGTAAAGTAGATACTCAATAACCCATATCCCCAAATATCCTGAGCCTAATGAACTTATATAATCATTGTCGATTACAAGATTTTTATTAGCAATAATGGATTCAATCCCCTCTTCGTCCACCGGTCCGTAAATTGAGGATTAAACCAGATTCTCAGTCATTGGCCCGAAAGTGAACATGGAAACCCTCTTCCAACTAACAGCCATTTCTACCCATTTGAGTCTAAGAGTAAGCAGTTTTTCCTTATTTTCAGGGCTAAACGCGAAAGCATTAACATACTCCCTAAGGCCATTAACGGACTCATCCACAAGTAAGAGGCTTGTAATTATCTGGTTTTGTCCTATAGTCTGCAAAACAAGGCGTCGGTCGGAGACGGTAACCGGTTCTGGATCCTTCGTTCTTAAACAACTAGGCAAAAGAAGAGACATGGTTAGCATGACAATTAGCAATTTCATGTTGATTGTTGATGATGATGATAAATAACGTCATCGAGTCATGAAGTGGTACGATGACCCAGCACAGTCTCATGATTAATTTCACCTCAGGTTACGAACTTCTCCCAATCAGCTCAAAATCAAAAAAGGGTAAGCCGCGAAGCCTACCCTTTCTATTTATATTATCAAGCTAATTAATTAGCCAATTCTTCTTCTTTTTTTCTAACCGTGATGGTCAATTCCTCGCTCTTATCTGCGTGATCGGCGACCAACACATCTCCTTCACGAAGATCTCCTTTCAGAATTTCTTCAGCTACCGGATCTTCAAGGTATTTCTGAATCGCTCGGTTCAATGGTCTTGCTCCATATTGCGGATCGTAACCCTTTTCTGACAAAAAGTCTTTCGCAGGAACTGTAAGTTCTATCTCATAACCAAGACCTTTCACTCTGTTGAAGAGTTTGCCAAGAGATATATCGATGATCTTGTGCAGATCTTCTCTTTGCAGAGAGTTGAACACGATTACATCATCCAAACGGTTCAGGAACTCAGGAGAGAATGCTTTACGAAGCGCACTTTGAATGGTACCTTTCATAATTTCGTCCTGATTGTCAGACTTGGCTCTTGTTGAGAAACCAATTCCGCTTCCGAAATCTTTCAAGTCACGCGCTCCGATGTTCGAAGTCATGATGATGATTGTATTGCGGAAATCAACCCTTCTACCCAACCCGTCTGTCAGAATACCATCATCCAGAACTTGCAATAAGATATTGAATACATCCGGATGCGCTTTTTCGATCTCATCCAGCAATACCACACTATATGGTTTGCGACGAATTTTCTCGGTTAGCTGACCACCTTCTTCATATCCAACATATCCCGGAGGTGCTCCCACCAAACGCGATACACTGAATTTCTCCATGTATTCACTCATATCTATTCTTACCAAAGAGTCATCTTTGTCAAACAGATAAGTAGCCAAAACTTTCGCCAATTCAGTCTTACCTACACCAGTTGGTCCAAGGAATATGAACGAGCCGATTGGTTTTTTCGGATCCTTCAGCCCAACACGAGTTCTTTGGATTGCCTTCACCAGCTTTTCAATCGGCGGGTTCTGACCAATTACTTTAGCTTTAAGCTCGTCTGCCATGTTCAGCAATTTCTTGCCTTCATCCAGCGAAACATTAGTAACAGGTATGCCAGTCATCATAGCAACTACCTCAGCAACATTGTGTTCTGTAACAGTATAGCGTTTCTGCTTGGTTTCTTCTTCCCAGGCAAGTTTGGCTCTTTCCAATTGATCGATCAATTTCTTCTCGCGATCTCTTAATTGAGCAGCTTCCTCGTATTTCTGGCTTTTTACAACCTTGTTTTTCTCTTGCTTGATGTTCTCAATCTGCTCTTCCAGGTGCAGGATATCTTCAGGAACAGTGATGTTGCTGATATGAACTCTTGCTCCTACTTCATCCATTACATCAATCGCCTTATCAGGTAAGAACCGATCAGTAATGTATCTTTCAGAAAGTTTAACAGCAGTAATCAGAGCTTCCGGTGTATAGTTAACGTGGTGATGCTCTTCGTACTTATCCTTGATATTGTTCAGGATCTGAACAGTTTCTTCGATTGAAGTAGCATCCACCATCACCATTTGAAAACGACGGGCCAATGCACCATCTTTCTCGATATACTGACGATATTCATCAAGCGTCGTAGCTCCGATACACTGGATTTCTCCACGAGACAACGCTGGTTTGAACATGTTCGATGCGTCCAAAGAGCCGGAAGCACCACCTGCGCCTACGATTGTATGCAACTCATCAATGAACAGGATCACGTCCGGAGACTTTTCCAATTCGTTCATCACCGCCTTCATTCTTTCTTCAAATTGTCCACGGTATTTCGTTCCTGCAACAAGCGAGGCCAAGTCCAATGTAACAACTCGTTTGCCAAATAAAACCCTCGAAACCTTTTTCTGAACAATACGGAGTGCCAAACCTTCTGCGATGGCAGTTTTACCAACACCTGGCTCACCAATCAAAATCGGATTATTCTTCTTTCTGCGGCTTAATATCTGAGCAACTCTTTCAATTTCTTTTTCACGACCAACGATAGGATCCAGTTTTCCAACCTCTGCCATCTTGGTAAGGTCTCTTCCGAAATTATCCAAAACCGGCGTGCGAGATTTCTCAGTTCCTTTCGACTCTTTACCCGAAGATGATCCGCTTCCTCCTCCAAACATTCCGCCTCTTGCTTCATCATCCCCGTCTTCTGTTTCCGGACCCATATTAGGTCTGGTTCCTGATGATTGATATTCTAACATTTCCTTAATGACTTCGTAGTTAACATTAAATTTATGTAAGATTTGTGTGCCTACATTATCCTCGTCACGAAGAATCGACAAAAGTAAGTGCTCAGTTCCTATCAGTGGGCTTTTGAAAATCTTGGCCTCCAGATAGGTAATTTTCAAAACTTTCTCCGACTGTCGTGTCAATGGAATATTCTGAAGATTTTTGACATTATTCGTGGCAGCCCCTTTGGTTGCCTGTTCTATGGTTTGCTTCACATCGTCCAAAGAAACTCCAAGTTTCTTCAACAATCCTATTGCAATACCATCACCCTCACGAATCATTCCTAATAATAAGTGTTCGGCGCCTATGTAATCGTGCCCTAACCGTAAGGCTTCCTCACGACTAAGGGTAATTACCTCTTTCACTCTATTTGAAAATTTTGCCTCCATGTGCAATAAAAAAAATGTGTCTTAAAAAGCATAACGCTACTTCGACAATCTTTGTTCAAAATAGCTCAATCGATCACTTCTGAGATTTTGATAGCAAGCTTTTCGCCTCCGGGCCAAGATTGAAAATCAAATCGATAATACTGAGATTCGCTACAAAATCATTCCCAAAGGTTTGATAATATGGAATTGGTACGTAATATTTATCATTTTCGTCACCTTTCTTCCCGTTCAAAGCCGAAACAACGTTTACAACCTGATTCTCAGGGATATCCAGACCTGACAATTTGTACTTAATTTCTTTTTTAACTCCTACCAATCTAAGACAAATTGTCAATAAATCATAATTAAGATCGGCTAAAAAGACATTCCGTTTGGAGTATGCGTTCTGAAACTCGTGTGCGTAAAATTCAAAGTAAGGCGATTTACCATAGGCTGACTTCAAGCACCCCCAATGACGTCGGACCCAATCCTGGTCATGGTCAATTTTGATGTCTTTGGTTAATGCACCGGCCGGATAGGCCTTCACAGGAACTGTCAAAGTATCAACTTTATTGGCTGTTAGCACACGACAACGGTTTCTGAAAGTCTGCTTTACATACCTCTCATTCGTATCAATCCACACTTCCCCAAACTTCATCAAACACGTTATGTAAGCCAGACTCGGAAGATATTGCAGCTCGATTTTTAATGCATCAGTTTCTTGAATCGTATTCGCCATTTCTGCTACTATCAAATATGGCGAAGCATGACCATATTATCAAAAAATTAATAATAAATATTTAGGATAAATAGTTAAATACAAAGGCAACTTCGGATAATTCAATTCCTTAGATGATGGCACTGACATCACCAAGTCCTTCGCGGATGATTTCGAAGTCGTCATTGCTTGCCATGACAATCGTTGATCCGATATTTCCACCATATCCGCCATCAATTACGATATCAACAAGATGCTCGAATTTTTCGTAAATCAACTCAGGATCAGTTGAGTACTCAATCACTTCGTCTTCATCCTTAATGGAAGTTGTAACAATTGGATTGCCCAACGCTTTGACGATCATCCGGGGTATGTTATTATCCGGCACCCTGATACCAACCGTTTTTTTGTTGGTGTTCAATAGCTTGGGAACATTGTTAGTTGCGTCCAGAATAAACGTGTATGGCCCAGGCAATACTTTTTTCATCAGTTTGAATGCACCATTTCCTACTCTTGCATAGTCGGCAATATGGCTCAAATCGTAACAAATAAAAGAAAAATCGTTCTTCTGAGGTTTTACTCCTTTAATTCTCGCAATCCTTTCAACAGCACGGCTATTATAAATATCGCAACCTAAACCATAAACCGTATCTGTCGGGTAAATTACTAAGCCGCCATCTTTAAGGCAGTCTACAATCTGCCTGATTTTTCTTTCATCCGGATTGTCCGGATATAATTTTATGAATTCCGCTGACATTAATACCTCCTTTTTCTTCGTAACAATTTAAAAAGCGAAATCCTTTCTGTAAGAAGCAGTTTTTTGTATATTTTTCATATAAAACATGTACAGCGCATTGATTGGAACGTGCAACTTGCACATAAGTACGATTGCTTCTGTGCTTAAGCCCGGGTTTTCTATAAAATTCAAGAGCTTTCTAAATTTGACAGCCAACTCAAACTCATTAGCATACCAACACTTTCTGATAAATGTACGGATTCGTTGTGCTAAAAGATCGAACTCCATTTGATCACGATTCAGATCATAGGCTTTGTTGCAAACGGCGTAATATGCATCCAGAATTCTGGTCCCCGATTTAATAACCTGCATACCCAGGGAATCCTCCACCACCCTTTTATCAGTTAAAATTTCATCCAGATAGAAGTAACCATATTTCACCGCAGTTCTGACCCAGAAATCAAAATCTTCGACCACCAACGTTTCGTCGTAACCATTCATTTCGACCAGAATGCTGGTACGCATCATCATTGTCGGCGTGCAGATAAAGTACCTTTCCAGCACTTTTTTATATACATCGCCGGAAGGCACCCTACCTACGGCATGTCCTTCTTGATCCGTAAAATAGTGGTCGCTTATATAGCCTCCCGCGTCGCTGATATATCTTGCATTCGTAAAAACTACTGCGAAATTTTCCGAAAGCGACTCGAATGCCTGAACCTGTTTTTCAATCCTTGTGGGATGCATGACGTCGTCGCCTGAAAGATCGATGATATACTTTCCTTTGGCTAGCTGTAATCCGGCATTGAAAGCCTTGCATAAGCCCACGTTGATATCGTTTCTGACAACAGTTATAGATTCCTCTTCCGCCGCTATCTCCTTGATAACCTCATAAGTCTTGTCAGTACTGCAATTATCGTATATAAGAATCTGAATATTTTGATAGGTTTGCCATAATACTGATGTTATCGCCTCTCTAATAAATCGTTCCTGGTTGTAGGCTGTAAGGACTACAGTGACCAGTGGGCTCGTCATCGTCATTTCAATTACTTTTAGTAGGCGTCTACGTATCCAAGTAGTTCGGCATATTAGTTTGTTAACACAAATTTAAAATTCCTGAATTCAGAAGTGCTATGCTACTTATTATTCGGTTGGGGACTTACCTTAAGGTTTAGCACGAGAGCGGATGGAAACAATACTTGCGTTGATTTCGAATCCAAGAATAAGGGAAAATGAAAGAAGATATAACCAGACCATCATGGCAATTAGCGTGCCGATGGAGCCATATAGCTTGTTATAGGAGCTAAAATTGGAGAGATAAAACGAAAAAGCATAGGTAGAGCCTACGATCAGACCCGTGGTGACCATGCTACCCGCATTCCAAAAAGAAAAGCTGCGTCCATTGGTTGGCGCAAATCTGTAAATAATTGAAACAGCGAGCATTATCGCGCAAAAACTGATCAAATACCTGACAGAATTAAGAAGAAACAATATAGAATTACTTGGCATGACGCCCCAGTCGCCCAGGAGATTCATTAGCGCATCGCCAACCACAAAAAATATAACAGCAATGAAAATGACGGCAACAAGCAGTAGGGTCAATAAAGCAGCAATTCCCCGCTTTTGCATAAAGCCCCGCTCACCTTTTTCCTCATCGATCACATCAAATGAGTTCATCAGTGCAAGCATTCCATTTGTAGAAGCAATTACCGTAAAAATAAAACCAAACGAGAGGACGTCTGACCTTGGACGGCCAACAATGTCTTCAATGGTGTGCCTCACATCCCTAAACACTCCGGTAGGCATAATACCACGGAGGAACTGCATAATTTCGTCATCCAGATTTTCGATCGGGATGTAGGGAATGAGCGTAAAAAGGAAAATAATAGCAGGAAAAGAGGCCAAAGTAAAGCCGAAAGCCACGGAGGACGCTCTTTGGTCTATATCATACTTTCTATTGCTGTGAACAACATGAAGCAGAATATCATAGAGGGAAACAGTTCCCTTGAAAAAAACAGTTTGCTGTAACCAAAGAACCAGGCTTTTGATGTATTGGTGTTGCAAAAGTTTTTTGATCATCACATCCCTTTTTAGTCAAAAAATACTTTTAATCTTTCCAGCAAAGGATCAGGTGCAAAGCAGAGTTTGGCATTGTCCTTCAGTTGGAAAACGAGTGTAGTTTCGCCGGAATTTAGAAGGATATTATCCTGATTGCTAATTTCATACTGAAAAATTATTCTTGCACGCGGTAATTCTGGAATCGTCACTTTGATCGTCAATTCATCATCGTACCGGGCCGGCTTATGATACCTTGACCGGTTTTCATAAACCGGCATCATCACGCCCGAGTCTTCCATTGCCTTATAGTGAAAGCCAAGACTTCGCAACGCCTCTACCCTGCCGATTTCATAGTATCGGGCATAGTTTCCGTAATAAACGTAGCCCATTTGGTCTGTATCGGCATAACGAACCCTGATGCCCTTCACTTCATATGTAAACATGCGAGACTGTTTTGAGCAAAAAGCTTCCGCTATTTCATGATTTTTAAACGATTCAACTCGGCCTGATACATCCCGGCATTTTTCAAATGGTCGGCATAGGTGGTCGCAAAGGCATGATATCCTGACAAGTCGGCCTTGGCGCACATATAGAAATAAGTATGCTTGTCGTAATTCAGTACTGCATTCAGTGAGTTGAGATCGGCAATGCGGATTGGCCCCGGAGGTAAGCCAATATTAACATAGGTATTATAAGCCGACTTGACACGTAATTGATCATTCAATATCCTCTTGATCGCAAAGTCGTTCAACGCAAATTTGATCGTGGGGTCAGCCTGCAATGGCATACCCGCTTTCAAACGATTCAGATACAGGCCAGCTACTTTTGGTCTTTCGTCCACTTTTCGGGCTTGTTCTTCTTCCACGATGGATGCCAGAATGGATACCTGAACGGGAGTCAGGCCGATTTCTGCGGCTTTGGCAGTCCTTTCTGCGTTCCAGTATTTTTTATATTCGTCGTGCATTCTGTCGAGAAACTTCTCAATGCTGGTTGTCCAGTAAATTTCGTAGGTATTGGGCAGGAAAATGGAAATGATATTTAAGGTATCCATTCCATACTTGTTGCATATTTTTGGATCGTCCAATGCAGATCTGAACGCTGCTTCGCCAAATTCGAATTTGCCGCCGATGCGTTTGATCAAATCCTCTTTCAACCTGATATTGTTGAAAGTGAGCTTCACCGCATCCTGACTTCCCGAAACCAGCTTTTTGATCGCAGCATAGTTGCTCATATCAGGTTTCAACACATACCTTCCAGGTTTGATTTTCTCTTTAAGGTTAAGAAATCTTGCCAGAAAGCGGAATGAAATCTGATCTCCTACAACATCATGCTTGTTGAGAGAGTCTAAAACACCCTGATAAGTCCCTCCTTCGGGAATCAAAAGTGCAAAGTTAGACTGCTTATCTACCTGAATATTCGGCGTCTTGAAAATCTGCCAGAAGTAGAATGTAAATGTGGTAGTTAAAATTGCAAGTGTTAGAAATACACCGACTTTGAAATTACGTGACATGAAAATATTTTTTTCCGACCACTGAAGGCCGCATTATTAATTAACAATTATAACCTTAAAAGTAGGAGCCAAATAAACTAAGCTGCCCCAAACCATCAATCAACGAACAATTCACTAAAATAAATGACCATTTCATGACAATACATATCTACTCCCCGAACACCCTATACCCCACCATTAAAATCTATACCGAAACGTTCGGCAAGTTCCGTCAATGACATAACGACAGGCGGTAGCAAATCCAATCCTTTGATTTGACGCTCGGCCTCCATTTCCCTTTCCGGGTCCCCGGGAATCAGAACCTTTTCTCCTTCCACAGCCCGTGCACCTCTGAACGCCCTGATCCATTTGTCCATATCCTCCTTAAATTCATCGGCAGGTCTGAATCCGTCGATCCTCATTGCACCTAAAAAATGACCGGTTCCTAATCCGACACTCTGCTGGGTGGACATAAAACCTGCAGTAGCGAATGGCGGAACCCATGGTCCAAAATTAGCACCGGACAATACTCCTGACAGGATATCAACAATGGCTCCCAACCCATATCCCTTGTGACTTCCATGCTCCCTGTCAGAACCGAGGGGAAGCAACCCTCCACCACTTTTCACCGCGTTTGAATCCGTTGTTGGTTGGCCTTGTGCATCCTGAGCCCAGCCTAATGGGGCCGGCAGTCCCTTTCTTTGCAATATTTCAAACTTACCATATGCGACCGCAGTGGAAGCAAAATCTGCGACAAAAGCAGGCTCCTCACTGGCTGGCACCGCTACAGCTACCGGATTGGTTCCCAATAATTTATCCAGTGAAAAAGTTGGGGCAACAAGCGGAGCCGCATTCGTCATCGTCCAGCCAATCATATCCTTTTCCAAAGGCAACATGGCGTGATATCCTGCAATACCAAAGTGATTGGAATTACGCACTGATACCCATCCCGAACCGACCAATTCTGCCTTCTGCATCGCAATTTGCATAGCCTTGGGTGCTACCACGAGTCCCAAACCTTTATCTCCATCCACCACAGCTGTGCTCGGAGTTTCGTACACAACTTTGATATCAGGCGTTGGGTTGAGCCGACCGTGGTCGTACAACCTGACATAACCTGCCAGACGGGCAATACCGTGAGAATCTACACCACGAAGATCGGCGCTGATCAAAACGGTAGACGCGAGTTCCGCATCTTCAGGGCTGCAACCTATTGCCAAAAAAACTTTTTTTGTAAAATCCTTTAAATAAGGGACTTGAAACATATAGAAGCTGATATGAATAATTCAAACTCTAATACTCTGGAATTCCCGCTTGTCACGTTTTTACCGGAAAACCTACAAATATCAATATTCCATTCTCAGTGTACAAAATTAAAAACTGTCGGCTTTCCTCCCGCGCCTATTAATTCCCTCCGAAAGTCTAATTTTTCGTGGAATGCTGATAGCCGACTGCTGTTGTTAATAGTTATCCTGCAATATCATACGTTATGTGGTCTTTTAGTGAACCAATTAACTGTATTTTCCGTAACATATACGTTGCTTTTCGTGGTTTAAAGCTGTTCCTTTATGATTATTTCACACTATTAGTCATGGAATTCCGAAGTCTGTTTAATAAACGCCTAATTAATTATTTTATAAGGGGGCTAGTTCTTGTTGCACCTTTATATATTACCATTTTGATCATTTGGTCGGGAGTTGAATATCTCGACAATCTTATCCCGATTAATGTGCCTATTTCGGAGACTCAGAGTGTTTATCTGCCGGGTCTTGGTGTATTAATTATTTTGGGGATCATTATCCTTCTTGGCTTTTTCTTTTCTACAGTCGTTCCACAGTCTTTCTTCCGATTGACAGAAGGGATCATGAGAAGGATTCCTTTGGTAAGCCTTATCTACTACTCAACCAAAGATTTAATTCTGGCCTTCGTTGGCGATAAGAAAAAATTCAATCAGCCCGTTTTGGTGACGATGTTCAAGGAAACGGGTATCAAAAAGATCGGATTTATCACCCAGTCGGATCTCAGTCAGATCCATATTGCCGACCATGTGGCCGTATATATGCCTTTTTCATATTCTTTATCCGGCGAACTCTTTATCGTTCCTGCCGACAACGTTGTACCAGTTGAAGCTTCGTCTACTGATATCATGAAAATGTTGATTTCGGGTGGGGTTTCGATGAAACTTTCGAAGGAAGAAGTCGTTGAAGAAGTGCTTACTGAAGAATAATTCATGCCCCGCATACAGTGGCGGAATAGATACTACTCCTGACAAAATCGAATAGAAGGTTTAAATATTACTCACCCCAATTAATTTCAAATCAGAGCGGCTGGTATTATTTACCATTCCAGACCGCGTTTTGAAATCACTCCTTAATATATCGTGGGCTGCCAGATTCGTTCTTGAGCAAGAATCGACTTCATTTTAACGTTTGAAAAATGTATTCCCTATCTTTGGCGTATTAATTTAGCATATGAAACAAGTACTGGTAATTTTTATATTTCTTGCGCTTTGTCATCCGCTCGTTTTTGCACAAGATCATTACGATCCGGCCAAGGCGCTCAACAGTGAAGAAATTTTCCTGAAATCGAACCCTTCCCACAGATTTATCGCGCAGGCTGGTCAGAAATACCTGGCCTTGGATGCCAATCCCGCAATCGGTGGCTTTCACAGATACCGGTTTTTTCCCGGTGATATGATCAAGTTCAGAATGAAAAATGAAACAATCCGTTTCAATGAGTCCATCGCCACTGTAAAGGACAGCTCATTTACAATAGGAGTCGTTAATGACGCGCTAGGCCGGATGGATTATCAGGATGTACCCCTGAAAGAAGTGAAATTAATCAAGATTACAAGAAATATTCCTTTTGTTTCTCAGGCCGTTGTGCTTCTGCCACTTGCCGGGATTATATATATGGGTGCCGATTTTTTCAACCGGGGTATTGACAACAAACGTTATACCATGGATCAGTCCAGCTTTGTCGTTGGAGGTGCATTTATAGTAACAGGTTTTATTTGTTACAAGATGACTTTTTCCAGCATGAAGATTAATAGTAAAAATAAATTGAGAGTCCTTGAGACTTATTAACTCAACAGTACAAGTTTAACAGCATACGATTTTACAAGTGAATTCCATTCTCGTTAGTCCGCCTCAAAGTCCAATCCGTGCCGAAATTAAACTGGCCGCATCCAAAAGTGAGTGTAACCGTGCTTTGATTATTAATGCTCTCACAGGCTTTCAGTGCGATTTATCAAACATCTCCGAAGCACGTGATTCTCAAACTATGTTGAGATTGCTTAACGAAAAAAGCGAGATTGCTGACGTAATCGACGCAGGAACGACCATGCGATTTCTAACGGCTTACTTCACTGTGACAAATCAGCAAAAAACGATGACCGGAACGCCGAGAATGTGCGAACGTCCGATCGGGATCCTCGTTGACGCATTGCGAATTTTGGGCGCTGATATTGCTTATGAAAAAGTGGAAGGGTACCCTCCTATGAAAATCAGTGGGTTTAACTACTCCGGCAACAACGAGATCAGTATTAAAGGCAATGTTAGCAGCCAGTATATCTCGGCTTTGCTACTAATAGCGCCCTCTTTGCCCAAGGGTATTATAATCAAACTAGAGGGAGAAGTTGGCTCAAGGCCGTATATTGAAATGACGCTGAAACAAATGGGTCATTTTGGTATCAAATACGATGCTTCCTGGGAAACCAACACCTTGCGTGTTGAAAACCAAACTTATATTCCTCAACCATACGCAATTGAATCTGACTGGTCAGGCGCGAGTTATTGGTATAGTATTGTCGCACTTGCCGACGATGCAGAGGTCGAGCTTTTAGGCTTGAAACAAGACTCGTTACAGGGTGATAGCGCAGTAGTCGACATCATGAAATCGCTGGGTGTCGAGAGTAATTTTACTGATAGAGGTGTTATCCTAACTAAAATTGCGCCGGCAACTTCACTTCATTGGGATTTCACAGATTGCCCTGATCTTGCTCAAACGATCGCGGTCTGTTGCGCGTTGAAAAATATTCCGTTGACGATGACGGGTGTCGAAAGTCTTAAGATCAAAGAGACCGACAGAATATATGCTTTGCAGGAAGAGCTGAAAAAATTGGGTGCCGAGCTCGTTGAAATTGAAACAAATCATCTTTACAGAGTTTCCAAGATCAGCGAACCTTCTGAAACTCCGTCCATTCATACTTACGACGATCATAGAATGGCGATGGCTTTTGCGCCTGTTGGAATGAAACGACCAATTGTGATCGAAGAGCCGGGAGTGGTAGTCAAATCATACCCAGGGTATTGGAAAGACCTCGCCAAAGTGACAACGTGGGAAGAGGTTCAGTAGTAATACTAACCGGCGACCATCTTTGTTATTGGTGTAATATCACGATAATTTGTAATTGTCCTGCCAGCCCAAAATTCTTTATCAACAGAGATACCTGAGATTTATGATGTTTGCCTCCATTTTTACCGTCATCCCTGTCTGGTTGATTATACTAATCGTATTTATCCTTTATCTCGCCATCAGCGATGTTCTACAGAAAAAACAAACAATAAGACATAACTTTCCTGTCGTTGGAAGGTTTAGATATTTGATCGAAAAAATCGGCCCTGAATTGCGTCAGTATATTGTGGCAAATAATCGGGAAGAACTGCCTTTCAACAGACGGCAACGATCGTGGATTTATGCATCTGCCAAACAAGAAAATAACTATCAGGGATTTGGCACCGACCAGGATATTCTGCAGGCCGGCTACGTTTTCATCAAGCCGGCGATGTTGCCGTTTAAATTGCCCGCAGATCACCTGCACCATTCAATAAACGCCAAAAAATCAGATCACTATAATATCCCCGCGGCGAAAATCATCGGTGAATATCATAACAGAAAACGCCCTTTCCGACCTCGTTCGATAGTCAATGTGAGCGCTATGAGCTTTGGTTCGCTTTCTGCGAAGGCTATTGAGTCTCTCAATATAGGCTCCTACACTTTCGGAAATTACCACAACACAGGTGAAGGCGGATTGTCTCCATATCATCAAAATGGTGCCGATATCGTCTTCAATATGGGCACCTCTTATTTTGGCGTACGTGATGATGAGGGAAATTTTGTTTTGAAAAAATTAGTAAAGCTTTGTCAGGATCACCCTGCTATCAGGATGATTGAATTGAAACTATCTCAAGGAGCCAAGCCGGGAAAAGGTGGCGTACTTCCAGCAAGTAAAATTACGGCAGAAATTGCCGCTATCCGGCACGTTCCTATGGGAAAGGACGTCGTTTCGCCCCCATATCACAGCCAGTTTTCAGATGTTAAAGGCATGATTGCTTTCATTGAAGAAATGGCTGAAGCTACGGGTTTACCAGTGGGTATTAAATCGGCCGTTGGCAAGATTGAAATGTGGGTAGAGCTGGCAGAATTGATGGTCGAAACAGGAAAAGGGCCGGATTTCATCACCATTGACGGCGGAGAAGGCGGAACAGGCGCGGCACCGCCCTCTTTTGCTGATCACGTTTCGCTTCCTTTCGTGCATGCTTTTTCAACGGTATATAAAATATTTCAGGCAAGAAATCTTAACGACAAAATTACATTTATTGCTTCCGGCAAATTAGGCCTTCCTGATCAGGCTATTATGGCTTTTGCTATGGGAGCCGATGTGATCAATGTAGCAAGGGAAGCCATGCTGGCGATTGGCTGTATTCAGGCTCAGATTTGCCACACAAACCGATGCCCAACCGGAATAGCGACCAATAATAAATGGCTGGAAGCAGGTATCGACCCAGCTTTGAAAAGCGAGCGTTTTCACAATTACATGAAAACATTCTCCAAAGAAATCAATGAGATTACCCATGCAGCCGGATATGAGCATCCCTCTCAGTTCACGATGAATGACGTCGAAATTTCATTGGGCGATAACAAAACGCAAGCTCTGGCGGATTTTTACGGCTATCAAAAAACTACAGTGCCTTTCAGCGGGGTCGAAGAATTATTTAAAACACCATTTTTAGGAGGAAAAAAGGAAAAGGAAGTATTTGCACATTGATTGTCTCAAACATTCGACAGTTATTTGCAAGATGAAGTAACCAGCTGGACGACCTGACGAGTTCCACGGTCTCAGAACCATTCCAAATATTGGGGAACTCGGCGATGAGCAATGGAATTCATGATGGACTGCCAATTAATTTATCAATCCTTTTAATGAGAAAACTTTCCCTTTTTGTCATCATTTGTGCTTCGCTGATGGCGGCATGCAATGACGACTATATCTATGTTGCCGACAATGGTTTTGATTATATTCCGGTTCGTCCTGGAAAATACAGTGAGTTTGACGTAAGCAAAACAGTGTATGCCATAGGCCAGCCGGCCGATAAATCCGAGTATATTCAGCGAGAGATGGTGGTCGACTCGTTTGGAGATCCTTCGGGGAACACAGTATATCAGCTTGCCTATTCTGTTCCCGATAGTACCAATTGGAAGACAGATTCGATAAGTACCTTCTGGTTTAACAAGGACCAGGTATTGGCGAAAGAAGGCGGAGACGTGATTGTAAAACTGATGGTTCCTATTTATGAATCACGATTCTGGGACGGAAATCAATATAATTCCATAGGAAAGAACTACTTTGAATTGAGATACTATAAAAAAAGCTTCTCCACCCCTGCCGGGATTTTTCCTGAAACTATTACCATTGTCCGACAATATGACTCCACACTCGTTTCCAAAAAGGCGTATACCGAAGTATATGCCAAAGGTGTGGGTCTGATAAGAAGGGAACGGAGTTTTGTACAATACTGTAACACACCGGATTGTGTCGGAAAGGGAGTTATTAATTCTGGTTGGGAAGAAGTCAGCATTTTAAAAGCTTACGAGCAATGAAGCCACAAACACTATACATTTTCACATTAATATTTTCTTTTGTTACATTGATTAGTAAGGGGCAATCTTCACCCCGGTATCTGGTTCTTTTTAAGGACAAGACAAATTCCCCGTATTCGGTTAGCAAGCCGGAAGCCTTTTTATCTGAAAGAGCCATCAGCCGACGCACACGACAAAATGTGGCCATCACTTCCGATGATCTCCCGGTCAATCCCAACTATATTACGCAAGTCAATCAGACGGGCGCTAAGGTCATTTTTCCCACCCGATGGTTCAATGGTGTATTGGTAGAGGCCAGCGATGCCCAGCTTGCAGCCATCAAAACTCTGAGTTTCTTTAAATCCGTTGAGCTCAACAGAGCCGTTTCCGAAGCAGGTTCGTTAGGTGTCGCAAGAAAAAATGGCACGCTCGACAAACTTGGAACAACCGAAGACCTTGATTACGGCCGGATGAGAGCACAACTGGTTCTTATGGGCGCGGATCAGCTACATGCCAAGGGCTTTCATGGTGAAAATCAACTGATTGCAGTTTTGGATGCTGGGTTTAGCAGAAGCAATGAACTATCCTATCTGAAACACATTTTCGATGAAAATCGCGTGGTTGATACTCAGGATTTTGTGGCGAGGGATGGAAATGTATATAATGATCACTGGCATGGAAACGCGGTATTATCGACCATAGCTGCATATCAGCCAGGCAATATGATTGGGGTGGCGTATAAAGCACAGTTTGCACTTTACAGGACGGAAAACGCCGACACAGAATCGCCGTATGAGGAAGTAACCTGGTTGGCAGGTGCGGAACGTGCAGACAGTTTGGGAGCTGATGTAATCAATACTTCCCTCGGGTATTTTGAATATGACGATCCTACTTTGAGCTATACCTATGCCGATATGGATGGAAAGACCACGATCATAGCCCGAGCGGCCCGGTTTGCTACCAGGAAAGGAATTATCGTGGTCAATGCTGCCGGGAATGAAGGAAACGGAAGCTGGAAATATATCACAACTCCTGCCGATGTAGATTCTGTTCTGACAGTTGGTGCATGTAACTATGATAAAAGTTATGCAGCGCTGAGCTCCATAGGGCCCAATGCTGCCGGCCAGCTTAAGCCTGACGTAGCGGCAGTCGGTTCTGGAACTGTTATCGGTAATAATGTCGGCACGGGAAGTGTTTCCACAGGAAGCGGCACTTCATTCGCGTCACCACAAATTGCCGGATTGGCCGCTATATTTTGGCAGGCGCACCCGAATTTGAATGCTCAGGATATTATTCGTGTTTTAAAGAAATCAGGAAACCAGGCTGCCAACCCTGATAATTTATTGGGATATGGTATACCGGATATGACGGAGGCCGAAGAAATTATTGAAGAAGAATTTCCTGTATTAGGTATAGAACCGGATTTTCTGAGTGCTATCGAACTTGCACCAAATCCAGTAGTCAACAATCTCACTTTGAGAGTCCCCTCCTATTGGAGTGGCAAAAATGTCAGATTCAAAGTGCTCAGTTCAGGCGGGAAGACCCTTACTTCGTCAGATCAGCCGCTCATGGAACTAACCATTGTTCCGACGGAACAACTGGGAACTGGTATATACCTCCTGCAAATTATTTCCGGAGATTCACAAAGAATTATGCGTTTTATAAAACGCTGATCTTCCGCGCCATACGTAATAAAGATTCAGAACTATTATATTCTGAAACGTCAGCAATATCGATCCATTTGACCTCCTTCGATTCTATGTTACCCGATATGTGCTTTTCTGCATCTGCTTTAAATAAGAATCGGATGTCGTAATGATAATGCGCCTTTTCTTTCGGATTGTCAGGTATCAGATGAATATCAACATCAAAAATCGCCTCATTCGCTAATGAAAACTCCATAAGCCCAGTCTCTTCTTCTATTTCCTTCCGGGCTACCTGCCGCACATCAGGATCGCCGTCACAATGTCCACCCGGCTGAAACCATTTATTGAGCTTCCGATGATGCATCAGTAGTACTTTACCATTGTCCTCGGAAACAATCCAACCTGAAGCAGTGACATGTCCTATATCCAGAGTTCGTTCGAAACAATTGCCGTGCTCCGAGACAAACGCCAGAGTATCAATGCGCATTTGTTCTTCTTCCTGATTCTCTGTTTTGTGCTCTTCAAGCAATGAGATTAAACTGTTTCGATCCATGGTAGGCTATATGACATTTTCATTCTAATTTCACTGCGAGTTTAATATACACGTCCAAACAATTACCATTTCAATGAAAAAATATTTGCTTCCACTAACCCTTTTTTCTGGATTAAGCATCGCCACTTTTGCCCAGCGTACCCCACAAGCCAGTCCTTCAGCAACGGCCATACAAACTGTTGGAGTAACTGATTTCTCCGTAAAATATTCAAGACCAAGCATTAAAGGAAGAACCGTATTTGCTGACAACGCCACTTTGGCGCCATATGGCGAGCTATGGAGAACGGGTGCAAATGCCGCAACCACCTTCGAAGCCAGTACAGCATTTTCATTCGGCGGCAGAGAAGTTCCTGCCGGGAAATATTCCCTTTTGACGATACCGTCAGGTGGTGCATGGACGGTGATATTAAATAAAAACCCAAATCAGCAAACAGCCGATTACAAACAAACCGATGAAGCGGCAAGGATTTCCGTCGCACCCACATCAGATGAATACGACGAGTCATTCAAAATTGACTTTTCGAATATCACCGACAGCACGGCATTGCTTAATATCTCCTGGTCTACTGTAACAGTCCCTGTCCCACTGGCAGTGAAAACGCAAGAATTAACGCTGTTTGGGCTAAACAAAGCCGTTGCCGAAAAACCGGAGGACCAACAAGTACTTCAAACTGCATCCGGATATCTCCTTTCAAAAAACAAAGACCTGCCCGTAGCGCTTTCGTTAGCTGACAAATCCATCGGCCTAAAAGAAAATTTCACCAACCTCTGGCTGAAAGCACAAATACTGAGCAAACTCGGCAAGAACGCCGAAGCACTACCCTTGGCCCAAAAATCACTGACACTCGGAGCGACTTCAGGCGAACCGTCTTTCGCGTTCTACAAAGGACAAATCGAAAAAGGAATTACTGATATTCAGGCAAAATTGGCGGTGGATAAACCTGCGGTGCCGGTTAAGGGAAAGAAGAAAAAGTAAGGTATTTCCATAAGATTTTAATTTAAGATTTAAGCATTGCGTGTTTTGTATTGTCGATATCTTGATAACACAGAATACGCGATGTTGTTTGTCATAATTGACATAGCACCTCTCTTGCGGGACGTCAGAAGGTTACTTTATCGCCACCACCACTTTAATAACTGTTAACAATAATTAGAATTTAGCATGGAAACCATTTCCATCTCAAAAGTAACCACAAACCAAGTCGACCAACTACAAAAAATTGGCATTCAAACCTTCTCCGAGACTTTTTCGGCTGCGAACACTGAAGATGACATGAAGGAGTATCTGGCTGATCATCTCTCAATAAATAAGTTAACAGATGAATTGAATGACACCAACTCGGAATTCTATTTCGCTATATCGGAAGACAACGTCATTGGTTATCTGAAACTAAATTACGGTGCATCACAGACAGAGCTAAAAGACGATAAGGCAGTTGAAATCGAAAGAATATATGTCCTCAAAGAATATCAGGGAAAGGATGTTGGACAATTACTTTACCAAAAAGCAATTCAAATTGCAGAAGACAGCAATGCAGAATATGTGTGGCTAGGGGTTTGGGAAAAAAATCCGAGAGCGATCCGCTTTTACAAGAAAAATGGTTTCGTTGAGTTTGACCAGCATATTTTCAAATTGGGGAATGATGAGCAAACTGATATCATGATGAAATTGAGGTTGAAAAACTAAACCCGATATTCATTTCTCTCCTTACCGAAAAAACCGCGGGATCGACCATTGATACTTTACCGCTAAAATCCTCAGAACGATAATAACCAACGCCGAAATAATAAAAGCAAAGTTCCGTTCCACCTCCAGCTCATCTAGTAAGATATATACACAAGCACCTGTCAAACAAGGAGTTGCATAGACTTCTTTTCGATAAATAATCGGGATTTCATTCGTCATCATATCCCTGATCACTCCTCCCATAATAGCTGAAAATACCCCCATAATGACAGCTATTTCAGGACGAACACCCAGATTTAATGCCTTTTCAGTACCGACAATAGTGAACAGCGCAATACCCCAGGTATCGAAGAAAAATAGCGTCCGCCGAAGCCGGATAAGGTACTTGTAAAAGATAAAGGTAAAAACCACTCCCCCCATGATGGCATATATAATGTATATATCCGCAATCCAAACCAAAGGATAGCTGTCGAGCAGTATATCCCTGATTGTCCCGCCGCCAATAGAAGAGATAAATGCAGTAAAAGATGCGCTGAACCAGTCCTGATGCTTTTGATCCCGGACGGCAAGTGCGCCGGAAATTGCAAAAGAAAAGGTTCCGATTATCTCGAGAATATATTGGATATGCATTGTTATGATAAGGAAAACAAAGCTCGCAAATTCCTCAATGTGAAGACCCTGCGAGCTTATTTTTTTTACTTGAAAACTTTACGTGATCTATATTGCCGGATGCAAACCCGGCAAAAGATCGTTTTAAAATCTATACCGCAACGGGCGCCTTGATACCCGGATATGGGTTATAGTTAACCAGTTCAAAATCTTCGAATTGAAAATCAAAAATGCTTTTAACATCCGGATTGATACGCATTTCCGGAAGTGCTCTCGGCTCACGGCTCAACTGCAGATCGACCTGTTCCAAGTGGTTGATATAGATATGGGTATCCCCACCAGTCCAAACAAAATCACCCAGGTCGAGGTCACATTCTTGCGCGATCATCATGGTCAATAGTGCATAACTGGCAATATTAAACGGTACACCCAGAAAAACATCCGCACTACGTTGATATAGCTGACACGAGAGTTTTCCTTTCGTTTCACCCTTTTCCGAATCAGGAGGAGCAACATAGAATTGGAACAACGCATGACAAGGATGCAGCTTCATCAACGGCAGCTCACTAGGATTCCATGCAGAAACGATAATGCGGCGAGAGTCAGGGGTGTTTTTCAATTGTTTCAAAACCTCTTTTAGCTGGTCCACCGACTTTCCGTCAATGCCTTCCCAGCTTCTCCACTGTTTCCCATAAACCGGACCAAGGTTTCCATTTTCGTCAGCCCATTCATCCCATATCGATACCCCGTTGTCTTTGAGGTATTTAATATTGGTATCACCTTTGATAAACCACAAAAGCTCGTGAATAATCGACCGAGTATGTACTTTTTTGGTCGTTACCAACGGAAAACCGTCCTTGAGATTGAACCTCATCTGGTAACCAAAAACGCTGATAGTGCCCGTTCCGGTTCGGTCCGTTTTTCTTACACCGTTGTCCAGAATGTGCCTAAGCAGATCATGATATTGTTGCATTGAATTCTATTTTTTGACATTCAGACCTAAAATCCTGAGATTTCCGTCTGATATTGATATTAATAAAGAAGTCATGTTTTGTCAGGTGACGGCCATTTATCGTCAGACTTATGACTCTCCCACCTGAACAAACTGAGTCCGAGTTGTTCTTACACCGTCGCGATTTCCACGCTGTGCGTGATGGTTGCTAAGGCTTCAAACTGAGCTGTAGCCGAGCAATATTTCTCCATCGAAAGAGATATTGCCCTGTTTATCTTACTCTCATCCAACGCATTACCTGCAAACTTAAACGTCAAATGAACTTTGCGGAATGGTTTGCGCTGGGTACCTTCCTCCTGTTCTCTGTCTCCATCGGCAACGATCCTGAAATCGGTGATATCCTGTTTTTGTTTTTTCAATATCAGTACCACGTCAATCGCGCTGCAGCTTGCAAGGCCCATTAACAATAATTCCATCGGTCTAACCCCCAGGTTTTCACCTCCTATTTCCGGTGATCCATCTGTATGTACTTTAACATCTGACGAACCCGAGCCTTCAAAATGAAAGCCATCACCTACGCGAGCAATTTCAATTTTCATTGGATAGAACTTACTATGGTTATTTCAAAACACCCCGACCATTCGCACTTGATATGATAAGAATGTTCATGATCAATATAAAGTTCAAATATAGCTCATCCCTTCCGTTTCGGCTATTGGCTGATACTAAAAATCAGGTATATACTCGTATCTTCGCTATACCAAAATAAAATTTTGTCGGAAAACGTGGCCCTGGTACTGTTATTGAAGGTATAACCTGAACTTAAAAATTAACAAAACTATGTGGCAGGAAACAGATAACAAACTGACAAACAGCTTTAAATTCAAAGATTTCAAGCTGGCCTTTCAATTCATGACCGAAGTGGCCAAAGTCGCAGACGAAATGGATCATCATCCATGGTGGTCGAATATGTATAACGAAGTTAAATTTGAACTTTCGACTCACGATGCCGGCGATAAGGTGACCAAAAAGGATCACGCCCTCGCAGAGGCGATTGATAAAATATATAGCAAATACTGATACCCGTTCCGGTTATAAAAATTGAAAGCCGGAGCCTAACCATTTGAAATGAAACTTTTTATTGTTCCTACCCCTGTTGGCAATCTGGAAGATATTACGCTGCGGGCTATCAATACCCTCAAAAGCGTTGATGTTGTGCTTGCCGAAGATACACGTACGTCAGGCAATTTGCTGAAACACCTGGGCATATCAAAACCGATGCTCAGCTATCATATTCATAATGAACACGGTACTGTTCAACGGGTGGTAGAAAGGATCAAAAAGGGAGAGACAATGGCACTCGTTTCAGACGCTGGTACACCTGCCATTTCCGATCCCGGTTTTTTATTGGTGAGGGAATGTATAAAAGAAGATATTACAGTCGAATGTTTGCCTGGGCCGACGGCTTTTGTGCCCGCTTTGGTGAATTCAGGATTGCCTAATGATCGATTTGTATTCGAAGGATTTCTCCCTCACAAAAAAGGCAGACAAACACGTTTGCAAAACCTCACAGCGGAGGACCGGACTATGATCTTTTACGAATCACCGCACCGGCTGGTTAAATGTCTCCAGCAGTTTGCCGAGTTTTTCGGAGCTGACCGTCCCGTTTGCGTATCGAGAGAATTGACCAAAATTTACGAGGAAAATATTCGCGGTACTTTGGAGGAAGTGATTGAATTTTATTCCAATAAAACCGTAAAGGGTGAAATTGTGATCATTTTGGGAGGTAAACCGGATCCTAAGAAGACTATCGAAGAATAATTATCTTTAGTTTGTCTATTATTTCACGCAAAGTAGATAAGGAAACAGTCGAAGGACGGAAAGACTATCAGCTCCAAACTTCGTGTTGCTGTAGTTACTCTTGTTTTGCTCGCGTAAAACCTTGATGAAAATTACTTAATCATTATATGAAGAGTTCAATGCCCGCAGATTTCAAAAAAAATTATACTCGCAGCGTTTTCGCTATCCTTTGCTTTTTTCTTTCAATACAATTCCTTTCAGCACAGGCACTTACCCCGCAGGCGAAAGTGAGTTTGGTTACGGTAGGGCCTGGTGTGGAGCTATATAGTGGATTTGGACACAGCATATTATGGATCCAGGACCCGGCGACGGGGCTGGACAGGGCTTATAATTATGGAACGTTTGACGGGTATGCGTCAAACTTTTACGTCAAGTTTTTGAGAGGCACGCTTCCGTATACATTGTCGGTTTCGCCTTTCTACGTGCAGGAAAGATTTTACCGGGAACAGGAGAACCGATCATTGTCCGAGCAGGTTTTGCGCCTTTCATATGCACAGAAGCAACGTCTTTTTGCTTTTTTAGAAAACAATGCGCTACCTGAAAACAAGCGATATCAATACAAATTTTTTTATGACAACTGCTCCACAAGGATGACTGTTGCTTTAAAAGCTGCCTGCGGAGATAGTCTAATTTACACTGGATATACTGCCAAAAAGTTGAGTTTCAGACAGTGGATTGACCTATATGCCTACAAGCAAAATCCATGGGCAGATTTCGGGATGGACCTTGCGATTGGTTCGCCATCTGATGAAGTAGCTACCGCCGAACAGGCTACTTTTCTCCCCGATAACCTGGCCGTTTCGTTCGAAAACGCGAAAATCAAAACACCATCGGGAGTATTGCCATTGGTAGAATCAACTCGTGATATCTACAAGGCTGCCCCTATTTTACATGATCCGATAGTCACACCGAAAACTTTGTTCTGGATACTCGCCGTTTTGACCGTCGCATTAACTTATTGGCAAAGCAAAAAGGGCATTGTCAATTTCGCGTTCGATAAGGTTTTGTTTACCGTTGTCGGGCTTGCAGGCTGGCTGATCCTGCTCCTTTGGTTTGGAACAAATCATGGTGTCACGGCAAAAAACTGGGATATCTTATGGGCGTTCCCACTTTGGGTACCTGTAATTTATACGCTGCACAAAACAAAAAAGCCAAGCTGGTTTCATTACTTCTTGATTTTCTATGGATTTCTCTTACTTTGCGGAACAGGAAACCTCGCAAAACATAATTTGGTTGTCATTCCGATCCTGATCATGTTGGCAACACGGGTTTACTATATTAATAATTCACTATCCAAAATTCCTGAATAAGGATCTTAATTGCATGAATTTTGAGCTTTTGACACAACAAACCGTAGAAATTGTAAGAAAGGCATCCACTTTTATTCAACAGGAAGCTGCTTTATTTTCACGCGATAAAATTGAATATAAGGATCTCAACAACCTCGTTTCTTATGTCGACAAAGAGGCTGAGAAACTGATTGTTGAAGGTTTGACCCAAATATTACCCGAAGCCAGTTTCATAACGGAAGAAGGAACAACCGGCCAGGAGCCCGATCCGGAGGCGTTGAACTGGATTATTGATCCGCTCGATGGAACTACCAACTTCATACATGGCATCCCTGTATACTGCGTGAGTGTGGGCCTGGCCCGCGGAAAGGATCTGCTTTTGGGCGTGATTCACGAGCCAAGTCTGGATGAAATGTTCTATGGCTGGAAAGATGGCGGCGCATATATGAACGGGAAAAAATTGCAGATTTCATCTGTCGGCTCACTTGCCGAGAGTTTGATAGCAACTGGATTCCCATATTATAAATTTGAAAAACAAAAACGCTATATGTACATTCTGGAACTTCTGATGCAAAAAACGCACGGGATACGCAGAATGGGAGCCGCTGCTGTTGACCTTGCATATGTGGCGGCAGGAAGATTTGATGGATTTTACGAGTACAATTTAAACTCGTGGGATATGGCAGCAGGAGTACTTTTAATAAAGGAAGCAGGAGGAACAGTTACTGATTTCAACGGCGGCGATAATTATCTTTTCGGTGGGGATATTATAGCCGGCTCAGGCGGACATGCGGAATTGGTTGCTACGATTAAGAGTAATTTCTGAGTATATATTTATAAACGCAGAGTTAGTGGAGTAGTACGCTGAGTTACGCAGTGAAAAGAAAACTTGGCGAAACTCAGCGTTTAACTCCCTAAACTCTGCGTTTAGATAGCAAGCTAGCATGATTTTTTATAAATTAAAGTTGTAGCATCAACTAAATTATGGAACTTGAACATTTGAAATACCCCATCGGGAAATTTCACTCTCAGCCAGAATATTCACAAGCAGAAGTAAAAAGTAACATACAGATTATCAGCGCATTACCTTCTAAATTCATCAATTTATTAGGCAATTGGGATTCTGAAAAATTGAATACTCCCTATCGTCCTGAGGGCTGGACGGTGCGTCAACTGGTTCACCATGTGGCTGATAGCCATATCAATGCTTATACCAGGTGCCGACTAGCCTTGACGGAAGATAATCCAGTAATTAAGCCTTATGAGGAACAATTATGGGCCGAACTGCCGGATGCCAAAACGGCACCCATCGAGCTGTCATTGCAGTTGCTCAGATATGTGCATTTGCGGTGGGTACTATTATTAAATAGTATGAACGAGGAAGATCTGGCAAGAACTTATACCCATCCCGCATCCCAAAAAACATATAGGCTGGATGACATCATCGCCCAATATGCATGGCATAGCGAGCATCATTACCAACACGCATTTCAGCTGGCAGCAAGGAACAATTGGTAGATTAACATTGTTTGCAAAACATGATGGTTCAGCAAGTAATCGTAATATTCCTTTTTTTGGCCGCCGCAGGTTATATGGGTTGGCGGGTTTGGAAAAGTTTGACAACACAGAATAAAGGCGGTTGCTCTAAAGGTTGTGGCTGTTCTGCCGACAACGCTGCTCGATCAGTGTAGATTGATATATTAACCGTTTTTACGGTTGCATTAAGGCTCAAATTCAATGTTCAAGACTGCTCACAAAAAGCGAAATTGAAAACTGAATTTGAGTTTTTTTTTATTTTTGTTAGTATACAAGGTTACAAATCCTCCACCCGAATTTGCCTTTCTCCGTGCTAATCTCGCGACGGAATGTATGTAAACCTTGTTTTCAATCTTAGAAAGGGCTGTTCCAAAAATTTGTAAGACACCGTCGAGATCAGCACTGTCGCAACAAAAGCAATTACAAATCCCACATTATTGCTCCATTCAGCCAAGCCAATCATTTCACTGAAAATTCTCAGTTCATCCTTAAATACACTGTAAGCGAGAAAAAACATAGTGATATGGAAGATATACAATCCATAAGAAATGCGACCGAGATACACCAGCGGAGCCGGGAGATATCTGGCCGGTGTTCCGTACAATGACAGAAAGAACAACACGACGCCAACTAGTACAAAAAGCCAGCCAATAACAGCCTCAGGAATAGATGACAAGTGAGGTGCATCTGCATTTATTTTACAGATGATTGAGGCGATTAACCAACACACCAATCCGCTGGCAAATACTACAGCACGAATTAAAACATGCCAACTGGGTTGCCACCCTTTCAAATATATGGACAAAAGAATCCCGGCCGCAAAAAACTGAAACTGGACAAAACTATTCGTCCATTCTCCACTAAACCCTGTTGTAGGGTGTTGGGCATAGTAAACAATCGTGCAATAGGCAACGATCAGAGCGATAAAAGAAAACAATTTTAACCCTCTCTTTCCACCATAAAATACTAACAGGGGAAGTATGATATAAAGCTGTTCTTCCACCGAAATACTCCAAAGTGGATTTACAGGATAGGCAGTCCACCCGAAAAAAGTGATATACCAGTTTCCGGAAAAAACACTGAACATTAATTGCGCTGTACCAGGAACTGATCCAAATTTATCTGAAAGATTGGTCAGCAAAACCATTCCGAAAAAGAATGTAAAATATAGAGGCCAAATGCGGAGGATCCGTCTGATATAAAATGCCTTTATGTTAATCTTACCGAATAATTCTTGCTCTTTGATAAGCAATTCCGTTATTAAAAAGGCACTTAAAAAGAAAAAAAGAGGTACTCCGTAAACTCCAACCAGGCTAATATGATGTGCCCAATAAAACTGAGTGGGATCAATCCGAGCAAGGTCCATTCGATGGGTGAAGAACACAAAAAGAAAAGCACAAAGGCGAAGTAAGTCCAGCTCTGGTTTATAGTATCTTTTTGGTGTCATAAGATGTATCGGCTCGATTGAATTGAATAATAATTGACAAAACGATTGGCACTAACACAAAAATAAAGGTCGGCCAGAAAATCCTTCCTTGCGCTAACACGCGTGAAAGGACATTCAAAGCCGAGCCTTATCTTCAATTATATTCAAAAACTATAGCGCTCCTTTAATGATCTCCTCCACTACTGAAGGATCCAAAAGGGTCGAAGTATCGCCCATATTTCCCGTATCGCTCTCTGCGATCTTGCGTAATATCCTCCGCATGATCTTTCCTGAACGGGTCTTTGGCAATCCGCTTACAAACTGTATTTTATCCGGTTTCGCGATCGGCCCGATTACACGTGACACGGTCGCAAGGATATCCTTTCTGAACATTTCAGCATCTGACGGCTTATCATCCGTGATTACGTAGGCATATATACCCTGTCCTTTGATATCGTGCGGATATCCGACAACAGCAGATTCGACCACACCAAGGTGCATGTTGATGGCATTTTCCACTTCCGCAGTTCCGATCCGGTGACCGGAAACGTTCAAGACGTCATCCACACGGCCGGTAATTCGGTAATATCCATCTTCATCTCTCAAACATCCGTCGCCCGTAAAGTACATGCCTTTGTAAGTCGAGAAATAGGTTTGTTTACATCTTTCATGATCTCCCCAGGTGGTACGGATAATTCCTGGCCAAGGGAACTTGATACAAAGATTTCCAGTCTCGTTATTTCCTTCAATAATATCCCCTTTTTCATCTACCAAAACTGGCTGAATTCCGGGCAATGGCAGCGTCGCGAAAGTTGGCTTCTCGGGAGTTATTCCCGCCAGAGGCGAAATCATAATCCCGCCGGTTTCGGTTTGCCACCAGGTATCTACCAACGGACAATGACCTCCACCCACATTCTGCTTGAACCAGTGCCAGGCCTCTTCATTGATCGGTTCGCCAACGGACCCTAGTTTGGTAAGAGAAGACAAATCGTGATCTTTTACAAAATGAAGCCCGAAAGCAATCAGCGAACGAATGGCTGTTGGCGCGGTGTATAGGATATTCACTTTATGCTTCGCAACAATTTGCCAAAAACGTCCCGCATCCGGGAATGTTGGGACTCCTTCAAAAATCACCGAAGTTGCTCCAGCGCAAAGTGGACCGTAAACGATATAGCTATGACCTGTAATCCAACCGATATCGGCGGTACAGAAATGAACCTCGCCCGGCTCATATTGGAACACATTTGTAAAAGTGTAGGTAGCATAAACCATATACCCACCGCAAGTGTGAACCACACCCTTCGGCTTACCTGTTGATCCGGAAGTATATAAGATAAATAACGGATCTTCGGCGTTCATCGGTTCGGCCGGACATATGGAATCCAGATTTTTCACCTCCTCTTCCCACCACAAATCGCGTCCTTTGATCATTGAAACTGGTGTTCTCGTGCGTGTCATTACGATCACATTCTTCACACTTGATGACAATTCCAGTGCATTATCCACAGTCTCCTTCATCGGAATTACTTTCGATCCGCGATAAGCACCGTCGGAAGTAATGACCATCACACACTGCGAATCGTTGATTCGGTCAGCGATGGATTTGGCTGAAAAACCTCCAAAAACAACCGAGTGAATCGCTCCGATCCTGGCGCAAGCCAAAACAGCAACCGTAAGCTCAGGCACCATTGGAAGATAAATACAAACCCGGTCTCCCTTTTTAACTCCATGCTTTTTCAGAACATTTGCAAACCGACAAACGCGGTCATGCAATGCCCGATAAGTAATCGATACTGCCTCATCTTCCGGATTGTTAGGCTCCCAGATTATCGCAACCTGATCTCCTCTTTCTTCCAGATGCCGATCAATCGCGTTTTCAGTGATATTAAGCTCGCCACCCTCGAACCACTTCGTCTCCGCCTCGTTGAAATTCCAGCTCAATACTTTTTTCCAGGGCTTACGCCATTTAAACTGTTGGGCTATTTCCGCCCAAAAACCTTCGGGATCATCTACGCTTTGTTTGTAGGCGACCTGATATTCATCAAAGGTCCTAATTCTCATAATAATTAAAAGGTTAACTTAGGAATACGTATTAGCCCGACAAGTTATAATTTTCATTTGGTTAGTCCTACTCAAAACAGAAGAGAGTGTGTTATTAAATAAAGCAGCCATTCTGCATAAAAGTGCTAAATTTAACTTCCAAGGGTGCAATAAGTTTCAAAAAGTATATTTGCCCCGAATCATCCCTATGTTGAAAGTCGATGTTGGGGAACTTAATAAAATGCAAATACCATGTCATCCTCTCTGTCGGAAATAGAAATTGATTTCATCCAAAAAAACCTTTCCGAGGACGTCAACAAGTTGATTCTGAGTGCCAATAAATTTAAAGAGCTGGATATCAAAAAATTAGCGAGCCAGATCCTGGCACGACAAAAGGCTGCCAAAAAACTACCGCAATGGTGTGCCATTCCAGAACTCCTGTTTCCACCACCGCTATCCATTGAACAAGCTTCGTCAGAGGCGACGGCGATGTATAAATCAAGCCTGATAAAGGGTGAAAGTTTAGTTGATGTCACGGGTGGAACCGGTATCGATATTTTTTATATGAGCCGGAATTTCAGGAAGGCAGTGTATCTGGAAATGAACCCGGATGTGTGGGAAAGCGCGCGCTATAATTTTGATAAGCTCAAAGCCGATCATATCACCGCAATCAACGCCGATTCGCTTGACTATCTCGAAAAAAATCAAATAAAAGCAGATTGGATATATACTGACCCTGCCCGCCGGGGTACGCAACAGGAAAAAGTCGTTCGCCTTTCGGCCTGTACACCAGATATTGTTCAAAACCTTGATTTACTATATCGTACGGCTGATAATATCATGATCAAAACCTCTCCTCTTCTGGATATTGATCTGGCTGTTAAAGAGCTGGGCGGCGTAACGGAAGTTCATATTGTTGGGTTGGGAAATGAATGTAAGGAGCTTCTTTTTATGTTAAATCCAAAAACAAACTCGACAGAAAACTATATCCGAAAGGCACGATTACTGGATTCGAATGGATCTGTCCTTAATGGACTAAGTGCCACACTTTTGGAGGAACAATCCAGTAAAGTCGAATATAGTGCACCACTCGCCTATCTATACGAACCTCATGCCGCGATCCTTAAAGCAGGATTTCTAAAAAAAACCGGATCTCATTTTCAATTGAAAAAGATTGCTCCCAACAGCCACCTATATACTTCTGAAAATCTGATAACCGAATTCCCTGGCCGTACATTTAAGGTGGTGGCCCTTAGTAAACCAGATCAAAAGTCTATCCAGGAGCATATTAAAGGCGACAAGGCTAATGTTACTATACGGAACTTTCCAGGTACCGTTCAGGAATTTCGCAAAAAAATGCGCCTCAAGGATGGAGGCGACTTCTATCTTTTTGCTACCACGCTCGTTGATCAAAAACGTGTGGTTGTTATTACAGAAAAGATATAATCTGGTTAGTAGTTCTTTTTGGCAAGTTTGTAAAAAAATAAGCTGCCCATTAAGACAGCTCATTTTCATTTCTAGATATGAAGCCGGATATTACCGGCCAAAAATCAGATTACAACATTCACGATCCGTTTGGGCACGACGATCACCTTTTTGGCAGGTTTTCCTTCCATCCATTTCACAACTGTTTCGTTGGCCAATACCTCTTTTTCAATTTCCGAAGCAGCAACATCAAGTGCAAATGGGATTGTGATCCTCACTTTTCCGTTGATCTGGATCGGATATTCAAATACTGCATCCACGACATATTTCTGTTCCCAGGCTGGGAAAGTTGCCTTCGAAACCATTCCTTCCGAATTTCCCAGCGCATTCCACAACTCCTCACTTACGTGCGGGGCATATGGCGACAAGATGATCACCAGTTTCTCCAGGATTTCCCTTTTGTGGCATTTCAAACTTCCCAATTCATTTACGCAAACCATAAATGCGCTCACGGCAGTATTGAAAGAGAAATGCTCAATATCCTCTTCAATCTTTTTGATTGTCTTATGTAAAACCTTCAACTCTTCTTCCTTCGCAGGCTCTTCCTTTACAATCCATTGACCATTCTCATTATAAAAAAGTCTCCAGAACTTGCGGATAAAACGATATGTCCCGTCGATTCCGTTGGTATTCCAGGGCTTAGCCTGTTCCAATGGCCCCAGGAACATTTCGTAAAGACGAAGGGTATCTGCGCCATATTTCTCAACGATATCGTCCGGATTTACAACGTTGAACTTTGATTTTGACATTTTCTCGACCTCCACGCCACAAACGTATTTCCCGTCTTCCAGAATAAATTCAGCGTTTTCGGCAGAAATATCTTTCCGGCTGGCTTTAAATTTTGTTAAATCCAGAACATCATTTTCAACAATATTCACGTCAACGTGCAAAGCCGTCACGTCGTATTCTCCTCTCAATCCGGCACTTACAAAAACAGGCTTGCTAAAATCGTCGCTCTTGATCCGGTATACGAAATTGCTTCGTCCCTGAATCATTCCCTGGTTGATCAGCTTTTTGAACGGCTCTTCCTCCTGAACAAAGCCCTTGTCTGTCAGGAATTTATTCCAGAAACGACTATACAATAAGTGGCCCGTTGCATGCTCGGTTCCCCCAACATATAAGTCAACAGCCTTCCAATAATCAATAGCTTCCTTTGACGCAAACTCCTTTTCGTTGGAAGGATCCATATACCGGTACCAATACCAGCTGCTTCCTGCCCAACCCGGCATTGTGCTCATTTCATAGGGCATTCCGCTGGCGTGTTCCCAGTTAGCGGCTCTGCCCAATGGCGGCTCACCTGTTTCAGTTGGCAAATATTTATCAACTTCAGGAAGTGTCAACGGTAATTCGCTTTCTTCCATCAGATAAGGCAACTGATTTCCTTCGCTATCGGTTTTGTAGAAAACAGGTACAGGTTCTCCCCAATATCTCTGGCGACCGAAAACGGCGTCACGCAGACGATAGTTGATTTTCCCTTTACCAATTCCTTTTTCCTCTAGCCAACTGATCAACGTTTTGTTGGCTTCGTTAAAAGTCATCCCGTTGATCATGCCGGAATTGATATACTTGCCTTCCTTCGTCGCGTCAGCCTGTTCTTCAATATTTTTCTGACCGTCCAAAATTGGCACGATCGGCAAATTAAAATGCTTTGCAAAGTTCCAGTCACGCTGATCGCCCGATGGAACTGCCATAACTGCACCGGTACCATATCCAGCCAAAACATAGTCGGCAATATAAACAGGCACCTTTTCGCCATTGAATGGATTGATCACATATGCTCCGGTGAAAGCACCAGAGACGGTTTTGACATCCGACATACGATCTCTTTCAGACCGCTTTTTAGTCATATCAATGTATGCGTCAATATCCCCACGCTGCGCTGCTGTCGTAATAACATCCACCAATTCATGTTCTGGAGCAATCACCATAAAAGTCACACCATAAATGGTATCAACACGAGTGGTAAAAACCTCAATGTGGTGAGCATTGTCTTCTTTTCCATCGGCACCTGCCACTTCAAATTTAACTAACGCTCCAACGGAGCGGCCTATCCAGTTGCGTTGTTGTTCTTTCAGCGATTCTGTCCAGTCGACAGTATCCAAGCCATCCAGCAACCGCTGTGCGTAGGCAGTTATACGCATCATCCACTGACGCATGAGTTTCTGAATCACGGGATATCCTCCCCTTTCAGAGACGCCGTCCTTTACCTCGTCATTGGATAATACAGAACCCAATTGCGGACACCAGTTTACCGTGGCATCAGCAACATAGGTCAGCCTATACTTTAACGTGATTTTATATTGTTCTTCTTCGGTTTTGCTATTCCACTCGTCGGCTGTAAAAAGCGTGATATCTTCGTCGCAGGCCGCATTTACGGTCGAATTCCCCTCTCTTGCAAAAATGCTTGTCAATGTTTCAATCGACTCAGCTTTATCAGAATCCTTATTATACCAGCTGTTGAACAACTCCATAAAGATCCATTGCGTCCACTTGTAATATCCCGGCTCCGAAGTTCTTACCTCCCGACTCCAATCGTAACTTAAACCCAGATTTTTCAATTGCTCGATATAACGGGCTATATTGTCCTGAGTTGTCACCGCGGGATGTTGGCCTGTCTGAATCGCATATTGTTCCGCGGGAAGTCCGAAACTGTCAAAGCCCATCGGGTGCAAGACGTTGAAGCCCTTAAGCCTTTTGTATCTCGAATAAATGTCGGAAGCTATGTAACCGAGTGGGTGGCCCACATGTAACCCTGCGCCCGACGGGTAAGGAAACATATCCAACACATAATATTTAGGAGAATCTGAGTTGTTTTCAACTTTATTTACCTGATTCGTTTCCCAAAACTGTTGCCACTTTTTCTCAATTTCCTTGTGACTATATTCACTCATAGCTTTCAAACTTCCATTTTTATTTAATTATCATTTTATTCTGAGTGCGTATATTCCCAGATAAAATTTCCCGCAAAATTAGTGTTTTTTGCTCGCATTCGGTACTTCTTTCCCAATTCACTCCTGGTTTGTTTCATTGATATGTGACCTATTGTTGAAAATTTTTCACTTCCAACACAAGATATGGCACAAGTTTTTGGTTATGCTTTTCAAATAAGTATAACATTCATCCAAATTGGAAACTTAATATGAAGAAAATCATTTTCACACTTTTTGCATTATCAATCGGTTTCGCAGCTTCTGCGCAATCAACGCCGGGTTTCAGGTTTGGAATAAAAGCGGGCGCGAACCTCTCTAATATTAATGGAAGCAACGATCTCTCGCTAAACAGTGGCGAGTCTTTTAATTTTAAAGACAATTCAAACAGGACGTTGGGATTTGCAGGAGGGGTATTTTTCCGGTTTGGCAAGACAGCATTTATACAACCTGAAATATTGCTTTCGCAAAAAGGCGGAAAATTCAATGTATATGAAGATGGCGTTCAAAACGATAAGGGGCAGGTCGATGTCCGGTTTTCAAATTTGGATGTTCCGGTGCTTTTTGGATTCAGGGTTGCGCGTTTTTTAAGAATAAATGCTGGACCAATGGCATCTATCAGGTTGACGAACAATGGAAAGCTGAGTGATTCTTTTGATGCTTTAACCGGTGACAATTCAAATGCAGAATTTAAAAATAGAGTAGCATATGGCTATCAGGCTGGCGTTGGGTTGGATTTTGGGAGGTTGAGCCTTGATGTCAGATATGAAGGAAACTTTACTGAAATTGCCAAAGTCAATTTCAACAACAGCACAACGGAAGCACAGTTCGGGAGAAAGAGTAACCTATTCCAAGCCACACTCGGATTAGCAATATTCTAACCCTTGGCCAAGTTGCGAAGGAGTCGCCCTAACGACTCCTTTTTTTTGTTTCTCATGTAATCAAAATACTCTTATTTGGCAGCGTATTTCTCCTTGCTCCAATTTTTGACAGTGTTATTAACAACCTTCAGCCAATATCTTTGTCCCTTCACGGTCCAGTGTCCATCCCCCAAATGGTACCACTCCGGATGCACTCTGAGCGTATCCTCAATCGATAGTACCGGAGCCTGAAGTAAAGAATGCTCTTCAATCCTGGCGATTTGATTGTTATATTTATACCGGTCAGTTTCACAAACGGTAACCTTGTTGGGAACCAAACAAAAATAAACTTCTTCGAAGCCAGCGTCTTTGTAGTAATCCCGGATACTATTCATATTATTTACAACAGAATCAATGGAGGTGGCCGGGATATTATAAAACGGTGAAAACTCCGTTCCGGGATCTGCTTCTATGTTATAAAACAAGTGTTTATGATTTTTGGAAATGATAGCACCCGAGTGAGTTCGATTAAACCACGATAACATAATATCTGATTTCCACTCTTTTAAAGCCAAAAATGGCCCGAAATTAAACAGTAAAAATTCGATTCGCTGATTGATCTGATCCCCGAACCTATTCCACCAAAATGAAGCCGTTTGCTCTTCAGTCTTTCTAGGAATATGGCTCGACATCCCTTTTAACTGATATCCTTTATCAATATAAAGTGCCTTATAATCATTCTTCAATCTTTCCTGAATCGTCCGTTCGATAACTTCTATCACTAAAATTGATTTCCTTGAACGATCCAGCTCGACCGTGTCAACGTTGATACCCAACCAGATATGGTGGTTTCTGCGCCCTGCATAATAACTGGTGTCCATTGGGGTAAAACTATCGCCAATGGTATATAGATCAACATCGGCATATTTCCTGGATGGTTCGTCGGAAGACAGCAGGACAGCATTTCGACCAAAATCAACTTCCTTAAACATCCTCAGGTTAGAAGTATTATACAGATCGCCAAATCGATATTGATTGGGAATCCAGCCCTTCGCTGCCATTGCTCGTTGTAAAGTCGGGGACAAACTAATCGTAAAAATGATGCCGGTCACTATTACCATGAAGTACCGGATAAGAGGATTGAGAATACCCATGAACTAAAATTGGAAATAAATAAATTGATTACTGGTAAAAACGCCGAATAAGTAACAGCCCAGCGAGGTGAGAGGAAACAGCACCGTAAACATTCTGGTATCCGGTATGTATCTGGGAAAGAACTTGTCTTTTAACACTAGCAGTAGCAGCAGGGCAAGAGAGAACAGGAATTCTCCGGTACTAGCTGCAATATGCGGCACCCCGTATTCGGAAAGACTGAATATCTTTTGAAGGATATATATAGCTTCAGAGACACTATTTGCCCGAAAAAACACCCAGGCAGTCGCCACGAGAAGGAAAGTCCAGATAATATGAAAGGCCTGCACGAGCGTGGCGACGGTCTTTCCGTTATTACCCGAACGTAGTAATTTGTCGGAACTGAAAATCTGAGCGAGAATCAGGTAAGATCCATGAATACACCCCCAGATTATGAATTTCCAGTCAGCCCCATGCCATAACCCACTCAGCAGAAAAACGATAAATATGTTGACATAAACTCTACTTTTGGCCCGCCGGTTTCCACCCAGCGGAATATAAACATAATCTCTAAACCATGTTGAAAGTGAGATATGCCATCTTTTCCAGAATTCAGATATTGATTCTGCAAAATATGGCGCATTGAAATTCGTCATGAGCTTAAAGCCCATCACCCGCGCCGTGCCAATGGCGATATCCGAGTATCCGGAAAAATCGCAATAGATCTGGAAGCAGTAGAAAAGCGTTGCTATTAACAACGCAGACGAACTTTGGTGAGCTACGTCTCCATAGGCCGCATCGGTAACCAGTGCCAATCGGTCAGCAATTACAACCTTCTTAAACATGCCCCAGGCGATGAATGTCAGACCAATGCGGATATTGTCCCAATTAAAATCGAATTGCTCCCGGAATTGCCAGAGAACATTTTGAGGTCGTTCAATAGGGCCCGCTACCAGTTGGGGGTAAAAAAGTACATATAGCGAATATATTCCAAAATGACGTTCCGCTTTTTGGTTCCCGCGATATACCTCAATGGTATAACTCATCGACTGAAATGTGTGAAATGATAGTCCGATGGGCAAGATCAACGAAGGAAACATTTCTTTTAGAGGAGGAACAACATTTTTCTGTCCGATGAGCTGGAGTGCGTGGGTGAAGTTGTCGTTGAGGAAATCGAAATACTTGAAAAAGGCAAGGAAACCTACGTTTGCAACAATACTTAAGATAAGCAAAAACCGCCTTTTTGATCCGGAAGAGTTCTCAATCCAAATGCCTGCAAAATAATCTACGACAATTACTACCCCTAATATCAGAAGATATACGGGTATGAAAGAGGCGTAAAAATAAGCGCTGGCAATTAATAAAAGCAACCACCTGAGTCTCCCGGGAATTGTGTAATATAAAGTGGTTACAAAGGTAAAGAATAGTAAAAAATGTAATGAGTTAAAAAGCATTATTAAGAGGGTAGTTTTTCAATGGTGGGTATACGTTGAGCATGACAAGGATATCAGGCAAACCTTGGAAGACGGCATTTGGAATGTTCAGCAGACATAATTCTACCTGGCAATCCGCAACGCGTGCTCGTCGGGAAACCTAATGTTTGTTTAATTTTTCTTATTTAGTGGAAAATTGTAAGGCGATGGCTGTCAGATTCGCAGCCCGTAACAATGTGTATTTTCGATTTTGAATTGTAAAGTGTTACCGATCGACTATTTACTTTGTTCCGTCAATAAATTTAAAAATGATATCTCTGTAAGCGACGACATATATGTATGTGTCCAACCGCTTTTTTTGTTTACACCGGTTATAACTGCCGTATTTCATACTTTTGCAGAATCCATTTGATTCTTATCCGGATATATTAAATTACACAGAAGTTCTCTCTATCATAAAAAGTGGCACTAAATACTGACAATGTTCGGCTAATTTTCGGGCTTAAATTGAAGCAACTTCGTCTGGACAAAGGATTATCTCTCAATGAGTTGTCTCAAAAATCAGGAATGTCTCTTTCGTATATCAACGAAATTGAAAAAGGCAAGAAATACCCAAAAGCAGATAAGATTCTGGCATTAGCCAAGGCCATGGATGTGGACTATGACACCATGGTTTCGATGAAACTTACCAAAAGACTTGAGCCGATAGCCGAACTTTTGGACTCGAATATTCTGACGGAACTTCCTTTAGAGCTATTTGGCGTAGATCCTGCGACGCTTTTGGAAATACTTTCCACAGCACCAACTAAAATAAGTGCCTTTGTGGGAACACTCATTGAGATCGCGCGGAACTATAATATGTCCATTGAAAAATTTTACTTTTCAGCTTTGCGGACATATCAGGAAATGCATGATAATTATTTTGAGGATATAGAGCTGGAAGCGGAGCGTTTTCTGAAAGAGCAAGAAATTCCGGATGATGTGTTGCTCAAAGAAGACGATCTGAAAGCAATTCTGGAAAATAATTACGGATACAAAATTGAAGTCATCAACGAAAAGACTACGCCTGAATTGTCCAGTATCAGATCCCTTACCATAACAGGATCTAACGGTCACAAGCTACTGATCAACAACCACTTATCGTCTGTTCAGCGCGCATTTATATATGGCCGGGAAATCGGATATTTATATCTTAATCTCAAAAACAGGCTTCATACCACCGCGCTCGTAGAAGCGGAGTCTTTTGAACAGCTGCTCAATAATTTCAAAGCTTCCTATTTCGCGATTGCCATTATTATCAAAAGAACTTTGCTCGTCAATAGGCTGAACGAGTTTTTTGCATCTAGCGAATGGCAGCCTGAAAAGTTGCTCGGATTCATCACGGAATTTAATACTACTCCTGAATCATTCTGTTACCGGCTGAGCAATGTCATGCCCAAATATTTTGGTCTGAAACAAATATTCTTTTCGAGATTCAACAATTTCGGCGGTCAGAATCTATTCGATATGACCAAGGAGTTGCATATTTCACGAAAACATTACCCACATACAGTTCGGGATGAACACTATTGCCGGCGCTGGGTTGCCCTGACAATATTAAACGATTTGTCCGAGCAAATTGACCAAAAACAATATTCAGGCACGTTGTGCAAAGCACAGTTGTCAACCTATCTGGATTCGCAAGATGAATATCTGGTGGTGAGTCTGGCCCACCCGACTGTGATCACACCAAATCTGAACGTTAGCCTTTCCATGGGTATATACCTCGACGACCAGGCAAGGAAAACCTTGACCTTTCTTCAGGACCCGGCCATTCCCAAACGGGAAGTAAATCAGACATGCGAAAGATGTGCACTTTTCGACTGTCGCGAACGCATTGCTGCTCCAGTTATCTTACAAAAAAGGCACAAGAACGAAGAGTTACGAAAAGCACTTCGAAAAATGATAAACTGATAGGTTTGTATTCGCTTGAAACGTGCCCTAAGAAACTCGGTTCAAGTTAATTATACGACAAAACGCTTTCCGATTAGTTATAAAATATTATATTTAATCGCTCAAAAACCTAACTACCTTGGTGTACATACAGACTGTAGATATATTAGAATTTTCTTAAAAGTATCGAAGTATGATGAGTACGCCGTTTCTTGCAGATTATATTTGTCAAAATTTGATTTTTTGATATGCCTGGCACCTATGAATTTGAAGATCTGATTTTAAAATTATCAACACCCTTCTATATCGTCCTGATTGCTGTTGAAATTTTACTAACCAATCATTCAGATCGTAAAAGTTATAGTTGGAAAGATACGTTTACCAATGCCACCCTCATGCTTATCAATGGCGGTGTAGATCTCCTTTTCCGTGCTGCCTATATCGGAATATTGATATGGTTCTATAATTTCAGGATCGTGGAGCCCATTGCCAATCCTTATATCTATTGGACACTTTTATTCCTTTTGGAAGATCTGGCTTTTTACACTTTGCATTATGTCGATCATCATTGCCGCCTTTTCTGGGCAGTGCATGTAACCCATCATTCCTCCGAACATTTCAATCTGACGACGGGATTTCGCTCTTCCGTTTTTCAGCCCTTATATCGTTTTGTATACTTTATCCCATTGGTACTGATCGGCTTCAATCCGGCCGATATTGTTATAATGTATTCTGTAACTCAGATTTATGGCATCATCGTGCACACTGAATATGTAAAAAAGTTGGGTTGGCTGGAATATATATTCGTTACTCCCTCCCATCACCGCGTTCATCATTCGAGTAATATTGAATATCTGGATAAAAATATGGGTATGTGCCTGATCATCTGGGACCGTATTTTCGGAACCTTTCAGGAAGAAATACCACATGTTACGCCAGTTTATGGCCTCACAAAATCAACGAAGCAAGAAGGGTTGGCTGAAACTGTTTTTCACGAATGGAAGGAGATCGGGAAGGATATGAAAGCTCCAACCAACTGGAAAATCAAGTTAAAATATCTCCTCAAAGCACCAGGATGGTCACACGACGGATCCCGGAAAACGAGCAAGGAGATGCAGAGATAGCTGTTAGCTGTTAGCTGTTAGCTGTTAGCTGTTAGCTGTTAGCTGTTAGCTGTTAGCTGTTAGCTGTTAGCTGTTAGGAAAAAACACTTACTACTTAAAGTTCCCTGCCCTGTCAAACCGTTTGGATTTGATCCTAGTCTACCCCGTCCAAAACTAGAAGGTAACCGGCTATCCGCTAAAAGCTCATTTAAACGCCGTAATACCAGTAATCTCCGCTCCCAGAATTAGCAAATGGATATCGTGGGTACCTTCGTAGGTAATAACCGACTCAAGATTCATCATATGTCTCATGATTGGGAAATCACCTGTTATCCCCATTGCTCCCAAGATCTGACGTGATTCTCGTGCGATATTCAATGCCATTTCTACATTGTTTCTTTTGGCCATTGATATCTGTTGCGTGGTGGCTTTCCCTTCATTCATCAAAACACCAAGACGCCAGGCAAGAAGCTGTGCCTTTGTAATTTCTGTTAAAATTTCCGCTAATTTTCGCTGAACAAGCTGGAAACTGGCAATCGGTTTTCCAAATTGAAGTCGCTCTTTGGAATACTTGACTGCCGTTTCATAACAATCTATCGCCGCCCCGATAGCACCCCAGGAAATCCCGTATCTGGCTTTATCCAGACATTGTAGTGGTGCTTTAAGTCCTTCTGCAAGTGGCAATATATTTTCAGTTGGGATAAAGATATTATCAAATACCAGCTCCCCTGTTGCGCTTGTTCGTAGCGACCATTTCCCATGAATTTCTGGGGTAGAAAATCCTTCCATTCCCCGTTCCACGATAACGCCCCGAACTTTTCCATTATCATCTCGTGCCCAAACAATCGCGACGTCCGCAAACGGCGCGTTGGATATCCACATTTTTGAACCGTTCAATATATACCCGCCTTGCGTTATTGTCAAAGTCGATTTCATTCCCGCCGGATCAGAGCCGTGATCAGGCTCAGTCAAACCGAAGCAACCTAGCAATTCGCCTTTTGCCAATCGTGGGAGGTACTTAATTTTTTGATCTTCCGAGCCATATTCAAGTATTGGCCACATCACCAAGGAACTTTGGACGGATATAGTCGACCGCATACCAGAATCTCCTCTCTCTATTTCTCGACACATGATCCCGTAACTGATATAGTCTGTCCCTCCGCCACCATATTCCTCAGGCACAGTTGCCCCGAAAAGCCCCAAAGCACCAAACTTCGGAATCAAATGCACAGGAAACTCAGCCCGCTGCGCATATTCTTCCATAATTGGTTTGATTTCGGCGTCTGTAAATTCTTTTACTGCATCAGCGATCAGTTGATGTTCGGCAGAAAGCAGGTCGGCGATGTTGAAGAAGTCGGTTGGCATGGCGATTTGAACGTTAAAAGGTTGGTGGATGTGTCGGACAAAAATGGCCAAAAACTTATGGAGGTTATTTAAATATAAAAAGGCGAGTTACCCCGCCTTGGATGTTCTCACAATATCTTTTCCCTTCGTCTAATAAACGCACTGCTCGAATCTGGACAAAACTTCTCGAAATTTGTCCTCTCCAAAACATTATATAGTTCGGAAAGGCAGACAATGAGGAAAGCGACGTCTTTTAGGCAAACATTAGCTTTCCCTTTGGTACCGGTATCGGTCTCCCTAGTTCGATTGCCGTGGCGATCCATTGATCTATCACTATCTGAATATTTGCCAATGCTTCATTTTGCGTTTGGCCGTCTGCCATACAGCCAGATAGCTCAGGAACTTCAACGATATATGCGTTATCCTCGTCACTCCAATACATGATCAATTCATAACGGGTGTTCATAGTTTTGCGAGTTTATATTTTAAAACAATACCTCTCACCTGTTTTACCTGATAGGGCTTTGCCTTACTTCCAATAGGCTGGATGTTAACGAGTTCGGACACGCCATCCTTATAAAAGAGTCTGTGACTGCCGCCTGTCAATCTCTCGCTAAATCCCAAACTTAACAATATTGACCGGAGTTCTTCGAAACTAAAATTATTATCTGAAGCTCCAGCCAGCAATTTTAAGAGCAGTTTTTCAAATTTACTCATTTCCAATTTTAATAAGTGAAAAACTTATGTAGCCTGCAGTATTTCCCAATCACGATATCTTTTCACTTTTCAAATGTTTTGAAACCCAAACCTCTTCAAAGTAACTTTCAAGCTAACAAAATATTTACGATCAGATTTCCGCCGTTCCAACCATCTCAAAGAAGCTCGTGTCATTCCAATTAGTTTCGATAACTATCTCACTTCATTTACAATGAAACTCAATCATCTATACTCGCTAATACTTTGCGTGTTGATAACGATATCATGCAAAAATGATTCTCCAACAGAGACTTTCGAAAACAAAGGTTTAGTTGGAAAATGGAAGTTGGTGGAAGCGCTTTACGATCCAAGAGGTGGCTTACAATACCACAAAGTGATTGAGGAACAATCTGGTATTTTGGAATTCGGGGCAGACGGGAGTTTTAAGGAAACAAAAGGGATTCTCTATTCTTCAATAAATCCCTACAATTCCTACAGGATGGTTGATTCAAACGTCATACTATTAGAAGTAAAGAACACTTCGCAGTCATTTCCTCCTATTCATTGGAGTATTATCAATTTAACATCAAAGACGCTGGAAGTACGCTTTAATTGTTTCGAATCGTGTTCCGAAAGATATATTGCAATAGAATGACGAAATTAGGATAGCCAGGTTTTAAAGATTTGCGAAGCATATGCTATATCCTGCTTATGAGCCGCCACACCATCCATTGTTTTAGGCGACGATTTCTCCAGACATTGCTCTAATACCAAATGCGGTTGTACTTTCATATCGCTTAATGCCTTGACAAGTCGTGGATAGTCAATATCTCCTTCGGTGAAAGTTTCCTGCCAGATCCCTTCTTTCGATTGCCTGATATGTAGCTCCACAATTCGCTTGCCATATAATTTGACTATATCAAATAAAGCAACCTGTGAATTTCCCGATCCGCGATATACCCAGTGAACGTCAAGACAAAGCGAGACATTCGCCGGATCTGTATTTAAAAGCATATGGTGAAATTCTCTGGCCGCAGCTTTCAACTCGACATCGTGCGTGTGGTAAGCGAGTGTAATTCCCCTCTTTTTAAGCTCTGCACCCAGATTGTTCAGGTTCTTAGCCTGCTCGATCAGCTCTGCATCTGACTTGATTTTATCAGAACCCCACGCGATCGGGTTTGGATTCGTGACAATAATCGAAGTACGAGCGGGCTTGAGCGCATCGGCGATTTCCAAAACGGTTTTGATAGAATTCTGAGCCTCATCTGATTTGTGTAAAGATGTATTTACATAGACCGACGGCATATTCAGCTTGAAGTCCTTGAGCAAAGGCAGCAACTCTCCCACCTCAGCAGCATTGTTAAATGCCGGCTCATATGATTTTAAACCGGTAGCAACAAAATCCGTCAGACTTTTCTTTTTATCTGCTCCCCAGTCACGGCCTTCACGGGCGTAAAATGTGATCCAGGAATATTGATTGCATGATATCTGTTTCCCTGGCAAAGCCAGTTTTTCAATATCCAACATGCCTACCCCTGCAGCCAGGCCAATACTATTACGGACAAAATCTCTTCGGTTGATACTCATATACAATAACTTACAATCCCTTTTAACAATACTTCAAATACAAAAGCATATAAGTCCTCAAACCTAATTACCGCCTGCTTTTCCTCTAATTTCAAATATCATTACCTTTGCAGCATTAAAGGTTAAATCCCTTTCCATATGCCACAGCAATTACAACTCGTACTTCCTCCCGAGATCGCCCTCGACGACGCCGCTCTTGAACAACATATTCGTTCGCGGTTGGGAATCAAATCTGCAACCACTGTTTACCTCCGGAAAACCAGACAATCTATCGACGCCCGGAGCCGACAGGTGAAGATTAATCTTTCCGTTGAAGTTTTCACTGATCAAATGCCGCCCTCGCTGGCTGAATTTGCGCTAGCATATCGGGATGTTTCTCAAAAACCTCAAGCCATTATCGTTGGTTGCGGTCCGGCTGGTATGTTCGCTGCATTGCGACTGATTGAGCTAGGTATTAAACCGGTCATTTTTGAAAGAGGGAAAGATGTTCGCAGTCGGAGACGCGATTTGGCGGCGATCAATAAAGACCATATTGTCAATTCCGAATCCAACTATTGTTTTGGAGAAGGTGGCGCAGGAACCTATTCGGATGGAAAACTATATACGCGTTCCAACAAACGCGGGGATATCCGCAGGGTACTTGAAATATTCGTCGGACATGGCGCAAGTGAGCAAATTCTGATCGATACCCATCCACATATTGGTACAAATAAGCTCCCCGTGGTGGTTTCCAATATGCGCGAAAGCATTCTCAAAGCTGGAGGTGAAATTCATTTTGATACCAAAATCACTGACTTTATCGTCAGCAATCAGGTATTAAAAGGAGTTGTAACGGATGCTGGCCGAGAGCATATCGGTATCGGGGTTATATTGGCAACTGGCCACTCGGCTCGAGACATTTATGAGCTTTTGGCTGAAAAAAATATACATATCGAGAGCAAGTCTTTTGCCATGGGTGTTCGGATCGAGCATCCCCAAAATGTGATTGACCGAATCCAGTATCATTGCGCAGTTGATCGCGGACCGTATTTGCCAGCAGCTTCTTACAGCCTGGTTACCCAAACTCGGTTTAAAGGAATCCAAAGAGGCGTTTTTTCTTTTTGCATGTGTCCAGGTGGCTTTATAGTTCCGGCCGCAACGGAGCAAGGTGAGGTGGTTGTAAATGGCATGTCGCCTTCGAGACGGGATTCTGCTTTCGCCAATTCAGGTATTGTTGTCGCAATCGATGATGCAGATCTGGCACCATATGCCGATTATGGCCCATTGGCAGGACTTCAATTCCAAAAAGAGATCGAGCAAAGTGCGTGTCAAGCAGCGGGCAATACCCAAACCGCACCTGCCCAGCGATTATCAGATTTTGTAAATAACCGACTTTCACCTGACCTTAATGAAACCTCCTATCAGCCCGGTTTGAAATCAGTAAATTTATTTGAAACACTACCTGAAAATATCGCCCATCCTCTGCGAGAAGGTTTTATGGATTTTGGAAAGAAAATGAGGGGATATCTGACCAACGAAGCGCAGGTAGTCGGTGTGGAGAGCCGTACATCGTCGCCAGTTCGTATCCCGCGCGATAGAGAAACCTGTGAGCATGCTACCCTGAAAGGCCTTTTCCCATGTGGTGAAGGGGCAGGGTATGCGGGCGGTATTATGTCGGCTGCAATGGATGGAGAGCGATGCGCCGAACAGCTGGCGAAGCTTTACATGAAGTAACCATTTTCTCATTTTGTTTCTATTTAAAAAAATCTAAAATTAGTTGTTCACTGCATTTCAGGAACTTACACCACTTCATGACCCACGCATCGTTCGACGTATTCTGTAATCAGCTGGCTAGAAAACTCGAGTTCCCACTGCCGGGAGAGTCTGCGCATGCTGTGATGCAAGCTACTTCCAAGTTGCGACTGAGTTTCAAACCCAATGCGAGGACGCGGAAAAGTGCGGTGCTTATCCTGTTTTATCCATATAAAGGCGAAATCTATTTCCCGGTCATCCTGCGTCCCGCATATGACGGAGTACATTCCGGACAAATCGCTTTCCCAGGAGGCAGTTTTGAATTGACGGACGAAAATTTGGTCAGAACGGCGCTCAGAGAAGCTCAGGAAGAAATCGGGTTGCGGCTCAACGACGTTCGAATATTGGGTATACTTTCCGAATTGTTTATTCCACCGAGTAATTTCCATGTACTCCCCGTCGTGGCAGCTATGCCCTATCGACCCGATTTTTACCCCGACGCCCGGGAAGTTGAACAGGTTTTTGAGATAAAACTGGACGATATTTCGAATAAAGATATTGTCGGCTCAAGTGAACTTCTGTTGAGAGGCGAGGTCGTGACGGCGCCACATTATGAGATAATGAATTACAAAATCTGGGGTGCCACGGCGATGATGATTAGCGAACTAATCACCGTTATAAACTTCCCTGATAATAGCATTCAGGAGTAGAAATATCTGTTCATTTTGCTATATTAGCAGGATTTTCAAATTAGCTCTTCCCAGAATCATCCTCATTTCTATTTCTTTTGAATAGATCCTAAAGACGGTTGATTCCGCGACGGAGGAAACCTGAAAAAATCATTTACCGGACTTATAAATACTAGTTTCCTCCTTCATTTATGGATGAAAACGATGCTGCCAAAAGTGCAGGCGATAGCGAATTACACGAAAAATTACCCATTTCTGGTCTTTACGAAAGTTGGTTTCTAGAGTACGCTTCTTATGTGATTCTGGAAAGAGCCGTACCTGCGATTGAAGACGGGCTCAAACCAGTGCAACGACGTATCATGCATGCGCTGAACGAAATGGATGACGGCCGCTTCAACAAAGTGGCGAACGTCGTCGGTTCTTCCATGCAATATCACCCCCACGGTGACGCCTCCATCTATGATGCAATCGTTAATCTTGGTCAAAAGGAATTGCTTTTTGATACCCAGGGAAACTGGGGCGATATCCGTACTGGTGATGGTGCAGCGGCGGCTCGTTATATCGAAGTTCGCCTTTCGCGTTTTTCGAAAGAGATCGTTTTCAATGACAATACCACCGAATGGCAGCTTTCATATGATGGCAGGAAGAAAGAGCCGGTAACATTGCCCGTCAAATTTCCGCTGCTACTTACGCTGGGTGTTGAAGGTATTGCTGTTGGATTATCGACCAAAATTTTGCCGCACAACTTCTGCGAGCTGATCGAAGGATCGATTGCCCTTCTTCAGGGAAAAGAAGTGACAATCTACCCTGATTTCCTTACGGGTGGACAAATCGATGTTTCAAATTATAACGACGGAATTCGGGGCGGCAAAATCCGCGTAAGGGCGAGGATTGAGGAAGAAGACAAAAAGATGCTCATTATCAGGGACATCCCTTTCGGAACCACTACTTCATCTATTAGTGACTCTATTGTAAAAGCCAATGACGCCGGGAAAATCAAAATCAAAAAAGTGGTGGATAACACTGCTGCTGATGTCGAGATTCAGGTTCATCTGGCACCGGGTGTTTCTCCTGATATCACCATCGACGCGTTATATGCGTTCACCGAATGTGAGGTTTCTATTTCTCCGAATGCCTGCGTAATTATCGAGGACAAACCGCATTTTGTTGGTGTTTCAACAATTCTTAAATACAATACCGATCAAACGGTTGAACTGCTTCGCCGCGAACTTGAGATCAGGAAGGCTGCCTTGCTGGAGAAAATCCTGTACGGTTCGCTTGAAAAGATTTTCATCGAAAACCGGATATACCGTGATATTGAGGAGTGTGAAACTTTTGAAGACGTTATCAGGACCATCGACAAAGGACTTGAACCTTATAAACCACAGTTTTACAGAGAGATAACTGATGAAGATATTGTCGAGTTAACTGAAATTAAAATCAAAAGAATCTCCAAATACGACGGGTACAAAGCAGACGAGCTGATGCGTAAATGGGAGGAAGAATTGGCTGAAACCGAAGACAACCTTGCCAATATCATCCGCTTTTCGATTGATTACTACAAAGACTTATTGAAAAAATATGGAAAAGGCCGCGAACGCAGAACCGAAATTCGTGCCTTTAACCAGATCGCTGCCAACGTTGTGGCCGCTAACAACCAAAAGCTATATGTAAACCGCGAAGAAGGCTTCATTGGATATGGTTTAAAAAAGGACGAGTACGTGATGGACTGCTCGGATATTGACGACGTGATCATTTTCAGAAGAGACGGCAAATGCCTCGTTACCAAAGTTCAGGACAAAGTTTTTGTTGGAAAGGATATCATCCATTGTGCAGTATTCCTTAAAAACGACGAGCGAAAAGTATACAACCTCGTGTATCTGGATGGAAAAACGGGTATATCATATATCAAACGCTGCCAAATTACGGCAGTTACCCGTGATCGGGAATATGATCTGACACAGGGAACGCCCAAGTCTAAAATTGTATACTTTACACCCAATGACAACGGCGAAGCTGAAATAATCAGCGTCAGCCTCTCTGCCCAAAGTAAGGCCAAAGTAAAGCAGTTCGATTTCAATTTTGCAGATCTGCTGATCAAGAACCGGAGTGCTATGGGGAATATCCTCACAAAATATCCTGTTCGTAAAATTGCCCTCAAATCGGCCGGTCGCTCCACACTCGGTGGGGTTGATATGTGGTTTAATCCATTGCTTGGCAGGTTAAATAGGGACGAGCGCGGGGAATATCTTGGCAATTTCGGCCCATCTGACCAGATTTTGGTAATATATAAAGATGGTTCATATGAGCTTACCAATTTTGACCTGACGAATCACTACGAACAAAACGAAGTGTTGCTCGTTAAGAAGTTTGAAACTGATTTGCCGATCACTGCAGTTTACTATGATGCCGGGCAAAAACTCCATTTTATCAAACGCTTTAATATTGAAACCTCGTCGCTTGACAAGAAATTCCTGTTTATAAGTGATGCCAAAAACAGTAAACTCCTGCTAGCCAGCACAGACCGACGCCCTCGTTTCGAGATTGTTCCTGCTAAAGGAGCACCAGGAGATGCGAAAAGCATGGAATATGTAGTGGAAGATTTGGTAGAAATACGCGGATGGCGCGCTTTAGGCAACAAGCTTCCGATGGATAAATTTAAAGATATTCGCTGGCTCGCGTCTTTGGAGGAAGTGAAGGTGCCGGAAACGGAAGAACCGGACGAGATCGAAACCGATGATACTGAGTCGGAACCAGAGATCTCAAACGAAAGCGAAATTGTCGAGAAAACGGAAACAGACCGCCCCGGTATTGAAATGGAAATCGTAAATCCGGACAAAGTAGCGCATGATAATGAAAGCGAAGACGGCGATTCCGACACATTGGAGAACAAAACGGAAAGCAAAGCTAAAAAGGACTCGAAAAAAGGAAATGATCCGAAAAGTCAGCTCGGGTTGTTCGAGTAATTGAATGGGTGTTATGTTTAATGCAAAATGACGATCAGCCCAAAGAAGATTGATAATCAGTAACTAATTTTAGCTCGTTAGTGACTTTGTTACAAAATTAAGCGTAACCTAATATCAACATTTGAAAAAATTCACTCTCTAACGGCAACGAAACGACCGGATTTTAACGTAGTGTATAGAAAGATGAATACCTATGCCGAAGAAACTGGAAAACCTTTAACGTTGTTGTCAAAGAAAACCAGTACAATCACTGTGAAAAAACTGATAAAAGCATTCTTATTGATTGGCTTTTTAAGCTTGCTTTTTATCTTGCTGTGTAACTTCTGGGTTGTTTACAATACTCGTCAGTACAATTACTTTTCGATTGAAAATCTTCCATCCAACGATGTTGCTCTTGTTTTAGGGACAAGTAGGAACACCGAAAAAGGAAAAGAAAATCTCTTCTTTAAATATAGAATGGAAGCGACGGCCAGGCTTTTTAAGGAAGGAAAAATAAAGTATATCATTTTGAGCGGCAACAATGATTCGCAATATTACAATGAGCCGCTTGATATGAAAAAGGCGTTGCTCAATCTCGGGATTCCGGAAAATGTAATGACGCTGGACTATTCAGGTTATCGCACTTTCGACTCCGTTTTGAGATGTAAAGAGGTTTTTAACCAAGATCATTTTACCATTATTTCGCAAAATTTTCACAATGCAAGGGCGTTATATATCGCTCATAATGAAGGAATTAATGCCATTTCTTTTTCAGCTCAGGACGTCCCTGACGGCTATTCGATGCGAACGCTCATAAGAGAATATCTCGCGCGACCGAAAGCAGTTCTGGACGTTCATTTACTAAGACCAACGGCCGATTTGAAATCAAACATCGAGATAAAGAGGAAATGAATTACTTGCAGGAAGAATATAGCCACACACATATCAAAATATTAGAACTTCTGAAAAATAAACTAGCACTATTTTTTGTTTTTTTAGGAACTGTTTTACCTGCAAGCCTATACGCTCAAGGCACTCACATCATTAAGGGTCGAATTACAGATGCTGCTTCGGGCGACCCTGTCCCGTTTGCCAATATTGGAATTAAAGCTTCATTATCGGGTACCACCACCAATTTTGACGGATTTTATACGCTAAGCTACACACCTCCGGCAGATTCAGTCAGTGTTACCTACGTCGGTTATAATACACGAACTAAGGCCATTGCTCCTGACAAAACCGAGCAAATCATTGACTTTCAGTTAACTCCGGGAGAGTTGCAGTTACGGGAGGTAAAAATATACGCGGGCGAAAATCCGGCTTATGCGATTATGCGCAAAGTCGTGAATAATCGGAAAAAGAATAATATCGAAAGTCTGGCAGCTTACGAATATGAGAGCTATAATAAAATCCAGATTGATATAGACAACATTTCTGATCAGTTCAGAAACAGAAGGTCCGTTAAAAAAATGACGCATATCGTTGAAAGATTTGACGATGTGAAAGGTGATGACGGACAGGCTATTATCCCGATATTCATTTCCGAATCAGTGTCCAATGTATATTTCAGGAACGATCCGAAAAAGAAGAAAGAGATTATTCAAAAAACAAAAGTTTCGGGTGTCGGACTAACAGACGGGAGTTTTGTCTCGCAACTTGTTGGTTCTTCATTTCAACAATACAACTTCTATCACAACTGGCTCAATATTCTGGAAAAGGATTTTGTGTCTCCCATTGCTGAGAGCTGGAGGGTTTACTATGAATATTACCTGGCCGACAGCGTTGCCAATGGCTCATCACACGACTATCTGATTGAATTTGAACCCAGACAAAAGCAGGATCTCGCATTTACAGGGTCGTTTTGGGTCGACGGTACCACCTTCGCGCTTACTCAAATGGAGGCCAATGTGGGAAAAGACGCTAACCTGAACTTTATTGACAAGATAAAAATCCAGCAGGCATATGATCAGCTGGACAGCAACGATGCATGGGTGCCGACAAAAACCCGGGTATTGATCGACGTAGACGAACCGACCAAAAAAACAGCGGGGATGTTGCTGAAATTCTATTCGGCCAATTCGAATTATGTTGTCAACAAGGCTCGTGATACCAAATTTTACGATGCTGCCATCGAGCTGCATGAGGACTACATGGATCATGATTCTACTTTTTGGGCCAAAAACCGACCCGAGTCACTCACGAAACCGGAGATTTTAAGCTTCCAGTTGATTGACTCTTTGAAAATGCTGCCGGCTGTAAAAACCTATACAGAAATCCTCAACATTTTCGTCAACGGATATAAGAAGATTGACAAGTGGAATATAGATCTCGGTCCATATCTGTATCTCTACGCCAACAACGCCGTGGAAGGGAATCGATTCCGGATAGGCTTCCGGACCGATCCTGGCTTCAGTCGTACCTGGATTTTGCACGGATATGGAGCATATGGCACCAAAGATGCTGAGTTTAAATACGGTGCCGGAGTCGACTATATATTTTCCCGAAAGCCCTGGACGATAGGCGGTATATCTTACAGCAAAGACGTGGAAAGACTCGGAGTTTCTGCTGAAACTATTGGAAGCAATACTATATTCGGAGCTTTCACACGCTTCGGGGCTTTCCGTCGCCCTTATTGGCAGGAAGATGTGTCCGCATATCTTAAGAGGGAACTCATTAAAGGGGTTACGGGAAGTGTGCAGCTCCGCCACCGCGACTTCGTGCCTCTTTTCCCTTTTGCATACCGAACTCAGCCTGAAATAGGCGCAGACTCACCCCTGAGTAGCACCTATGATATTACAGAGCTGAACATGGAAGCAAGGTTTGCGAGAAACGAAACTTTCCTGCAAAACGATAATGAGCGTATCAGTATGGGAAACGGGAATCAGCCAGCCTTCACCCTTCGCTATACGATGGGAATGAAGAACTTTCTCGGGGGTGATTTCCGGTATCACAAATTCTCGTTTAACATCAAACAAGATTTTCGTGCGGGCGTCTTAGGCCGGACCTACTACAATGTCACTTTCGGATTTATCCCGTCTACTTTACCTTACACTTTGCTTTACACGCCACTTGGGAATGAGTCGCTGTTCTATGTTGACAACGCGTATAACATGATGAAATATTTTGAGTTTATCAGTGACAAGTATATCGCGCTGCGGTTTGAGCATAATTTTGAAGGGTTGCTGTTTAATCGTATCCCGGCGATTCGCAAGTTGAAGTGGCGGATGTTGGCCACCGGAAAGCTGTTCTACGGGACCGTAAGTGAGGCAAATAAAGCAGTGTCGCCGTCAGTGGACACCAGCGGAAACGAAATAACCCAGTTCAATTATCTGGGCAACACGCCATATATGGAACTGGGCTATGGGATCGACAATATATTTAAAGTGGGCCGCGTAGATTTCGTTCACCGATTGAATTATCTCAACAATCCAAACGTGTCGAAATTTGCAGTCAAAATCTCATTCTGGTTTAAACTCTAGCCGTCAACTGATGGCACGCAAATCCTTTTTAGTATACGTCAGATATATATCCTCTCCTATCGCCAGGTCATTGCGGTTTCTATAGAACGATATTGTCCCCTCTTCATTAATGCACCGAATCTCCCAGTGATTTCCATGAAACCTGACCGCGCTTACCTTTCCCTGCCATTTGCTTTTCTCAACAAATTTGGTCCTTTTTATCTTTTCGGGACGAATGAAATACTGTTTTCCGCCCTCCACACCAAGCCAGTTAATATCCCCCGTGAGTTCTGCCACGTAGCTATTCACAGGAGAGTCATATAGTTCCCGAGGCGTTCCGACCTGAATAATCTTTCCCTTTCTCAATACAGCAATCTTGTCCGACCAGGCCAGTGCGTCTTTGGATTCGTGCGTTACGAATACGCAGGCAGTTTTCTTCTGAATCTGCAAAGCCTCGATCGCATCAGCAAGCACACGCTTGTTATGTAAGTCCAGATGCGCAAACGGTTCGTCCAAAAGCAGCACTGCCGGTTCCTCTGCAAGTGATCGGGCGATGGCCGTTCTTTGTTTTTCCCCGCCGGAAAGCAACTTGGCTTTTTTGCCTTTTACATATCCCAATGCCGTCATTTCAATCAACTCATTAACTTTCTCTGCCTTATATGTCGGGTCGTAAAATCGCAGGGCATAACTGATGTTCTCCTCTACAGTCTGATTTGGAAAAAGCTCGTATTCCTGGTGGATGAGTTTGATCCGCTCATGTCCTGGAATCAGTTCGTTTTTCACCGGCGTAAGCTCTGTTTTCCCAAAATGCACAGATCCTGAATCCTGATCAATGAATCGACCCAATATTCTGAGCAAGGTACTTTTTCCTGATCCGCTTTCACCGAGTATCCCCAGCCACTCACCTTCGTGGAGCTGCAAATCGATATTCTCCAGGACGCTAATGTCCTCGTAGCTTTTGGAAAGACCTGAAGTTGTAAGGACTATTTTTGGTGCCGCCATTATTTTACCCAAACTACTTTGGTGTCAATTGGAGTCCGGCGTGCAGCTACTTCGGGAGCGTTATGATATCCCATGAAAAACAAACCCAAACATTTTTGATTTTCTGGTAAGTTAAGATATTGACCCAATTCCGGTAAAACACCCGGGCTACTCCAATATGAACCGATTTGATGGGCGGTGGCGGTAAGCCACATGTTTTGTACTGCACAAGCCACAGCAGCTGTTTCTTCCCATTCCGGTATTTTGTCTGAATGGGTTTCCATATTGATGATAATCACGCAATTTGACTTCATTACCTTTTCGCCCGCCGCCTCATATCTTGCCTGGGAAAAAGCCTCTGGGGGCGTAGTTGCCTTATAACGATCGGTAAAAAATTTTGCCAATGTCTTTAATCCCTCTCCTTTGAAGACCATAAATCTCCAAGGTTCGGTCAACTTATGGGTTGGGGCAAAATTGGCATTTTCCAATATCTCGCCGATAATTTCATCAGGGATATCCTGGGCGGTGTAACTTGGGGGAAAAATACTTCTTCTTGTCCTTATTATATTGTTAATGACTGTTACCGAATTATCCATTATAATGTACCATTAAGTAAATTGTAGTATAACAAAGCTACTGATTAATGTAAATCCCGAAGAACTTTTGATCTGATTTGATTAATATTGTGACTGGCAAATCGGGAATATCGGGCGATTTCCCACTTCGTTAATCATCCTAGGCGGCCTGTAAAAGTAACTCTGGAACCACTCACCATTTTTTCGTAAATTCAGAACTACACTTAAAATAACTTGCGCACCGCTTTTAAAATCATAAAAAAACACTGAGTCCCTATGCTTGTAACTACTACTCCGAACATTGAAGGTAAGAAAATCGTAAAATATATTGGTCTGGTCAACGGGGAAGCGATAATCGGCGCCAACTTCGTAAAAGATTTCCTTGCCGGTATACGTGATGTGGTCGGAGGCCGATCAGGTGCGTACGAGCAGGGACTCCGCGAGGCAAAAAGCATTGCCATCAGGGAAATGATGGAACAGGCACAACGCCTGGGTGCAAACGCCATAATCGGTGTAGACCTTGATTTTGAAACGATCGGAGGAAACGGTTCGATGTTGATGGTAAGTGCCAACGGTACCGCCGTTTCAATAGAGTAAATTGCTCTCGGCTGTCGGCTGTCGGCTGTCGGCTGTCGGCAAAAAACTTAAACGCTGCGGGATAGTTCCTGATTCCAAAATCCTTCAAAAGGAAAACGACCCGATAATCAAAAGCCGATCGCCGAAAGCCGTACTTAAAATATCTCCCGGGCAATTTGGGCCACGTTATCTGACTTGCCCATCGTATAAAAATGTAGCCCAGGAACTCCGTACGCTATTAATTCCTTGCATTGCTGAATACCCCACTCAATACCGATCTGACGAACCTGCTTGTCGGATTCCTGCTTTTCCACTTCGTTAACTAGTATCTGAGGGAATTCCAGGTTGAAAATTTTCGCTAAGACAGACAGCTGTTTTCTTGTCGACAGCGGTTTCAAACCAGGTATAATTGGCACAGTAATACCTTCTGCCCGACATCTTTCAACAAAATCAAAGTATTTCTGATTGTCGAAAAACATTTGCGTCACAATATAGTCTGCGCCCAGATCAATTTTCTTTTTCAGGAAAGAATAGTCGCTATCGAAACTAACGGCATCTATATGTTTTTCAGGATAACCAGCAATACCAATACAGAAATTGGTAGCACTGCTTTCGGTTTCTGCATTAAGCAAGACGCCATGATTGAGATTCACGACCTGCTCAACCAACTCAGAGGCATAGGTATGCCCCCCTTTTTTGGCTCTGAACACGCCTACAGACTTTTCCGGATCTCCACGAAGGACAAGAACATTATCGATCCCCAGATAGTGTAAATCAAATAAAACGTCCTCGGTTTCTTCCTTGGTAAATCCACCACAAATAACGTGAGGTACAGCATCCACCTTGAAACGCTCCATTAACCGAGCGCATATCCCAACTGTTCCGGGACGTTTCCGGATTGGAATACGCTCGATCTGTCCGTCGACACCGATGCGGTCAATGAGCTCTTCTCTATGATAAGTTACGTCTACAAACGGAGGCTTAAACTCCATTAAAGGTTCTATGGAAGAAAATAATTCATTTATGTTTTGCCCTTTCAAAGGCGGAATAATTTCGATTGAAAATAACGGTTTGCCGTTGGCGTGGTGTATGTATTCTGTAACCTTAGTCATGTAAGCGGATTCAAATCTCTAAAAAGATTACAAATCAACGGTATTTAAGGCAGCAAACAAACGGGAAGAGGCAAAAAAATAGCCTACCGCATAACAGTAGGCCATTCCACGTAAACCCTCCTCTATCAGTGTTCGTCAATTTGCATTGTGGTTCCGACAGGCGTCTTCACCGACAAAACAAGTACTTGACTGAATACTAATAACTAAAATTCTGTGCCAAATTATTAAACTAAATGATACCGAACAAGTAATATTAAAATTAAGTCTATCGACCGTAGGTAAAATTCTACAAAAATTTGAAATAAATTAAAAATTCGGAGCGGGAAAGTCACCGATGGAAAACATCGGTTTATTACATTTATTTTACAAAAACTTAAGTTTGCAAAATAATATTCTGCGAACGTACTATTTACCTACCGCAGCACGCGTCATTTCGATGTGCTCGATCCCATCCTCTAAGTAGACATCGGAGGTCTGAAAAAAATGAAAATTTTCGTAAAATTTTTTCAAATACAGCTGCGCACCAATCCGAATTTCAACTTGCCCGTAGATATTCTCTACACATTGTATCGATTGATGTAGTAATTCGACGCCATAACCTTCACCGCGACCTAGAGGTGCAACGACAACCCTTCCGATGGACGGGAAAGGGTACGATATATCTGCCGGCACAATCCGACTAACAGCCATAAGTCCTTTCGCTGACCATCCCATCAGGTGGCTACACAGCTGATCTTTGTTATCCATATCCTGAAAAAAGCATTGCTGCTCAAGTATAAAGACCTCAGATCTGAGCCTTAGTATTTGATACAGCTCATGATTGGATAAATCATCAAAAGATTTGAGTATCCAGTTAAGCTGCTGGTCTGATCCGTTCAAATTAATTGGGAAAGTTTTCAATTTTTGTCTGATTTGACTTGTCTTTTATAAATTTGCACCGCAGATTCATTCCTGTCGTTGGGCAAGGCGATAAATTAAGGAGCAATTTGTTCGACAGAGGGTAATAAACCAAACCAATAGTAAATAAAATAATTGAATGGGAAGAGCATATGAATACCGAAAGGCCCGGATGTTTAAACGCTGGGACAAAATGGCCAAAACCTTTACCAGAATAGGTAAGGATATTGCACTGGCTGTTAAAAGTGGAACATCCGACCCTACGACGAACCCGCGCCTCAGAGTTCTTTTGCAAAATGCAAAGGCAGCGAATATGCCAAAAGAAACCGTTGAAAGAGCGATCAAAAGAGCAAGCTCGAAGGATCAGGAAGATTACAAGGAAATGGTATATGAAGGGTACGGCCCTCATGGCGTAGCCATTTTGGTAGAAAGTACTACTGACAATCCAACACGCACCGTTGCCAACGTCCGCAGTTATTTTAACAAACTCGGTGGTAGCCTTGGAACTACAGGCATGCTTGATTTTATTTTTGAACGTAAATGCGTTTTCAAAATCAAAAATGATGGCAAAACTGACATCGAAGAACTGGAATTAGAACTGATCGATCTGGGTGGCGAGGAGATTTTTCTGGACGAAGAGACTAACCAAATCAATATCTATGGTGAGTTTACGAGCTTTGGTACTCTTCAGCATTATTTCGAAGATCACGGATTCTCTATCGAAGAAGCTGATTTTGAGCGTATTCCAAACGACAACAAAAAGCTCACCGAAGAAGAGATGGCTGAGGTTGAAAAGTTGATCGAAAAGATCGAAGAAGACGACGACGTTCAGAAGGTATTTCACAATATGGCATAACCTTTGAGGGTTTGTCATTTGTGGTCAGATTTTGTCAGAGAGTGGTCATTTGTTGAAAAATATTGATGATTTGACTTAATGTCTTTTCCTGATAAGGCTTAAGAAATACTAAGGATCCGGTGCTCCTTTCCCATAAATGTAAATGTTTCGCCGGAAGCTTTGCCCAGCATAAGAGCTCCGACGGGAGACGAAGGTGAAATGGCCACGACTGTTTCACCTTCGATGCTTAATTTACCAATACTAACGGCGATCATGAATTTTCCTGCCGTAGTATCCAGTAACGTTCCAACCGCACCTCGGGTCAATATTTCGGTTTCGCTTATTCTTTCCAGAACGAGTCTTTCCTGCCGGGCAGTCTCATATTGTTTGGCATACATATTCCTGTCAAGCTGCCCCATGGATCTGGAAGTCTCATATTTGTCCCCCATCGAACTTTTTCCCTGCTCATTGGCCGATTCTTGCGCAGCTTCCATTGCCGTCCATGCAGCTTTCATTCTTTCGTCCAGCATCGCTTTGAGATGATCTATCAGCAGGCTTTTATTCATATCCATTTCCATTAATTGGTGTGTATCGCGGAATATTCCAACGTACGCTTTGTTGCAAATGTAAAGGAGCCAGCGAAAGTTTCTCATATAACCCGGAGTTAAAAATTCTTTCAGGATAAATTTTGAACACGATTTCGCAAAAATATGATGCTCATCCTGAGTCAAAAAACCAATAACGGTCACCATCCCCAACAAATCAAAAAGCGGAAATCTTTATGTTTCTTTTTTGAATAAAGGGTTCGTTGTTATCTTTGCCAAACTTTCTTGAACATCAGCAATGACAAAACTTTCTGTCCGGCACCTGCTTGGAATTAAAAACCTGAACGAGAACGACATCCAAACTATACTGGAAACTGCAACTCAATTCAAAGAAGTTATTAACAGGCCGATCAAGAAAGTCCCTTCCCTTCGAGACATTACCATTGCCAACGTTTTTTTCGAAAATTCAACCAGAACTCGACTTTCTTTTGAGCTTGCTGAGAAAAGACTTTCTGCCGACGTAGTCAATTTTTCTGCCTCCGGAAGTTCAGTAAAAAAAGGAGAAACGCTTCTTGACACGGTGAACAATATATTGGCTATGAAAGTCGATATGATCGTAATGAGACACAGCAGTCCTGGTGCGCCGCATTATTTATCAGAACGAATCGCGGCCAATGTAGTCAATGCCGGAGACGGAACGCATGAGCACCCAACACAAGCCCTCTTGGATGCATTTTCGATGCGTGAAAAACTGGGAGATCTGGCGGGTAAAAAAATTGCGATTATCGGCGATATCACGCATTCCCGGGTAGCCCTTTCCAATATATTCTGCTTGCAAAAACTTGGTGCCGAAGTGATGGTTTGCGGGCCTTCTACCCTTATCCCGAAGCATTTGGGTCAGTTGGGTGTAAAAATAGGTCACGATGTGAGACAGGCACTCGAATGGTGCGATGTTGCGAATGTGCTTCGTATCCAGCTCGAAAGACAACAAATCAAGTATTTCCCTTCGTTGCGCGAATACTCTCTCTTCTTTGGAATTAACAAGGCGATGCTCGACGAAGTCGGAAAAGATATCATATTGATGCATCCTGGCCCTATCAACAGAGGCGTTGAACTGTCATCGGACGCAGCAGATTCACGTCATTCCATTATTCTCGATCAGGTAGAAAATGGCGTAGCAGTTAGAATGGCCGTTCTATATTTACTTGCTCAGCAGTAGGTTTATTCGGTCAAAAGTGGACGGCTGACGGGCGGCATAGCCGATGATTTTTGACAATTGCTTATTAACGGAGTTGTCTTCTTTCTCACAGTTTATCCATTCTCACTTTCAATTTTTGGCTGTCAAAGGCAGCATACGCCTGAATTTCTGTAGCTATTGATTGTCAGCTTTTGGTTATTTCCTGACGTTTTCTCTAACCGTTTTAGTTTTTATTTAAGTATATTTTTAGATTGATAACTGTGCATGTTTGATAACTTAAGAAATGCATTGATTGTCAGCGTTACGTTAACCATCGACCCTTTCTCCTGCTAACCCTTTATTTCCAAAAATCATGCAAACTACCGGAATGCTTCGCGATGGCGCTCTTCAAGGCAAAACGTTTATTGTTACTGGCGGGGGAACTGGCCTTGGAAAATCCATGACTGCGTATTTTCTGAAATTAGGCGCTAATGTTGTGATATGCAGCCGAAAGAAGGATGTAATTGATTCTACTGCATCCGAACTCGCGAGTGAAACGGGTGGCAATATAATGGCAGTGGAATGCGATGTCCGTAAAAATGAACAGGTCGAAAATGTAATTGCGGTTGCGGTTGAAAAATTCGGTCAGGTAGATGGGCTGATCAATAATTCTGCTGGAAATTTCATCAGTCCAACCGAACGACTTTCTCATAAAGCAGTGGATACCGTGGTAGATATCGTACTTCGCGGCACCTATTATTTCACATTGGCAATCGGAAAATACTGGATCGATCAAGGGATAAAAGGCACAGTGTTAAATATATCAACCACCTATTCCTGGACTGGATCCGGATGGGTTGTACCATCTGCGATGGCGAAGGCAGGTGTATTAGCAATGACCAAATCCCTTGCTTTTGAATGGGCAAAATATGGAATTAGGCTGAATGCCATTGCACCTGGACCATTCCCGACAAAAGGCGCATGGGAAAGACTGTTTCCTGAAGAATTAGCGGCAGGCTTCGCTTTTGAAAAACGGATCCCTCTTGGCAGAACTGGCGACCACCAGGAACTGGCAAACCTGGCGGCATATTTAATGTCTGATTTTTCTGCATATATGACAGGCGAGGTAATCACGCTGGATGGAGGCGAAATACTGAATGCGGGACAGTTCAATTTCCTTAAAGATGTCACTGACGAGCAGTGGGATTTGATTGAAAATCAGATTAAAAACGCCAACAAAAAAGGGAAGTCTGGAGAGTAATAATTTTTTACCGGTTTTATTGGGTAATTTTACGGCTTCGTTCGTTATTTGACAAATGAAGATATTTTGATCTATGAGAAAACATATTGGAATATACCTGTCTGTATTAGCGGCGATTGTTCTTGGAGGATGTAGTTCTTCCAACGGTAATATGAAAAAAATTCCTGAAGCGCAGGTTCGCTCTATGGAAGGGCCTGGAAACGCACCGATACCATCAGAAGAATATAGCATCGTAGCGATTCAAAGCAAATACCTTCTGAAGGATACAACTTCGACCAAGGTCTATTTGTATGCGGATGTTTTTAAGGGTAAAAATTCCATTTCGGTTGAAGATTTTGTCGCGAACTATAATCTCAATTACGTTATCTACTCGGATTATGGCACGCGCGACCGGCTGGGATATGGCAATATCAAACTGACTTCTGATAACGTCAAAAAACTCGGTGATAAAATTGTCATCAATTTTGATCTGAAAAGCCCTAACAAAGATTACGGTGTGTTGCTGAGTGAAATCAGCCAGATCGGAACCCTGAAAAAAGTCTTGAACGATCTGACGATCAGGTTCAAAGACAAAAGTACGAACGATCAGTACGCGATATTCACAGATGCAAGCAGTGAGCCTTTGCAACGCCATTTCATCAATTCGAATCAGCCATTTTATGTGAATAAGATAGACGGAGAAAAGAACAAACTCTTTGTCTACTATTATTCTCACAGTTTTGAGCCGGCGGCTTCTCCAATGAATACCGCGCCAAAGACAGTATCCAAATCTTTGGAGGTTGATAGTACTTTTACGATTAATAGCGGTGAACAGATTCAGTTTACCAGAGAGGGACTGTATAATATTTTTGCAGATACAACTCAGAAAGAGGGACTTGGACTTTTGGTTGTAAATGAGCGCTTTCCAAAGGTTACTCAGCCTCAGCTGCTTTTAGAGCCGTTGCTATATGTTAGCACGAATACTGAAGTCAACGAAATCAAAAAAGCAGAAGACTATAAGAAAGCGCTGGATAAATACTGGCTGACACTGATGAGTGGAAATGCTCCCGTGGCTCAGCAATCCATACGCTCATTCTATAGCAGAATAGAAGAAGCCAACTCACTTTTCACAACTTACAAGGAAGGTTGGAAAACGGATAAAGGAATGATATACGTTGTTTTGGGCCCGCCCGATAAGGTGCAAAGAAGCAAAGACAAAGAGATCTGGACGTATAATCAACGCGGTAACGCACAGAATGTAAATTTTACTTTTAACAAGAGAAACAATCAATTTGTGGATGATCATTACGAGCTTGTTCGGTACGCCGAATATCAGCCTATATGGTATCCTGTAGTAGAAGCATGGAGAAACGGAAGTATACGCTGAGACAGCCCGCCCCTCGCCCACCTCAAGCCGAAATGGTTTTTGGTACGCAATCAGTACTCGAAACCTTACGTTCCGGCAAGGAAATCGAAAGGATATTTATTCAACGAGAATTCGGACTCGCAGAAATCGAAAAATTGGCCAAAGAAATTGGTGCACCTATTCAGCGTGTACCGGTTGAAAAGCTTAATCGAATTACCAGAAAGAACCATCAGGGAATCATATGTTTTGTATCTCCGATTCGATATGTTCCTCTTCACAATGTGTTGACGCAGGTATTCGAAGATGGAAAGACACCGCTTTTCCTCCTTTTAGATAGAATAACAGACGTAAGAAATTTTGGTGCGATTGCGCGTACTGCTGAATGTGCCGGTGTTCAGGCGATTATAGTTCCATTGAAAGGTGCCGCACAAATCAATGCAGACGCGATGAAAACCTCTTCCGGCGCATTGAATTACCTGCCGATCTGTCGCGAATTGAGTCTTGTGGAAACACTACGATATTTGAAAGACAGCGGTCTTCAGATCATTGCGTGTTCGGAAAAAACGACTTCGGTGCCATATGATGTAGATTTTACTGTACCGACGGTAATTATCATGGGTTCTGAGGAAGACGGCATTTCAAAAGAATTGCTTGATTTGGCTGACTCAGGGGTTCGCATTCCTTTATTAGGGCAAGTTGAATCTTTGAATGTGGGCGTTGCCAGCTCGATTGTTTTGTATGAAGCAGTGAGGCAACGTTTGAAATAGAACACATCAATTCATAGTGATATTTGAGAGTTTGTCAATTTGGCAAACTCTTTTTTTGTGAACAGTTCAGCTTGCATCTATTTCTCAAAGGATCAAATTGCACCGAATTTTGACTAATTGTTTGCGGGAGATATCTAAAATTATGAATACATTGTAGGTTAAGGCACCCCGACTCTATATAAGAATATCAATCGACCACACCCATGGCTCCTTCCTTACTGATCTATTTATTTTTGGTGATCATCATTGTATTTCTTGTAATGCTGGCCAATAAATTGAACACCGCATATCCAATTGTATTGGTAGTTGGCGGGTTGTTGATTAGTCTCATTCCCGGAATCCCGACACTTAAACTCAATCCGGAATATATCTTTCTGATCTTCCTGCCTCCTTTGCTTTATGAGGCGGCCTGGTTTACTTCATGGAAGAATTTTTGGCGATGGCGTCGCGTAATTACGAGTTTTGCATTTCTTGTTGTCATATTTACGTCTCTGGTGGTGGCAGTGGTTTCCAGTCATATTATTCCCGGATTCACGATGGCACTAGGTTTTTTGCTCGGGGGCATCATTTCTCCACCGGATGCAGTGTCGGCAACCACGATATTGAAAACGGTGAAAGTTCCAAAAAGAGTTACAGCAATTCTGGAGGGCGAAAGCCTTTTGAATGACGCATCCAGCTTAATTGTTTTCAGGTTCGCGCTCATCGCCGTTGACACTGGAAGATTTATCTTTCAGGATGCGCTGTTTGATTTTGTGGTAGTAATCGTAATGGGAGTAGTTGTTGGGATTGTGATCGCGTTGATTTTTTATGCAATTCACAAGTATTTCCCGACTAATGCCGACATCGACACGATACTTACACTCACCACTCCATACGTCATGTATATTGTAGCAGAACATTTCCATGTATCGGGCGTTTTGGCAGTAGTGAGCGGAGGTTTATTTCTCTCTTCCAGATCGCAGATATTCCTTTCTCACAGAAGTCGATTACGGAGTTTAAACGTCTGGTCCTCATTTAGTTTTGTATTGAACGGTATTGTATTTATGCTGATCGGCTTGGAGCTACCCGAAATTGTCTCGCAGCTTGGTGATGTTAGTTTATTTACTGCTATAGGGTATGGATTATTGATTACGCTTCTACTCGTAATCATCCGCCTTCTAAGTACCCTCGGTTCGTCGTTATTTACAGTTTTCATAAGCCGGTATATCCGGACGGCTGACGCGCGACCGGGCTGGAAAGGACCGGTTATTATTGGCTGGGCAGGCATGCGGGGTGTAGTTTCACTGGCTGCTGCACTTTCCATTCCGCTGACGCTAAGCGATGGCAACCTTTTCCCCCAGAGGAATCTTATTCTTTTTATCACTTTCATGGTCATCCTTCTTACCCTCGTAGGCCAGGGCTTAACGCTTCCCTGGCTTATCAAATGGGTGTCTATGGAGGATCCCGATAATATGCTGCCTTCCCACGATCAGGACATCCAGATACGAAAAACGCTCGCACAAAATAGCCTCAAGTATTTGAAAGAAAACTTCGATCAGGAGATCAACGAAATAAAGGCATTAAAACAAATCGTCGAAAATTTATCTGTAGACCACAAGGCCTCTGATCCGATCAAAAATACGGACAAAGAGACTTTCCGAACGGTATATCTACAGCTCTTAGCTCAACAGCGTAAGTGGCTGCATGATATAAATAAAGTGTACGAGACCAACGAAGATGTAGTTCGCAGACACCACGGACTTATCGATTTGGAAGAAGAACGTTTGTCTTTGAAGTCGGGAGATATTGAGGACGAACATTAAACTTCTTCTCGTATTTTTTCGATTATATATGTCCCTGATTTGTCCGGAAAATGTATCCATCTTCAACTGGCCTCTATTTTGAACCTATGATATTAAGTACTTTTGATCAGGTAAGCTATCAAGGTGAGGCTGATCAAAAAAATTGCTGAGGTGACAAATTTCACCAAAAAGGTTGAATGATAATATTCGCCAGCGTCGAGCATTTTTTTCGTTCTTATATATCGCATATAAGAAAAAAGCGTAGCTAATGAACCTAAAACGACCAGAAATATGCCAATAACCGGAGAATATCCTGTGGGCGGCTGTATGTTCTGCTCACCGAGCGCAGCGCTGATTTGCCTTACAAATATAGAAAACTTGACGACCACAAAGCCCAGGCCAATAATCCCGATGCTGGTTCTTATCCAAGCCAGATAAGTCCTTTCGTTGGCGAGATGATCACCTGCGTTTCGTCTCAACTTTGAAATTTCGGGGTCGGTTTCCATATACAAGTTTTAGAGCTGGATATTTCAGATTATAACCTCGGGAAATTCAAAATCTACTAACAAGGACGTCAATAAACCGCTTAAATACGACGGAGATTTGTCACAAAAAAACAGAATTCCCACACCACGGATCTGGTAGAGGAATTCTGTTTGGGCAGCTCTGATATCGATTTCAATCCTGTCGCTTGCCGTCCTTTTTTGCCTTCTTCTCTGCTCTTTTTTCTTTCAGATTCTTTTCAGGCTTCTTTTTGTCTTCCTTTTGGACTGATTTTTCTTTTGCCATACTCTTTTTTGATTTAAGGTAAGTTAGCCAAATAAAATGAAAATTGCTGCAAGTAATATAGTAAGTCTAAAACGTCCGAGTTCCACCGATCATGTCTATTGGACTAAAATATTTCAGTATTTTATCAGAATGCGTCAATCCGACTTAGATAAAGGAACTGCTTCCCAATGCTTTAACATAGCATTCAGAATGATTAGATCTGCTCAATAAAAGTCATAATCGTCATCTCTCGGAATCTGATACGTTTTTAGAAACATCTTAACACTTGGCGGATCGGCCCAAAACGTCAGCTCGTTTTTGACCGTTTTGACGTGCTTTTTGAGATCATTTACTTGCCTGTTGAACGCAAAAACGACACTTTCGAATGAGTTGATCCTATACGGAGCTATATCCACCATACTGCCAAGCTCCCCCGTGATTTCAAATTTCTGTCCTTCCAGATCTTGTAATTGCTGTTTTAGCACCTTATTATAATACATTAACTGCTCGTCGGCCAGCGTTTCCAGATGTTCCTGATCAATGCGATCCAGTTCCATTTGGAGTTTCAATAGCTTCATCAGATCATTCTCCTGATATGCCTGTGTGACACGCTGCATGATGTCCGTTTTCCGTTCCTTCTCGGCTTCGTCCTTTTCGCGATCAGGGTGAAAAGCTTTAACCAGATCCATGTATACAGACCTCACGGATTTGGTAAGTTTTTGTTCCTCAGCTTTGCGTTTCTCCTCCCGATCCAGCTGCTTTTGCGTCTTTTGCTTTTTGGAATGTTTCTCTGCCCGCATCCTCTCCTCCGCTTCGTAGGATTTCTCTCGTTCCGAAAGCTTTTTTTCCATTTGTTCATGAAACTGTTCAGGAGTAGATATATCGTCATCATCGTCAAACTCTACCCCATAAATCCACGCCATATCCTTCACAGCACCAATAGCCAGCCGATCCACCTCTGCATTTACTGTATCAAAATCATCGTCATTGTATTTGTTAAAAATTTCCTTCAACTCGTCCATCCCGCTTTTTGTAATCAGTTCGAAGCACATGTCAGTAATAAGGTGCTCCAATTTGCGATGGTCGTTTTTCTTGAAAATCTTGTTCGGGTATATCCGATCCATCGTCATGACCAACTCCACTCGTGCAGCATCAAATCTGTCGAAAAGCGGTCGCATTTCTTTTTGAGCACGTTGCTGTAATTGCGTCCTGCCATCCTGCAAGTCCTTAATGAGATTGCCAAGCTCCTCTATCTTCTTTGTCAATTGATTGAACTCCTTTTGCCGTTTGCTTAACGTCTTTCTTTGACTGCCAATATGCAGCAGGTTTGCCTTTTCAAGTTCTTGATTTGCCATCACTGATTTGCTACTTCCACGAAATATGGCACAAATTACCAGAATTTGCGCAAACGGATAGGCAGACGATGGAAGAAATAAACTCCGGAAACTAATTTCGCCAGGAATAATCGATTTCTAATAACAATTGGATTTTTGTCCACAGGGCTTTTAAATTCGCTAAATAAGGGGGGGGCGGTAGCTCCATACGCGCAAATTACAGTCGGCTATTTATTAAAGAGTTGTTCCGGATACGAGAAAGAATTTTAAATGTCGATTGACTTTCCTGATTTTGTGATCTCTTCCCATCGTTGTACCAATTCAAGAAGCCGATCAAAGGATAGACGAATTCCTGGCCATGCTTGTCCATTAGCGGCTGAACCCGATCTCTCCTGTCGAAATGGCATATCAGTGCTGATAATAACGCATCAGAAAGACGCTATGACCTTACCGTATTTCATCCTGGCAATCGTTACCCAATAGCCGGTTAAATTGGTGTAAGGCCGTAGTTACTCATCAGGCTCAGGAAGCGAATGGCTACAAAAGCTCCCGCTTCCCTGCCCTACCGTTTATAAATAGATCCGATACATCAGATTGGGGAAAATACCAAACTGCTTAAAATAACCCACAGAATCAGGTTTACTATCGTCGTAATATTCCGAAATCCTGCTCAGGCGATTGGTAATATTGTCAATATTGAGAAAAAGCTCGTGGGTTGTTTTACGTTTGTTGACTTTGTAACTGGCCGAGAAAGTGACCTGATAAATGTCGTCAATCTTGTTTTCGAAAGCTTTGTCGTAATCCCAAATCGTACCACTTTTCGGGTCGGAAATAACCTGTCCGGCGCTGTTGCGCAGTAGCGGAATATACTTTTTGCCTCCGCCGAAAAACACTTTTGCATTCAGCGAGATGGTCTTGTTATGCTTGCGGCCCAGGTTACTAAACTCCTTGCCAGCCAAGACATTCACAAGGTAATTGTCAGCATAGGCCGTATTTCTTTCTTTGCCGTCAAGCGGCGTGTATTTGGACTGGTACAAAGAGGAATTGATAAGGAAATAGTAATTCTTGTCAAAAAACCTTTCAATCGTCACCTCGATTCCGTAATTCCGGCCCTTTCCTTTATTGACAAGCTCAACGTAGCGAAAGTCCTGGCCTTCATTGATGGTCGCATAAGAGCTGGTATCGGAATTTTCGACCGGCAGATTGTACAAATGCTGGTAGTAACCTTCCGCTTTGATTCTGAGATTCTCCGTTAACCGGTATTCATAGCCTGCCACGAAATGGTGCGCTTTGAGGAGGCCCAGATTCCGGTTAGGTTCTGTGTAGCTTCCATTGGGTTGTTTTACTTTTGCAAAATAATTGTGAACCCGGTCCATCGTGCTGTGCAGACCATATCCAGCATTGACTGTCCCCCGGCTACCCGCATTCCAGCGAATCGCCAGCCGTGGTTCGAGCGTGCTTTTTTGGTTGTAGAGCACATTCATATTGTGGAGTCCGGCTACTAAGGTTACCGTGTTCCCGGCCCGGTATTTCCAGCTTACAAAGTTACGAAGCGTAGCAATCCCCTCGTCGAAGTCAGACAGTACCTGAGGCGCGCCAGTACTATCGTCAAAAAAGCTTTGCGCATAAGAGAAGTTATTATACGCAAACTTGGCCCCGGCCTCAATACGGTTGCGTGCATTCAACTTATTATTGTAGGTGATTGACGCGCGATAGTTGGTATTGTTCAATCGGCTTTTGTAGTTGGCCCTTTTGTTTGTCAACGAGTCCCTGAGCCACTGGTCAGCAGCATCACGGATTTTGATGACATCGGATTGATCAATATCCTCATTGATCCCATTTCCTGAAAAGGAAAGCAGCGTCGTTAATGATCCGTTTTTACTGATTTGCAAGCGATGTGAAAGGCCGGAATTAATAAGAAATGCACGTTTATCATAGTCTTTTCGGATTGTTTCCCGAGCTGACTGATTTCCCGGAATCGGAGCTGTTCCTGGATTGAAGTCGGCAAGATATACCTTGCTTGACCCGCCCAGGCCAAACAAGGAAAATGAACCCACTTTTTTGGTTGGTAAAGACAATTTGAATGCGCCATCCTGAAATGTCGGAGCGCCGCCTTCTATGTCCACCAATCCTATCTCACTTAAAACACCAATAGTGGAATACCGGTAATTGGCCAAAAACGATCCCTGATAATCTTTTCGAAAAGGGCCTTCCAGGGTAACATCGGTACCTAAAATCCCTAATCCCAGAATCGACTGAAATTGCTGATTATTCCCACTCCGAAGCTTCACGTCATACACACCCGAAAGCACATCACCATATTCCGCCGAAAATGCACCTGTATAAAAATCCGACGTAGCGAGCAGGTTGTTGTTCAATGCGCTGACACCGCCACCTACTGAATTCTGGTCCGCGAAATGGTTGGGGTTGGTGATCTCCACACCTTCGAGCCGCCACTGGACATACTTTGGCGAATTACCCCGAACGATCACTTCGTTGCTTCCCGTAGAATTGTTGGTAACCCCCGCAAAGTTCGACAGGATCATAGCCGGGTCATTGAAACCTCCCGCATATCTCTTTGTTTCATCGAGTGAAATGGACCTGCCGCTCACCAGCGCCATATCATTTTGCGCCTCGCCTTTGTTCTCAGTTACAGTTACTACCACTTCATTCAATTGGGTGGTTGCTTCCTGCATCACCAGATCCAAAACCACCTCGCGGCCCGCATCGACAACAATGTTAGAAACCTGACGCAGCTCGTACCCAACAAGGCGAAGTTCCAGTGTGGCGCGGCCCAATGGAATCTGTTCTAATAAAAACTGACCCGACTGGTCCGTTATTGTTCCTTTTACCGGCGCTGATCCGGCAATTAATACCGTCGCTCCGACTAATGGCTGCTTGCTGTCCGCGTCGGACAATGTCCCGCGGATGTTTTGAGTGAGGGTCTGAGCGCTCCCCGCCATGCCTAATAGCGAGAAGAATGTTAAATAGAGGTACTTCATGTTACTTTGCTAATAGTTAGTATTTCACAAAGTTGAACTGAAGTCAACCGGCATCCATTGACTTTGGTTAAGAAATGAAGAGTGAACGTTGTACCATTTTTTACCTAGATGAAGTTTCAAAGCCATAAGGGAAATACTGATTGTTTTAAAATGCACTACAATCTTCGTATATTCATGGGTTGTATAAATTTTAATACCTGGCACAAATAAACAAAAGCCGAAAATGCACGACATTCTATTTGACTTTTTATCAAAATATGTTCCTTTGACAGAAGATGAAAAGAATATCATCATCTCATTTAACACTTTTCGGACAGTCAAAAAAGGTACAATTCTCTTAAGAGAAGGACAAAACTCTAATGATATATACTTTGTATTGAAAGGTTGTATTCGGATTTATTACATCATTGACGGAATTGAAAAAACGACTGCGTTTTATACAGAAATGGAAGGCTTGACACCTCATTGTGTTATCAATAAAGCACCTTCCCAATATTATATATCCTGTATTGAGGACTCGATACTTAATGTTTCGAATCCTGAAATGGACGTCGAGGCTTTTAACAAATTCCCAAAATTTGAATCGCTTTGCAGAATTTTATCGGAAGAACTTCTAGTTAAACAGCAAACCAAATTTGACGAGTTTAAGACCTCTTCCCCCGAACAACGATACCTAAATTTACTAAAATCGCGACCTGACCTTATTCAACGTGTGCCACAGCATCAATTAGCGAGCTATTTAGGTATCACACCCGAATCTTTAAGCAGGTTAAGAGCGAGGATTACAGAGAAAGATAAGGCGCATATCAACTCTTCTCAGCCTGCTTCCTCAGTTGAAAATAACACTTTCCAGCAATTGCTTTGCTGATAACCTGGTTGATTTCACCTTAGGCGAACTGTAATTTTTCACCTCAATAATTGCCGAAATACAGCAGAGTTGTTTAGCAAGAATGCAGTTCCAGCGCGGATCAGATCAATTCTGTTTCGTTTGGCTCTATTTAAATACCAGTAACGGAAAGGTGATTTGCGAAATAAAAATTCATATTGGTCAGGAAATGCGATGGAATCATCTCTTAAAGAAAAAAGATATTAATTGTGATACAGGATCAACATCCAGTTCAGACAGGATCAGATCAGATTAGTCCGCCTTTACTTAAATTCAATTCACCGGCGAGCAGATAGATATTTTCGATTTTAGAAGCTGGTGATTCACGCTTCGCCTGTTTCTTCCTCGTGCGTTTATTGAAACGAAAAAATGTTGTCTCTACAATCCTGCTAAACGTGAGATGTTTGAAATTAGCAACCCCACACTTTACGTATATACAAGGGCAGCATACAATATGTGATCAACACTTAGTTGATGTGGTAGCCTAATGTCTTATATTTACGACTGCCAATTTTCAATGCAATCGCCAATTCTCTTTATTCTGGCAGACCATATCTTGTAATTTATATAAGCCTGAATGGCGACGAGCAAGGCCAAGCCAAAAAGCATCCAGTTTTTCCCAGTGTCAAGCTCTACGGAAGAAACAAAGTAAATTAATAGGCAAATCAATGATACCGTCCGTGTCAGCAAAGAAACTATAGCGTATCCATTAAGCTTTTTGTGATATTTGGCCATCGACTGCAAGATATCTTCTCCTGATACAATGTTTTTTGCGGCCAGGTAGCCCGTCAAGCTATGGAGGATGACCATGAGAAAAGATCCGACAAGTAAGAAATTCGCGTATAACGGTTTTTTGTCCCCATCAAACATCGTATAGTAAACAGCCAGAAATAAGATGTAAGATACTATTTCAATGGCAAGCCGCAGCCTGATAGCATTCAATTGGTTATTGCCTTGTTTTATCATTGGATGCTCTTTCATGCCGATATTGTCTGGCTTAAGATTTCTCCAATCGTTTTTCAGTTCATCGATATTCATTTTGCTGGATTTAATGTTTTTTTTAACTTGGATTTAATTCTTCCCAACTTTACGGCAATATGATTTTCACTCAACCCAGTTATTTCTGCCATCTCACGATAGTCGAAGTCTTCGAAATACAGTGCGAGCAAAGCCCTTTCTGCTTCATTTAGCTTTTTTAGTATTATAAAAAGCTGCTCCTCTCTTTCCCGGTTTTCACAATCAATGTTGCTGTCTTCTTTATCCGGTAACCGCTCGGTAAATGATAACATTATACTCTTCTTTCGATAGCATGCCATTGCAGTGTTAAGGGCGATTCTATATATCCACGTACTTTGCTTGGACTTCCCCTCGAATTTTGGGAACGACTGCCACAACTGTAAAACGATCTCTTGAAAAAGATCCTCGCGATCCTCAGGGCTGTCCCGGTAAAGCCGTGACACCTTATGAATGCTGGCCTTATGCATGGTGATCATCTGCAAAAACTGTTTTTCCATGCTATCTGTTTTTAACAAAACGAATTGATTGTCCCCGTAAGTTGGCCTTGAGGCCTTTAATGGTGTCACCTAAATCTTTTTCAAATTCAATCTGCACTGGTACTTTTTTACCAAAAAACACAGAGCTATCCGAAGGATATAGCTCGAAGAATGGGTTTTGACCCATTTTCGCATAGAGCTGCTCTCCTTTTAAAAAAATCGCTAGTTGGTGACCATTGTCCGCGGTATAGATTCCTTGAAATTTGTCAAGCTGCGATGCCTTCATTACGATATGGGTAGGCACAACCGGCATATCAAACCTGTCTCCGAAAACGATGCTTTCAATACTGGACTGCATTTCCCCGACAGGCAAAGTGGAAATATTACTTAGGATTACTACAGAAATCTTTGCATTGGGATAGTATCCCGAAATAGCGGAACATCCATAAGTCCCCCCACCGGTAAAATTAAAATCCCTTTCTGGGTCTGAGGGTCTCCTAAGGAACCACCCATAACCATAGGATTCGCTGCGTCCGTTAACCGGTTGTGAGTTTTGAATGGTGAACAGTTGGTCAGTGACCATTTTGTCGAAATGACCTCCATTTAAGGCATTGTTCCATTTTAATAGATCGCTCGCAGTAGAATACAGGTTGCCCGACCCCTTCATTAAAGCATAGTCCCGATGTGGTGCCGCGATCAGTCGATCTGCTAATTGATGATATGGGGAAACCATTCCACTGATAATGTCTGTTCCATTGCTTACTCCTGTGTGATCCATACGTAATGGATCTGTAATTTTGTCTCTTAGGATAGCACCATAGCTCTTATGGTAAATCATTTCCAGAATACTTGCCAGAATAAAGTATCCAGGACTGGAATATTGCGTCTTTGTCCCTGGAGCAGACAATAGTTTTAGTTTGAATATCTCGTCTGTGGCCTGCCGGCCCGAGAGTGGAAGAAACGAAATTTTCTCCCAGTAACCTGCTATCCCGTCGTTGTGTGGAAGGCCGGAGGTATGGGTAAGTAATTGTCTGATAGTTATGCTACTCCAATCTGATAGGCCGAGTTGGGGGTAATATTTCTTGAGTTGATCGCCCAGCGTTAACTTGTTCTCTTCGGCAGCCAACACTACCAACATAGCAGTAAACTGCTTAGTAATTGATGCTATCCGAAAAACAGGATCTAAAGGAAACAGAACGTCGAGCTCCAATGATGCTTTTCCTACGGATTGTCGATAGATTATACTATCATTCCTGGCAATCATGACGGTACCGTTAAAGCCAATTGATTTCTGCTGTATGCTCAAATAACGGTCAATCAAGTCAGTCTGTTCTTTATGAATCTGGGCTACGGATCGTGACAGAAAGCCCGGTACACAAATAAAAACGAGTATAAAAAATTTTAGTCTGTTCATCTTTTCCTGTTAATCAGCACCATTAGTAGCGATTTATTGAAAAAGATGACAAGTGATAAGGAAATATTTAATTAAAGAAGTTAACTATTAGTGGGTTGGGCCTACCATTTATCATAGCCAGAACGTGCCTATTTGGTAGTGACCAACTTTAAAATCCATATGAATTCATCCACGGACCTTTACCGGTAGGTTTTGGCCTGTTTTCAGGATACATGTCCGAAGTAGGGACCGATATTAGTCTCTCCACCACCTTCAGATTTCGGGTTCAGGCTCACACTGAAAATCAAGTGGTTAAATTCAGTAGAAACAGAAATAGCGGAGGAAAGACCTCCGCTATAACTAGTTAAATATCAATGATTTATGTGTCCTGCAGAGAGAGAGATCGGGAGCTCTCTGGTAACCAATTGATTAACAGATAGTTAAAATCCCTCATTTTCCAGTTCCATGATTCACGACATGCATTCAACAAAGCCCGATTTCAGCACACAACTAACTGACTATCAACTCATAACAATCGATATTTTTCATGAAATTACGAAATTGTTTTTTAATGGCAAAAACCGCTCGAATTTTAATAATTTGGAAGGTTCGAATCCCTTCTCTCCGAAGGTTCGAAACAGTAACATACTGCCTGCTCCTTATTTAAGTTAATATTAATAAATTCAATTTCTATACTGCCATCACGCAAGCTTTTTACGAATTATTCGCAATCTGAATTGAATCACCTCAATTCGGCATGATGTGCAGTAAAAAATTAATATCGACGAAAGTGATCCGATGATTCATTGGTAACCGATTTGAAAGCATTTAGCAAAAGGACGAGCTGTGATCTTAACCTAATCATTCGATACAAATTTGACCTATTTTATACAAAATTGACACCTTGATATTTTATCAAATACGACCTGATATTTCGTCTCAGTATGACAATATCCTCAATGTCCGTTTTACTGCGAATGTTCACTGATTCCAGATCCCACTTCGATATTTTTGCATGCAAAAGGTGCATTATTGCTAGTGGTACCAAATACAATTTTCGGCTTGATGTCTGAATCTGCGGTGTTTTAATTAGGTCAGCAAGAGATACATTAAATTCTTTGTCATTAGCTGTTAATTTTTCCTTCGCTTTATCAAATAAACACTTGAAATATTCAACGTCGGACATTTGAAAAAACTGAGTTTTGGCTTTCTTTGAAAAGAATCCCGAAATCTCCTTATATATTGCAGAAATGTCTTCTGACGGCCAATGTCCGTTGTCCCCACCTTGGATAGAGTCAATTCCAAATTGTTTCGGATTTTTCAAGGCGCCTGTCATTTGTTTTATTACTGCTGTAATAGCCCGTGGATATTTATGTGTAAATGCAGGCTCTCCTTTAAGCCAGGCACATATTTCAATGCAGTTTTTTCCGCGCAATTCTACCAAACTGTTCAGACTGAATTGTAATGCTGTCAATTCCCTAATATCGAGCCAGGTGCCTTCTAGCGGGGCGGGTCTTTCAGACGGGACGGAATTTTCTATTGGGGCTTCATCGTTTTTTTTTCTCCGGAATATCTAATGGTAACTGCTCATAGCCTTCCAGTTCAAAAACAGAGGCATTTTTCCCATCGCTCCGGCCATCAAGCGTATACTCTTCCTTATATCTCGCTGATAGAGTAAAGCGAACAGCACGATTTCCATTTGTAAGGTGAATTTCCTGCTGCCCCCGCAGCATATCTTTCCAAAGTGCAACGGTATGACTGGCTGGTGCGTCCTAGTTGTCATCTATGTATAAGTCATTCGTCAGCCTTTTGAATCTTTTTACCATACCAAGCGAGGTCAGTGACAAAACGGCAGTTCCAGGATCGTCGGCGAGCACATTGGCGTAACGTGCCGACCACCTACTATTCAATTGAGGACCGTCACTTAGCAAGGCCATCAAAAAAGTTGGCCCTGTTCCCCTGATAATGGCGGATACCGGTTCCAATTGAGCCAAATCTTCACAGATGAGCGCCGTAAGAGCCAGCCAACCTGTCGGTGCCAGGATAGTGAGACGGAGCTGGGCAACTGAGATATGCTCAAACCATCGCCTTTCCGATGGAAGTTTTCCAGCCAGCCAATATTGTACGAGCTGGTTCCGATTCAAATGCCACCGGTGATGCTTTCGCTGAGCAACGTCATACCACTTCCCGGCAAAGAAAGTTGCCATTCTGACTTCATTGTGGGAAGGATGATCAGTGACACCGTTGTAATAGCCATTTTGCGGCTGATTTGACAATTTGGATAGCTTTGAATTTTCGCTTTCCTTCGAAATACCGGCAACTATCAGTGGTAAATGGTAAAGTCTACCGATATTTTCCAAGCTACTACTGGACTTTACCAACCGCTCGTAAAACTTGTTCTTTAAGTGAGTATATTGCTCTTCTGACAAAGATGATTCAGGAAAAACCAGAATGTGAATCTGGTCTAACTTCTCATTTTGACGCCACACAAGATCAACCACCTGATCCAGATATTTGTATGCTTTTTTCTCTTCCTCCCCCATCGTAGCACGGTATAAAAAGTACTGGACGGACTGAAACCGTTCGCTTCTTGGCTCGAAATTATCTTCACTGATATTAAAAGGGAAGGGAACGGCGATCACATTCAGACTTTTCTGATGGTGATTGTACCAGGGTATGGTCCTCCACATCACCTCGACTTCCGACGTGTGAAAAGTTAAATGGTGCGAAAGCGAACGGGTTGTGATGCCGCCCTGCGGGGTCCGCATCTTTGGCAGAACTGCCCCATAAAATTTCGGCAAACTGCTCAATGAACCAGTGGCTGTCAGTAAGAGATTTGCAAGACAATGCACGATTTCTGCGGAAATAGATGGCTCATTGGCGACCTTTTCCAGCAGACCCATACCTGCACAGGTGGAATCTGCAATGGCCAGCAACTGCAGTAATGCCTCGGTTAGCTCCCGATACGATGCCATTTCATCGTCAGCCGTTCCAGATCCATTTTTTCGTAGCAGATCGTTAATGGTTCGGAGCACTTCGAGATCAATTAAGACCTTTCCCGTTTCCGGGTCAACTCCGTTCCAATATTTTGCAATCGTGTTTATGATTTTGCCGAAATTCTCTATGGATTCCTCATAAAAATGACAGCTACTAGGCGAAATTTTGGTTTCTTCCGGTTTAGTATGGTGAAATAATCTGGCGTTAGATCGGAAGTTACATCCCCTCCAACTAGGCTGGTAGTTTTACGAAGCCAGTGCTTCGCTGCAAATTAAATTTGTCTTGCGTATTCTGGTGTACGGAACAACCGGAAATCAATCAGGCAATGGCGGTAGCAACCAGTCCGTTCCATGATTATTGAAATTAACGCAAAAGTGTCGGGTGGCCAGCAAAGCCAATCCTTTTGGAAGTCCCAACCGGGCTTCAGGCTTCCAGCCAATTGAGCGATTGTCAACTGCGGAGATTCGCGCGAATTTGTATTACGTTTCATAGTCTGAATTCATAGGAAAGGTTAACGAACGCGGTTAGCTAGACGTTGCAGTCGTTTACTCTTCCTTTTTTGCCTCAGAGTTCGTCTTTTTGGCAGCAAACGGATTACTTCCGAATCTGAATCCTATGGTAAAAAACAGCTCGGGCACCCATACCTTGGTATGTAAGGCTTCAAAATTGAGGTTGGTCTTAACAATATCACCTTCCTTATATTCACCATTAAGCTTGTACTTCTGCGTCATCACCAACCCGCTGCTTATGATGACATTTTGCCCGATGACCATAGAAAGCCCTGCATGACCTGACACCTCGAATCCCGTACTGAGACCAAACCCTCCCGTAAAACCGCCATCAAAATCTCTCGCATCACCGTGGAAGGGATAGGTAAAATTGATTGTAGCCGAAATATTGTCCCAAGGTTTCGGTCCGTTTTTGTTTTCTTTGCTAATGGTATATTTGTTTGTGGCAGAGGTGTCCGCAAGGGCATAATACTTTGAAAATCGGCTAATGGCTGACGGGGCATAGGTTAAGCCGTAATGAATGAGCCAGCGATCTTTTTCCGGGGTCGTCAATTTATAACTCCATTTCTCAACCTCTTTGCCTCCATTGTCAACCTTTGTAACCATCAATGTTATTATTTCATTGTATCGTATTGGAAAAGGAACCTTCACGGTACACTTGGTACTATCTATGGATTTCATTAAGACCGTTATGCAGGCATCAAATGGTGCATTTGCGTTATCAATTATCTCGCTACTTTGTTTTACAAATGATTTAATTATTCGCTCATCTGCCTCATTTGCTAATCCAACGATAATTGTTTGAACATCAGACTGGCAATTGTTTATATCAAAGCTACCAGAAGAAAGCTCTGCAATCTCGAAAGGCTTAATTTCAGCACGTCTTTTTTTCCATTCCAATACGTACTTAAAATTACTGCTTCTATTGTTGAGCCTAACAAGTTGAGTACCGACGTCAATGTCCATTGAGATGCCCGACTTCTCAGACAAATCAATGTCTTTTATTTGTGAATATGCATTGTCCCAAAAAGTGACAAGCAGAAAACATGAAAGTAAGGTGAAATTTTTCATAGTTGTTATTGTTTATATGAATTTATTGATTTCGAGCTTTTTAGTTGGCATATGGGCAGATCCGGCTATTAGGTCAATCATGGACATCTTACTAAATCTCTCTAGCAATTGCTCTTTCTTATTTATCCCGCCTAACTCATGATATATACATGAAATACACCCCGTTACAATGGCTGCTGCGCTGGACGTTCCATTCGACTTAGCTTGCTGACTGTCACTGAAATACCTTTCCGAAGTCATGGCTGTGGTTATACCTGACCATAAGTTGGAGTTAACATCAAGAAAGCCGTTGGATCTATATCCGGCGACGGATATTACGCTATCATATCCAGCTGGGTAGAACTTTATGCTTCGCTTGAAGTTGTTTCCAGTTGCGCAAACAATTATCATTCCTCTATCTGTTAGTTCATTGATTAAATTCTGCAGGCCTAATCCACCTCTCTGAGGATGAAATTCATCTTTATTGGTGGCGAAGCTCATGTTTATTATACTGACATTTTCATCTTTCATTAATTTCAATGCCTTTATTAAATCGCTGGGCTGAATTCGATCTATTTCAATTGAATAGGACAAAATTTTATCGACCTTTGGAGAAACGCCAAATTTCCCTAATTTTTCATCATATGCCGCTACAATACATGCCATGGTTGTTCCATGCCCGTCGGAATTATCGCCGTTTCGAGTTGGCATATTAAGCTCTTTGACTTTACCTCCAAGTGCTGAATGATTAGCAACACCGCTATCGATTATTCCAACTTTTACGCCTTCCCCCATTGATGTGAGTTTCCATAATTTTGGAATCTGTAATTGCTCGAAGAGAGGACTAGAATCAGTATTGGCTATCAATATATCCTTGCTTCTAAATTCATCAGGTAATACAAATCCTTCCTCACTCAGAAACTCGTTTTCCTCCGAAAGAATCCATCTGCTATTGTGATTGACAGTGTCCCCAATGACGCGTGCTTTAACGGTTACGGTCTTTCCCGGGCTTAGAAAAGCGGGATTTTCGGCGTTAACTGAAGGTCTTCCCAACCTAACGTTTACGAAGTCGTTGGCAGTGAGTATCATCCTATTCTGCGTAGAGGTGAAACCGAATCTGTATTTTCCGTCGAATCCGTTGGTTGTTTCTGCGAGGTACGAAGCTGCATCACCTTATTTAGCAAGTCGAACCAGAACGGCGCACCTAATGAAATGGCGATGGCGGTAATGAAAAAGCCCCAGAAATGATCGATAAGAAGACAGAAAAATGCTATAAGTTTTTCTGTGAGATCAAAGCAGATATAAACACTTTTGGATTTTGGTACCAGATATTTGGATGGAATAAGTTTTTTATCGACGTGCGGATAAAAATTATATGCATGGGTTTTGAAATCATAACCAATCAAAACGCTATCGGGAAGCCAGCTTCCAACGCCAAGAATGTTGTTTGCCTTTTGAATATCCACATCCAGCATTCTTTTTATCGATAATAGCGTATCAATACTCTGCTGCTGTTTTACGTCTGAGTTAAGGATACCGCCGGTATTATTTTTATTTTGTATATAAGCGGAAGCCATGTTGGCCAATTTTTCCCTCGCGTCTTTATCGACCGTGAGTTTTTCAATAATGTTGAAAGTTCCGGCATTGAATATCCAGGCCATAAAGAAACCTACAATGAAAAGTATTACCTGTATTTTTCGCTTGTACCATTCTGTTGATTGTTCCATGGTCCTGTCAAACCAAGCTTCTAGATGAACCCTGAATTTTCTGAGGTCACCTTCGGAATCATAGTAAAGACTCAACACAAAATGTGCGGATTGCCTATCAAGTGTAGCCACGTTCGGCTTTGCAACACCGGGTTTCGGCGCGGACCCATCATTAGGTTGGGTTAACCTATGCAGTTCCGCATGTATTTTTTCGGCAATTAGTGATCCGCTGCCATTTAATTCATATAAAAGAGTTCTGGAAAAGCTAGTCGCTTTGAACGCCGAAGGAGTGCTGAAAATTCCTGTACTCCCTAGATATTTGATTTCTGGATTATTATAGAATTTATTGATGATTTCATTATCTGGGTCTTTCAGGATGTTCAGGGAATCTAGAAATCTCTGCCAGCCCCCCTGTGGTTCACTATCGACCAGCATCCTGTTGACGGCTTCTTTAAGATTCAAGGCGCGAATCCCCAGGTATTTAGAGATTATCTCGCCTAATACAGTCGCCAGTAAGCTGTACAGTAAGTAGATGAATATTAAGCCGATCACCACATTAAGTGCAACATTGTTAGCCATATTTTCTGATGGATTTCGTGTATAAGAGAATTCACTTACTGTTCGCACCGACAGATAATTACAACCGTAGCTAATTGCCGGATGCTCCGTAGGCTTTATTACATTTACTTGCGCTTTCAGATCAGAAGTTCGTCGCTGATCTGGATCGGTTTGGTTGTTAATTTTCTCCCAGCTGATCTTATAATTGTTAACAATCGTTTTTGCTATTTCTTAGCATATGATGACGTTTAACTCAATAGTATGTCATCTGCAAACCTAGTATATCAAGAAGAATGAATAGACCGGAAAAACACCGGTATTGACTGGGAGAATTACGGATTTTATGCCTCTTATTACGATACTATTCTCTCTTATAACCTAGTTAGGAACTTAGTATCAAAAAAATTCGAATGCATTGCATTTGCTTATTGTAGAACAACTAAGATCTTTTCCATCAGTATTAATCAATACTTCCGTCTTCGGATACCTATTTTTGCCAAGCTAGCTTTCGACAAGCATTTTCAGACATGACCTACGTTTTTTGGTTATGCCAGGGGAACAATGAGCGAAACCTTCCAAATGACAGTTTCATTTCGAACCGATTCTGGATTAATTAGCGCAGTGACAATTATAAAAAAAGAAACTTAATTTGCGATACTAACGAGTGTTTTGACGACTAAAGTGAATATGACTCATCCACATTTTTTTACAAAATTAATTCTAGACGCCAATGTCTCGGCGACATCATTTTCTTGATTTGCTCATGATCCTTGCCATACATGGATCTCACAATCACGATACCTTCAAAAGAGATCTTGTAAAGTTTTTAGCGGAAAGGATTAAAAATTAACTATTCAAGTTCTCCGTATACCCAAAATATATCAACAGTAGATTCACGTAAACTATATGGGTATTTTTCACCGGCGTCAATGGATAGCTTAGAGTTAAGTTTGTAAACATCACATTTTTCCTTTTCTACCTGAGTATATGATTCTAATCCTATTAGCGGCTTTTATAGCGGTTACTTACTGTTTTTTTCGAACCCGCCACAGGAAGGGTGTTCAAGAAAAGATATTGTTTGAATGTCAGCTAGCTATGGAAGTATTACAAGCGCAGGTAGAAGTTCAGAACAGTGCCTTACTGTCAATTGGAGATGAGTTGCAAAATGAAATTGGCCAACTATTATCAGTGGCTCACATCAACTTGAATATGCTAGAGGAAACTCTGCATAGACCCGCGAGTCGAAAATCCATTGGTCAGACAAGAGAATTAGTCAGTCAAGCCATTACAGGTGTCCTCAACGTAAGCTCAAAGATAGGAATTGATTTCTTGAAGAATTTCAATTTGACGGATAATTTGTCAGCAGAGTTGATTCGGTTTAGGAAAGCCAGCAAGCTGAAAACCGAATTGGTTATTTCTGGCGAAAAATATGCATTAGGAAACGAAAAAGAAATCGTACTTTTCAGTATTTCGCAGCAAGTTCTTTCCAATATTAAAAGACAATCCAATGCAACTAATATTTTTATTCAGCTCCGCTACACAAGCGACTATTTTGAAATGCACTTAAGCTATAATAGCCTCATTCACGAGCCAAGATTGAATTCAACTGCAAAGGGGCAAGAGAATCTGACCTTAGTTCGGATTGAAAGAAAAGCTAAAATCATTGGTGGTTATGTAATGTTACGATCAGCCCCTGACGCGGGCACAACTGTAGAAATTTTTCTCCCTATTGCTAATACATAAACAATTTTTAATTGGCGATGAAAACAAAGATTGCAATTGTTGATGACCACGAGTTAATGGCTAGGGCACTTTCTGGACTAATTCAGAAATTTGAAAACTACGAGGTGATTTTCGAAGTGTTCAATGGTGCAGATTTAAAAGTGCGTATCGGCTTGGGCTTGATTCCTGAGGTCATATTGCTTGACGTGAGTATGCCGCAAATGGACGGATACGAAGTCGCCGACTGGCTAAAGAATAACCATCCTGGCATCAAAATTCTGGCGTTGTCGATGAATAACAAGGAAGAGGCTATAGTGAAAATGCTTCGCAATGGAGCTAAAGGCTATTTACTGAAAGGCTGCACACCACACGAGCTGAAACAGGGACTTGATTCCCTTGTACAAAAGGGGCACTACTACACCGACTACCTAACTAGCCAACTCATCCGAAATCTCAATCCCGAACATGTCCTGGACCCCATAGCTCAGCTTGGCCTTAACGAGCGTGAATTACAATTTGTGCGCTTTTCATGCAGTGAACTCACCTATGTGGAAATCTCGGATAAGATGTGCGTAAGCCCGAGGACAGTTGACGGTTACCGAGAAGCTGTGTTTCTAAAGATGAATGTCAAAACCCGGGTTGGAATGGTATTAGAAGCTATACGTTATGGGTTGTTTGAGATTTGAAAGTTTTGTACTTTCAGCCAACTTCCTCACTGTATTATGTGGTTCCTAGGTTCTTTGACGTTTTTAAGGAGCACAGTATATCCCGTGCGCTTAACTAGTATATTGTTTGCATTGGTTTCGTGTCTTCTGCCCGCAATCCGGTCTACTGCACGGGTTTCGGACCAAGACAGTCTGGTGACTATCCTAAGACAGTTACCTCCGACAACGGGCAACCTTTCGAATGACACGATTAAAATCAATATATTGTGCCTATTGGGTAGCGGCAAAGATCGCGACGGACTAATTAAAGGAGATTACAAACAATGTATCGCTTGGCTTAACGAAGCCGAAAATCTATCCTCTAAACACCAGTGGACCGAGGGACTGCTAAGGGTAAACTTAAATGCTGGGGTTCTACACGCCTGGAAAGGAAATAACCTTGTCGGTTTGCAAAAAATACATAAGGCCCGGTACTATGCCGAACAACTGAAAAGTCCACTTTGGTTGGCCAGGACTTATCGTTACCTTGCTGATCTTTACTACTTGCTGGGGAACTACGATCAGTCGATTTTTTATCTCAAAAGGGCCGTTAACCCAGCAGAACAGGCCGACAGAGTGACCTACATGATAGTTCTGCAAAACCTTGGAGAGTCCTATCTACGAAAAGAAGATTACCCAAAGGCAATACAGTGGCTCAGCCGGGCATACGTAGAAGCAAAGGCGATTGCAGACGATCAAATGATGAAGTATGCAACGCTAAACTGGGCTGATGCATGTCTTGCCATCGGTGAGAAGAAGAAGGTTCTCTCTCTGCTTACAGAATACCGAGCTATTCGTTTTCAAGATAACGCTTGGGACGTCCATTATTTTTCGTTGAATGCACGACGGTATCTATTAGAAAATTTGCCGAGAAAGGCGTTGCTGGAACTGAATAAAGGCCTAGCTAAGAGTAGCGTTGCAAGCGACGAACACCGCATGGAGCTATACATAACATTTTCAAAGACATACGAGAACCTTAACAAACCAGATTTGGCTCTGCTTTACTATAAAAGATTCACAGAATTGTGGCGAAAAAACATCAAGTCCTTTCAACAGAAGCAAACTGAGTATTTGAAATTCGAGTATCAGAGCTTGAAACAGCGAGACGCAATTGCTTTGCTAAACAATGATATTAATGACCAGATGGCCGCTAGAAAAAGATTGTGGTTAGGAATAGCTGGAACGATTCTGGTTGCTTGCCTTCTTGTTTTTAATAACCGTGTGCTAAGCAAAAAGAATCAATTGATCGAAGAGCAACGGATTCAGATGCTGGTCTTTCAACGCCAACTGACAGACTCCAACGAAAAATTAACAGGGTTCAATGAAGAGTTGGAACACAAAGTTTCATTAAGGACAAAGGAACTTATTGTAGCCAATCAGGAGTTGACAGCCAAAAATAGGCAAATTCAGGAAGCGTTCGCGAATGGAAAGACGCAGGAGCGAAAACGTGTCGCATCCGAACTTCACGATAACCTTGGAAGTACACTTTCAGGTTTAATCTGGCAATTACAAAGTATCATGCCCGAAAGCCTGAGTGACAAGGAACGTAAACTCCATACAGGACTTATCACTCAGATGCATAATGCTTACACTGAAATCAGACACATCTCCCATCACCTGTTACCAAAAGAGTTAGAAAAAGGATTCGGTGCAGCTTTGACTCGACTTATTGGTGATTTAAACGACAATGGGAAAATAAAATTCAACGTAGACGGAGATTACCCTTTGGATATTTTGACCCGTGAACAAGAGACCGAGCTGTACAGTATTTGTCTTGAATTAATTAATAACACTTTAAAGCATTCTGAGTCGAGTGAATGCACGTTACGATTTGCGACTTCAGAAAATATCTTTGAACTCCTTTTGTCGGATAATGGAAAGGGATTTAACCCTTCCGAAGTTACCAAACGCGGAAGAGGCTTAGATAATGTTGCAGAACGAGTTAAATCCCTGAATGGCAGGCTATGGATTGAATCGCAAGTCGGTTTTGGTTCGCAGTTCAGAGTTGCAATTCTACAACACTTATAGGATTGTGCAATCTTAGGCAGGCATAGCCATAAGAGGCGTAACCGAAATACATGTCAGCGCAAAAATGATCGCTCCCATCTAACATATTGCCGACCGGGCGTTCCTTTACAATATAGTTACTGATCATATCCGCAATGAGTTTATACTTGGTTAATGGTCCCGGATCTTTACTTCGGATTGCAGAATGAACCTCCTTTACCATGTCTTTTGCAAAAACTTGCGGCGGTATGTCTATTTTGTCCGACGTAGGCTCGATATCACGCTCTAAAGGAAAATTGTTCCTTTTGACCTCACAATAGCGCGTTGCTCCGTCAAGAACTAGTTGCATCATGGTATCTTTTATTTTCAATTCCTGGAAGGCTTGAAGGAAAGTGATTACACCTGGTAAGCCCGATTGCCCGTCGGTCACTTTTAAGAACCTATAACCGTGCTGTTTAGAGCTAACCATAGTATAGCTTATCCAGTTACATTCACTCTCTGAAACCCATATAGCCTCGCGACACAACAGTTGGGCAATATACCACGCTGCCATCAACCATTGATTGCTGATTGTTCCTCCAAATAAATGCACTCTCTTATCGTCAAAAAGCGAAAAATCACATGCAAACGGAGATTGAGGATTCAGGTAAAACTTCTCCAGCCCTCCCCAAACTCGTTCAAGATGCGTGTGGACCGGGTCTCCTTGATTACGATCTAATAGAAATATGATTGCCTCTGCGATAACCGCAGAACGATAGACTCCGAAGCTGGCTGATTTTTTGTTCGGAGTACTGCCAAACCCAACTCCTGGTAGAACTTCTCTGACGAAATATGGCAATAATCGCTCCTCTAAAAAAGGTTGTAATTCCTGATACAGATAGCAGATTATTGTCGCTGCAATACTAAAATGCCGGCGTTCAAAATATAATACAAAATGATCGCTTCTGCGAAATTCGTCATTGGAAAATGAAAACTTCAGTCGAAAGGGGACGAGTCGCTCGTTAAACACCTCTGATATCCGTGATATTATTAGAGGAATACTGACAGTTAATGTATCAACTTTAAGTCTGAAATAGAATCGAACTATCGAGCCAAGACCCGCATTGTCAAGCGGATATTTTCCGTTAATATATTTATATCCCTTGTTAATCTCAAACTTAGGTAGCCAAATGCTCATATATTGAACTTCCTCAGACACAATAACCCCGTTAAGTGCTACAGTGGAATCAAAAACAATATCATCTTCAACCGATTGTCCCAATCCGGCAATTAGTGTCTCGTAGCCTTTGGTCAATGCCGGATTATCACGTTCCTGATCCCTCTGGTCGTATCGCCAAAACCGGTTGCGCCAATATGCATGTTCTCCCTGCCGAAAAAGCTCGTCAAATGGAAAATGTCGTTCATCGGATCTAGGAAGCGAAGCCGGCTTTCCGCTATTTTGGTAATAATTCGTGTATATCCAATTCGTTAAAAGAATTTTTCGATAATCGAGATGATCTTTGCTAATAGAAACACTGATTTCATACTTCTCATAGAGAAGTAATACTATTTTCCTGCAATCCAGACTCATGTCCACTAAATCCCCGTCAGAGTCCATTTGAATCATCGACACAATGTGTTGGATCTGAGCCACCACCGAAGTCCTGTACTCTCCGTTTTCCATAATTAAGAAAATATTTTGCTATGACAAACCTCGGTGTTTTGAACAAGCGCCAAACCATAGTGCAACAGCAAAGCTTCCTTTCTGACCAAAAACTCCTGCAAAAAATAGATTCCAGACCATCTCAAAATTCTCTTTTGTTCATCAACTGACGTGATACCATATCCCTCCATAAAGTTTTTGACACGGGAGTACACCTGAAACGGAGGCAGTCTAATTGTTCGCAGGGGCACCTGCGGAAGATCGGTTTTCACTAACAAGCTCGCGGTAAATACAGCCACGTCCCAAAACCAGGCGCCAAAAGCAACACCTTCAAAATCGACCATAACGATAGTATTCTCATTCAAAATGAAATTTCTCGCGTCGGCATCACCATGAATTAATCCTTTGGCATGCTGACTCCATTCCTTGCGCCAGTCTTTGATCGTATCGCGTTGATGGTATATAAAACTTGCGAACTGTACAAGATATACGTCACCAGTGAAGCTTAGCTGTTTCACATCAGATTCCGTCAGCCGAAGAATTTTCGGCACAAGCGATCGGAACTGGTCAATCCACTTCCCGCAGGCTACTAGAACAGAGTCGACATTCTCCGTTTTACATACATCATGAAATTGCTCTAGTACTTTGCCTGCTTCATAAAATACACTATAGTTATTACTTTGCATAATGTCAGGCGCTGCTGGGATATAACTTGTGACAATTATACTGTTATAGTCATCAAAATAGATAAGTTGCGGAATATGTTTCGACAATCTTTCCTTCCAAGCCTTTCTTACTAGGCGGTAAAACTCGGCCTCGCTTCTGATATCCTGAATATTGACCTCGGATAAACTCCTTGACTGCTTGAAGAAAAAATTCAAATGCCTTACTGACTCATCTATGCAGAAGTAACATTTGTTTCTGGACAATTCCGTGACTTCGCAAAAAGATAAATAATCGATATGTCCCCAATTGATATCCTTTGATCCTTCCGTTCCAGGAAACGGAACAATATCAACAAGATAATTTGCTAATTTGTAGGCAGAAAGAGCGATCATCGAGTCAATCGGGTAGTATGGAGATGAGTAAGATTAAATACCTGCCCGTCATTATCCATGATGTATTTTTCCAACTCTGTTCCAATTGGCCGAATTGAAATGTTCAGCTCACTCTCATGGTTAACTTGCCATGCATCAAGGTTAATATAGTCACCTGCGACAGTCATAAATTTTCCATCTTCGAATAAATATATATCGCTTTTTATTGTCTCACGAGCATGGGCATGTTCTTGTAATTCCTCAGCAGTAGGCTTCCAAACATTTTGTGTAGGTTCCATCATAAAAATATTCTTTTCAGTATCATGTCTGACATATATATTTCGTTGCGCTGATGTTTTTTTACGGGTGTCGACTTTTTCTCCCTTGTTAAACATCACAAGAGAATATTCAGCGTCAATAGGTGGTTTTTCACCGGCCTGAATCTCACGCGCTCTCAGCATTTTATTTATTTCACCGTCGCATTTGTACAGATAGCCGGTTACAAGTACGAGATTTCTTCCGCTTTCCCGGAAGTTGGAAAGGTTTTGAACAGCTGCCATAATCAGGAGGATTAGTGTTATTTTATATTTAATTTACTTTGTTAAACTAATATATTCAGCAAACCTTCAGGGAGTATTTTCGACTATCTCAGCTAAGGTCTCCTGCCAAAATTACCACGATATTCTGGTTCACTATTTGGTTTTGCTTTAAAACTACGGCTAAAAAAGGTATCATTTTCTTTCAAGGACAATTTAGAGACGCATTTAGAAAAATTTAACTTGGAAAAATAAACAATAATCATTTAACAAAGTCATTTTTTATCAAAACAATCGCATTTCCAAGCAGCCATTAAGTAAACTGAATCTGCCGACTCTATTTAACGGAATTACCTGTTGCTTAAAAGCTTCATTTACTCAATTGGTGACATTCTGAGCGGGTTAGAAGCCAACATCTCAGACCTATCGGCGTCGCCAGAAAATATAAATATATAGATGATCGCATTCAAAATTCTCTTCAAGTTTAGAAGGTCTAAACTTGGGTAATCGACGGAATTAATAAAGGAGCCAGTTGATCAGACTAGCGCAGTAATGAAAGTGCGTGAATTATCTAAATATATAAACAAATTAGAAGTAATGCACAGAGTTAGATAATTAATTATTAAACGGTATCAGGGTAAATGCAGATATCATCCTCTAATGGTGACTTCGGCCGGATTGATCTAATTCATCCTATATCCTTCCACTCTGTATTGTGCAATAAGTAGACTGCCATAAGTTGGTTTGCAAAGGTTGTTTACAAGTTCTCTAATCTTTCTTTTTTTCGCCGGATAATACCGTACAGAAGCACTGAGTGTTTAAATGCTTTTTTTTGCAGTAGTGACCTTTTTTTTCAACGTGTACAAAATAAAAATTCAAAATCCAGGAAGCATTCGCCTCAGGAGCTCGATATCTTATGAGCTGTTAGTCAGTTTCATTATTAACTAGCATGTCAAAATTAAAGGTAGAATTGAATAATTTACATGAGTAGAATCACGTTTTTGTTAGGGATTATGACGGTAATGATCTCCGTTTTTTAACGGTGTTATTTGAAAAAAGGGGAGCTAGCTGAGTTGATTATATGTGCGTTGTCGGTGAATGTATGACAATTTATCTGCCAATTAGTTCAGGTCCCAAGCAACTCAATACTCCATGATTTACGCCGCAACTTAATTTTAACTTTCTACCTGAATGGAACAATCAAAAATCCGATAGACATATTACATCCAGCTGGCTGATTATCAGCAGTAAACAATTCTGAATTTGTAGAGGGAATGCTTTGATTTTGACCTAAAAAAGCATTCCTTAATTCCTTGAAATTCGGGTAAAAAAGGTCAAATAAGACGATATTTAGACCTTCGCAAGCCTTTTTACTCTCGTCTGGTAGGCCTGAAGATAGCTCCTTTTGGAACGATCATTTAAGAAAGAGGCATTGACCAAATTCTCGACTTTTTTCGAATTTGAAAGCATCACGTCAAAGATGGATTTAATCATTTTCACATTTAAGCCTGCCTCCTCGCCAAGAGTCTGGAATTGTGTAGCAACATTGCCCTTTGATATTTGAGGTGGCAATAGTCCATCATCCAGCGCAAAGTCCGAGTCATTCACGTGAAGGCGGCTGTTGAGAAGATCGTATGCTGGGTTGAGTCTGAAATCGCCCATACCGGTTTCAATAATCGAAAAGTTCTTAAAATGGGCGTCCCCATTCGAAAACAAGTAATTAAACATGATCAGCTTAAAAAGTCGAGGCGATTCCAAGCCATAAATAGGTAGATATTTTTTTATGATGTTGAAGAGATCCATATAATTTCCCAGGTACTTATAATGTTCCCCGTGCGTCTGAGGACTTCTGCCTGACAAGGCCGCAAAGTCCTCCACAGCCTTCTTTCTAAACTCCTCATCCACATCAAAGCGCTTGGTAAGGTATGCAGGTTCTTCATTTTTAAAAAAGATGAGTGCATTCTCTGCAGTTTCAATCCCATAAACCTGTCGTGCTATTTGCATCGTCAAATGTTCATTGGCAGGCATTTGATCTGCATTACTGCCGACGGTTGGTATCGGTTTCAGGATATGTGTTCCCCTGTCGCCCTCCCCCACCAATCTCAACTTATTCTTGACCTGTATTATAGAAAACTTTTCCTGAACACCCGAGATTGACATCCGCCTTTGACTCAAAACGAATGCTGCATTAACTTGGCGGGCGGAAGCTGGCGAATCATATGGTAATACATGGGATACTTTCGCTCCACTAAACATTCGCTTAAGGCAAGTCTGGCTGTAAGTATCATAACCTTCTGCTAAGGTGCCCGGACAGTATTTGATAACAGGCATACTCATGCTGATACATTTATACGCTTGACTGTGATAGCTCCATTATCTTTGCTGAGAGGTTGATGATGCTGGTGAAATCAAGATATGGCGTTGTAAACAAGGTCTGCTCAAATAAACGTGCCGCTTCTTTTACCAAGTCTGTAGATGGTTTAATAATCTTACTTGTTCCTTCAAATGATAAGGCGCGATAACGATTTATTTCTCCAAATGGAAGCGTCCAATGATCTGTCTTTAATTTTTTTAGAACTCCTTCGTATATTTGTTGGGCAACGTCCGAGGGTAATATTCTAATTGGATATTTGATTCCATATTGACAATAGAGATGTCCAAAAGGTTGAAGTATATGAAGAAGGCTGAAGCTGTGGATCGTACCAATGAAATCACGGGCATTGGGTATGTAACCATAAATCTGCAATCTTTTTTTTAATTCCCTTACGGTCTCGCGACTATAGCTAATGCAGAGCAATCCAGCTGGGGAATGAATCACAGAGTTTGCCAATGCCACAGCCTTCATACTAAGGACCCGCGTCTTACCACTGGTCCCGCAAGAACTACTGTATTAGACATAGACTCAAATGCGGTTCGCTGGGCATTGTCTTTCCGGATCAAATCAAGATCATGAAAAAATTGTTCATTCATATTCAGTCTTGACTTTTTTAATAACTGCTTTAATTCCCCTTTTAAATAGATGGGTAGCATGTCTACCGTCAAATTCCCGGCCAATCGTTGAGCGAAACGTCCCTTGCTAATGTTACTTTCAATCTTCGATAACGCGTCCCAATATGCCCCGTTATCGATATCTTCTTCAAAATTTTTGCGCATTTCTGCACCGCCAGCTATCAAATCTGCATAAATCTTTTTGAATACCCCGATAGCTTCTTCTCCTTTGTTCATCATATCAACTTCAAGCGTATAGAAACCAACAAAGGCACCGAATTTGTTAAAGAGTGTCTCTTGCTCATTTGCCTCATCAGGAAGATCATCTCTTTTTATATCACCTGATTCAATTAGCAATTTTGCAATAAGATCATGTCCTCGAAAGAACTGTTCTGCCCCCTCAGAGGAGATAATTTGGTAAACGCGCTGGAGTTTATCTTCTCCCTGTTTGTTTTTCACCGTCCTTTTTTCGTAATAATCTCCGTCCGTAAAAAGGATCCAGGGAAGTTTAAGTAAACTCAGTAGTTGGGTATAAGGCTTAAAATTTGTTGAATCAATATTACAAACAATGATTCGATAATCATCCAGGGAGTTGCCCAATTGCTTTGCGGCAGCAGGAACGATGTACTCTTCTGTTATACCTTCCACTAGAATAATTGCCTTCCCAAAATAAAGTTCGCCACGCTTGGCATCGACATACCGTTCAATATCCTGCTGTTCCCGTTCAGCTAGAATAAGATTGGCAGTAGAAAATACTCGACTTGCACTATCTATATGTCTGATATGAACAATTGACTTCAGAGGTGTTACTGATGCAATAAAGGTGGAGTGGGTTGTGAAAATAACAGATGTAGAACTATTCTGGAGAATTTCTCGGTAGAGCATTCTTTGCAAAATGGGATGTAGATGTGCTTCTGGTTCTTCGACCGCAAGTATTGTAAAGGCTTGTGGTTGAAAATTTCTGCTATCCATGAAAGCATATAAATCTTGGATTTGCTCGACAGTCAAATCGGATCGTAAGATGAAGTTTCCTTTCTCGCTTTTCGTATATAGTTCTGGAAGTAATTTTTTCGAGTCAACTTCACTCAGCGCAGCAAACCTGTCCGCTTTAATGACAGGCAATATCGTTCTATCTTTAATAAGAATCAGCATTAACGAGACATAAAGGATATTTGTTAAGCCCAAGCTCAATTCAGATATGGGGCGTGCTTTTATGCCCATGTATATCTGCAAATTGTATAAGAGTCTTTCTGTATCTAAATCAAATGTGCCTAAAGTGATTTCGTTATCTCTTTGAAGTCCGGATAGTGTTGAAAAACGAGATTGAAGCGCATCTTTGATGTGATTAATTTCATCCAATTCCAAAATTTTGTCGGCTGCATCGGAAAGCCCGTTCGAAATTGCCTCCAATTCTTCTTTGGAAATATCATATTTTTTTACCAATCTGTAAAGAGGTGACAGTCGGTTGGCTTTCATTTCTCTTTCCACATCACGAAGCGCCTTGATTACGAAGATATTGATATAGCTTCGATCTTCACTAATGAAACGATACTCAATGTTTTCGCCTTTAAAAATATTGAAATCATAACGTGTAATATTTCCTTCTTGATCCTTTATAGGACTAAAAAGATAGGTAAATCTTAGTGTTGGCGGTTTATCGGATATTATTGCGTCGGAGAATTGGGCTACTAGGTTAGAATTATGCTCATACCCGCGTACCTCGACTGAGACCTCTATCTCTTGACCGTTTTTCATTGGATCTTCCAAACTGTCATGAAAATCACTATCATTGAGCATTCGATCGTTGTCAGAAAAACCAGGATCTAAAATAAGTTGAATTGCTCTTAGAAAATTGGTTTTTCCAACATTGTTCTCACCAATAATAACTTGCTTATGCCCTAAATCAACTTCTGCATTTAGGAAATTCCGAAAATTTCTTATCCTGACTTTGGAAATGTAGAGGTTGCGAATATTTTGCATGTGGTAGGTTTAATTTCAAAAGTAAAAAACAATGGAATTAAATTTATATTTATTAAAATTAAAGCAGGGTCAACTATTTCTTATTACAAGTTCTTGAGCCGGGTCATTCCTATTCTCTGCTTTAGTGATTCGAAAAGGTCTCTAATATTCTGCTTAATCTGGTCATCATTACAAGGTGCCATAAGCGATCCGCCTCACGGATCTCTGGAATAGGCACGTAAGATTGTTCCTCTTTTGTAACCATCTTGATTATTTTGGATTTCTTAATGAAAAGTTTGCAGCATAATTTGCTTGTAGGATCTGGTAAATAAAGAAAGCGTCAGTTGAACGGCCAAGGAAACGACACAAAAAAGGTGAGGCATCTGTTGATACCTCACTAATGATTTGAAGAAAGCAAATCGATACTTTAAATATTGATTGATGCAATTTTAACTTCGTAAACCCTTATTTCTTTTAGGTCTATAAGATTTTTGTTCAGCCTGTTTAGTTTGATTCAAACCGTGTATTTCTTTGAAACCTTTAATAGTAGCGGTGTTATAAACAACCACGGCATCCGGAGTTCCTTTGAATTTATCTTTGACCAGATCAAGGTTTTTAGGGCAATCTTCGAAGGTCTTTCATTCTTTTTCTTTTATCCTCAAACCATCATAACCCAGGTTTTTGGTAACATACTCATATGGGTTCCCTGTAAATCCTTTTGCCTATCTGACTGGAGAATTCGGAGCCACAGATCACCACAATTCAGAAACTAAAGGCATGTCGTTTCGGTTAAAACCGCCCATCCTAAATTATTGATCTATATTTCTTGAATTACTGATTAACAATAGTTTGTTGTTGATCACTCTGCGACGGAATCACCTGGTCAAGCCATCCGAATTCTCCAATTAGTACATTCAAATAAAAACGACATTCGTACGGGCTGTCGTTTTGTCAATTCGATTTGTACAGAGAGAAGAACATTCCCTGTAAACCAAAGAAAACTATCCTCTTCATTCTGCCAATTATTATTCTTGCCGTTAAAGCACTCACGGAAATCCATTGATACGGCGTGTTTTTATTTTTCCCTCTAAATGGTCCGAAAGCTCTGTGCTTAATTCAAGTTGATCAACTTGAAGCTGTATTGAAGCACTGCCACCAAAGCTGTACTCGAACCGTCAGCACTGAATTCTTTTGAGTTCTTAATGGGGAACGCTAATCTAAATTGACTGGTAGGGGATATGGCGATATCAATAAAGACCGATTTGACATCAGTCCATTTTAGTTTGTCTTCTGCATATATAGATTCTTCTCCCTTGTAGTTTTGTCTTTCATAACTTATCCCAAGATAGATCGAAGGGATGAACAGGCTAGCTTTATAAAAATCTTTCTCCTTTAAGGCTTCTTCGGAAATCAGACGTTTTACCCTTACTGACATGCCTACGGAAAAACCATCATATCTCCTTCTTTGCTGTGTGGAATCTGCAGACTTTCTCTTATTGAAATAGTTATAGCTACCATTTACATTGAAGCTTCCGTTTTTGAAACTGTAACTTACACTGGCAATTAGATTATGACCCTTAAATGCATGGTAATTCAAACTGTCGTAATTGCCGTCAGCAGATTTGCTTTTGAGCACGGAGAAAAACTGGGCATTGTAGCCGACGCTCCACTTAAAAACATGTCTTAGTCTCTTGGCATCGAAGCCGTCCATCAACGAGTCTTGCCAGCTTTTGGCCTTCGACGTCCTATAATACTCTGTGTACTCTGCCATTGACTCATTCGCGCCACGCGGGCGGACTTCGACCTGCTCATTTGATGGAATATCATAGGATTCCTTAAATATTCTGTTGACCCTACCTGTACCATAAGCGGAGTTGTCGTTTCCGATACTAACGCCGGTTGTCAGTGCCCCGGAACTATTGGTGATATTTAATCTTAAGTTGGATAGGACCGGAATGTAATATTTTGCAAGCCTTACCGGAGAAAAACCAATTTTCTGGACCTGGTCTTTATCGGAAAAGGATGCATTGGCTGAGAGAAGGTCGTACCCAGAGGGCTCTACATCTTTGAATAAATAGCTATTGGCGTTTGCCGAACTGCTATTGTCATTCGTGTAACGCTGGGTATTTGAACCAATCTTTGAAAGTATGGAATCTCGGTCAGAAGAATTCAACGATAGTGTGCTATTGTCCTGCCCAGACTGTCCCAAGCAGATGTTGCCGGCCATCAGAGAAAGTATTAAAAGTAGGAGTCTTTTCATGGTATGTTCTTTAGAATAGTTCGAAATCTTTTATTTCATCAAGCCAGTCCTCCGCCCTCTCCATCTTCTTGACTGGGTCCTTGGTGATTTTCCTTATTTCTTTGGTCGCATCGTTTACGATGTATAGAGCAATGGCCGAAATTTTGCTCACCGCCCTGACAATCCAGGTAATATCAATTTTATCTCCGGAAGAAAAATAGCCGAGCTCTATAATGACCTGCCCGTTCTCACTTGGTCTGTTTGAAGAAATGATTGTAAATGGAAGTGTTTTGTCGACCCGCCTTTGCATGGATACCGAATTGAAAAGTTCTGCCGCAGGAGCCGCGATGGCAATAAGATATTTCGTGTAAACGAGTGTTTCGGAGTCAAGTTTGTTGACATTTGCTTTGGTAAGCGCTTTTTGGAAAATCTGATAATAAGCCATGATCGTATATTTAATGTTGAACAAAGCTGTGACTAATAATCAATATTTGTTAGGGGGAAATTACGGTATCTGACCCCGTATTTTTGCCCGTTTTATTTAGCAGAAGACAAAATGATCAAGTAGAAATTTACTGATGAAATTATGAGCGAATATAAAAAAAATTATATCGGTGACAATAGTTATTGAATCAAAACTCATCCGAGCGAGATCGGTAGTTGTTGTTAATCAGGAAATTTGAAGAACTGAGGTTCAAACACCCACATAAGTTAACTTTTGAATTGGCAACTCGAAATTATTGTTTTGCTCAATTTCGATATTTTTATAGAAAACCTCAAAACCATGGACTTTAAAAAAAGCGCACTGACATTTGCTGAGCTAAATCATTTCAATGCCTTTCTGCTTCAAATGAAATTGATGCATGACAGGAAAATACAGCCCATATATCGAGGAGATAACCTAAAAGCACTTCGTGCTAAGCTTGGCTTATCCTCTTTTCAGGATGATTCCTATTTGAGTATGTTATTAGAGAGGTTGTTTATGGTTGGAGAAAAAGCAAGACGTTTCTGTTCATCTGAGTTCTTTGGATTATCAAAGGACAACATAATAAAAATTGATGACTGCGATGAAAATGTATTCAACTTTATATTCGATCAAATTCGAAATTCGACCAAAAACAAGAATTTGCCAACTAAAACTTTTTTTGATAAGAATCCTTTCTTCCGGGATTATCTCTTAGGCAAGGAGAATAAAAAGTTCTATTCCCAAATAATGATGTCCTTAGCGCCCAGCCAACGAATGCCATTACGAAATTATTACCTGACCTTATTGCATCAATTGGGAGCGATTAATTATAGGGACAACTCATTATTATTATCTACCACGATCGAACAGGATGCCGCTGATCAATTTACGTCTTCCTTTGAAAAAAACACGATTATTCCTTTACTCTTTCAGAAGCCTCCACTTCCCAAAATAAAAGTATTAAACTTCACTGTTGGCAACCTGTTGCACATGGCAAACGAAATTTAAAAAAAATCGGTCTGCCGCAATATAAGGGAGTACCATATTCAAACCAAAAAGAAGTTTCTTTGCTTGCGGGAATTTTGCCTCACTATATAACTGGTTTGGAGATCGTCGAAGACGCAAAGTTCCACATAAATCCCAGTCTTTTTAATGGTTCCATTAATGAAGCTTGTTTCTGGATGGCTTTAATCTTGATCAAACTAATTTCGATAAAGTCCTTGATCAGACAAACTATGAATCTGGCTACGAGACGGACGGAAATAATACTTGGGAAAAATAAATACTATACAGTCACCCGGCATATACCCTATCCAAATGTGAAGCTGTAACAATTCCCCATTAATCCACAATATCTTCGTGTCCCATTACTGAATTGTGGACTTGGAAATTTTGTGGTATGGATTTCAGAAACAGCTAGCTACGCATTGAAGAAGTCAAAAGCATCGACATGGTAAAATTGCCTGTCATTACATACCCAAAAGCCTGTCAAAATAAATGGACGTGACTACCGGTATCTTTCTCCATTCAGAGATGAGCAAACTCCATCCTTCAAAATCAACCACGTGCTGAATAAGTGGTATGATTTTGAAGTAGGCAAAGGCGGAAGCATTATTGATTTCTTGATCCTCAATTTCAATAAATCTATTCCTGAAATAACACAAAAATCTTTCAATTTTTTTTATTCACCGTTCATTGGCTTGGTGGCCAGCAATTTTCCCATTATAAATATACTCTTAAGAAGAAAGAAGGCTTGCCAGCTTCTTCAAATCTTGAAGTAAAAAGTTCGAGATTTGTACCAGCGGGATCACTTGAAGAAATAACGAAAAGCACTAAAAGCCTGCAAATCAAACGATTGCAGGCTTTTTTGTTTTCCGGATTACCCCAAATTTTTCAATTTTTCGCAGAAAAATCGTGAGTGATTCGGTGAGTAAATCTGCTAGCAATCTCAACTCACCAGAAACCACTTAACTAATTGTATATCAAGGTGTTTAATAGATAAACATCTTGTTTGGCTGGACTTGCAAGACTAATTTTGTTTCACCTTTTAACTCAAAAGTTATGAAGACGAACCTGAGTCTGCTTTTCTATCTCAAAAAGCCAAAGAATTACCAAAAAGGTCCGGTGCCGATTTATTTACGACTTACAGTCAACTCCAAAAGAGCTGAAATAGCAACAGGAAGGGTATGTGAACCTCTGCGTTGGAATGGAGGATCGAGAAAAGTTCTTGGAACCAACGAAGCCGCTAAATCGATCAATACCTATTTGTCTCAACTCGAACATAAAGTCTTGATAATTACAGGTGAATTTGAACGTATTGGATCAGCAATTTCAGCTGAATCGATCAAGGAGGCTTTGATAGGAAAAAAGCAAAAAGCACCCATGCTGATGACCGTAATTGGGGAACACAATAAACGAATGGAATCGCTAGTGGGTCAGGAGTATGCTGCTGGTACTTTGAAACGATACAAAGTGCTACACAGCCACACACTGGCATTTTTGAAGGCGCATTTCAAATCGACAGATATTGATGTGCAAAAGATCGATTTCGCCTTCGTGACCGATTATGAATTTTACCTGAGATCGGATCGCGGAATGAACAATAACTCGGTTGTCAAGCATCTTAAAATGTTCCGAAAGATCTTGACCTTTTGTAAGAACAACGGATGGTTGGATACCGATCCATTTGCCAATTTCAAGGGCAGATATAAAAAAGTAGACAAGGCCATACTTACGGAGTCAGAACTGGAGAGTCTAAAAGCAAAAGACTTTGCCTCCGAGCGTTTGGATCAAGTCAGGGACACTTTCCTGTTCTGCTGCTATACCGGCCTTGCCTATTCGGATGTGCTAAAGCTCCGAAGAGACCAGATAACCGAAGGGATCGACGGGGAAAAATGGGTTTTTACCAAGCGTCAAAAAACGAATGTTGCATCCAATATCCCGCTCTTGCCCGAAGCATACAGAATTATCGAAAAATATGATAAGTATCAACACTGTCTAGTAAAACAGGTGATACTGCCTGTACCCAGCAACCAGAAAATGAACGAATATCTCAAAGAAATTGCAGTTCTCTGCGGAATCAACAAAACATTAACTTCGCACGTTGCAAGGCACACGTTTGCGACCACCGTCACACTCCAAAACGGCGTACCCATCGAAAGCGTCTCAAAAATGCTAGGACATACCAAGATATGTTGAAATTGCGGGACCGCATGGAAAAAGCTCGCGCTTTGGGCGATTAAATGTAATTCCAAGTGCCCAAAAATTAACCCAAGAATAGAAAAAACTAGTCAATAGTTTTGCCCGTTTTGGGGGATTCTTTTTCAGTAAAATAGACTATTTCATCGGGAAAATGCTGAATAGTGGATAGCGTAAGGTTTTTAAGAGCCCTTTTTCTTAAAACTCAGAGAGGAACTTGAAATATGTCTATATCTATCTAAAAATCAATATCTTACAACGACATTAAAAGTCTGCTCACCGAATTGCTCACCTGGATTTTTTGGGCTGCAACCAAGCATAAATTTAGTCCGGAAATTTGTTTAAAACAACCTTAATAACAGCGAAAGAATTCGTATCCGTAGGGCCATTGATGGGTTTCTGCCAATCATTCCACGAGAGTCAAGCTCGATAAGATCAGAAAATGAATTAAAAGGATCGTTGTGACCTACTAGTTGAATCCGGCTGATCCAGCAAATGGATTTCACATTTCCGTTCAGTTCTCATATTAGAGTACAGTAGCTTGAAAACTTGGAAAAAAAAGTAAAATTCAAATTGCGATTTGTTACAGAATCCGGCGCATTCAAGAACGGGGACTATGTCAAACTCTCGGTAAGTTGATAAGGAATTTTTTCTTAATTTGAAGGTCAATATTCGCTAGGAGCGACACAATACCTTGGCTAGATGCTATGAAGGTAATGTAATCTCACCCTTTTGCTTAATTCGTGTTTTAAATTGTTAGCTGGTAGGCATTAAACCGAACGAGTCCAGTACATTAAATGGTGTTTATTAGTAAAGCATAATAGCTCGTAGTAAATCAGTATTGATCTTGTCAGAATACACAAGTCAATGGTTCTGGACAAAGCGCTATTGACAGATTATCTTTCCGACAATATCACATTACTAATTAGTTCATACGTGTCTGATTTCCAAATATAACCGTCGTCAGTTAAAATCCAATCATCGAATTGATGAGCAGCAGGTCTTTCCAGTCCTCTACTTGTCATTATCCAAATTATTGGTTTCTTATTTAGCCTTGCGGATTTGACATAACTACGTAAAAGCGGTGAATCGATATTACCATCTAAAATGATCAACAGACAATTACTATTTTGTACGCCCTCTTCTAACGACCTTACGGACTTGTCGCCAACCTTTATCTGTTCAGACTCCATCCAGTAACTAATCCCCTCATTACGCAGCCTTATTTTTAATTCAAAAAGCAGTCTATCATTAACGCCCTTTTCCTTGTAATCTATAAAGACATCCCATTTATTTACACTTGGATCAAAAAAGTATTCTTTCATAGGCTCTCCCCAACCTGGATCCAAGACCGAATCAATATCTTCCTTCGCCTGTTGCATAACAGATCTTGTAAACGTTTTGAGTTCCATCTCACTTAGTTCCAAATCTTGACCATCAGGCAATATTTCTTTGACAATTCCACCATAAATTTCTGGCGAACTCAGCGCATTTGAAAGATTGTTAAATGCAGCTGCGAAAAGATCAGTCATTTTAGTATCCATTCTGTCAAAATAATAGCCGTGAAAGCACCAAAGAGCAGATTGTAGCAACGGAAATTCTTGTATTTCAATAAGTAGAACTTTGAGTTGACTTATGAAAGTGGTATACTTAATAAAACCACGAACACTGCGAGCTGCCTCAGAAGCGTCGTTTGAGGTAAAAACTTCATGCAAGGCATCATAGGATGACAATATCGCGTTAACTTCGTTTATTGTATTATTGTCATAATGAACAAAGTCAAGCATTCCCATAAACCGCTCAACATCCCTATCCTTTTTTAGAAATCTATACAAGTAAATAAATTCTGTAAAAGCACCGATTGTATCCAAGTTGGATTCCCAAATCTCATCTTCATCTTTTTTAACATACTGAAGTACATTTGCAACCATTAAATATGGATAATTTATAAGGTAGTACTTTTTAACAGCAGGATTTTCTAATACAAGTAGAATCTCATCTCTTAATTTGGGGTTAAGCGTTCTCGGGACATAACCGGAAAAAATTGCAATAAGTAAAAGGCAATAGAAATCTAAGAGAGAATCTATTTCAAATCGGTGCACAAGCTCAATTCCTTCTACAGGGATTGGATTATGAAAGCGCAACAAATGTTCGAGGCCAGCTTGGTCTCCTTTCTCAATATAATTTTCAAGTAGGTTCTTTAGCCCTCTGGCGGCTTTGCCCTTATCATGAAATTCTGCTTTCAATGATCGGAGGTTTATCTCTTGGCTATCCATTTCTATTTTATTATAGACCTAAGGTAATTAAGTGGCACAGAATAACTTTGATTAGGCTTGCATACCTTGGAGTGGCTTGAACTTGCGATAATTATTGGGGCGGCATCCAATAAGAATGAACCATTTTTTACAACCTTATCACCCATTGCATGGACGACCAATTTTGCTTTAGAAAATTCACCAACGCCTTTGTCTTGCAGTTCTTTGGTGTAGTCTTTGATATATTTCAAAATTCCTACATCCGTGGGGATAAGGTCATTGAGAATTGGGTATTGGAATTTGGCAAAAATACCTAAGAGGCTTAGCAGCCCAGGGAGAGCCTGCATTGCTAATGGGACAATTTCTGCCCCATTGTGCGCGGGTGCAAATAGTGCGAGAGAGGATTTGTTAACCCATGACTGCTTTTCATTGAATGCTAGTAACTGAGCTTGACGGGCTAGCACAGCTCCAAGTGAATGGGCAACCAGTGTTACTGTTTCATATTCCCTTTCCGGTAGATTTTGACCAGAAGGCAGTATATCATTTTCCAGAGGTTTTTGAAGCAAATTTAGAAACCTATATAGGTTAGTGGAATGATCGTGCGCCTGCCCTTCAAAAGTATCATAGCCATAAAAAATAATATCCGTCGTCTTAAAGTGTTGATCAAAAAGGATCATGGAGAGAAAGTTGTTCCAAGTGTTTGTAGCATTTCCCCCAAAACCATGGACAAATACTATCAAGTTTTTAGGCATTTCATAGCTAAAAAAACCTTGTGTATTAAGTCCGTGCCTAATAGCGCATGGAACAGTATGGTTAGCTTCCATTTGAATTTGAATTTGAGAATGGCGAGCTGAATTTACTTAATTATATTATCTATTTACGTTGTGTATCATTATGAATATAACCGGTAACATTATCAGTGGTCAGGTATCGGGTGATACTGCCAAACAACTTTCCGAGCGGTTTGGAAAAATAATGCAGGATCGTACCAGCTATTCCATTAACAGGACTGATACCTCTATCAGCCGCTCAAAACAGCTGGATTCAGCCATACCACCTTCCAAAATATCTTCGCTCAGCTCCGTTGAATTTGTCGGAATGGTTGCTGATAATCCGGATCAGAAAATTGAGCTGAAAGCTTTTCAATGTGAAATATTAAATGACCATGATGCTTTAAAAAAGGAAGAGATTAGTTATCAGAACATTCCGGTGATCCGTAAACTAGACAACATGATCGTTCAAAGGAATTATGAACAGATCAGAGAGGATGTGCAGGATGTTATTAAGGCCGAAATGGAACGATTACTGCAAGATCCGGAGTTGGCGCATTTGGTCTTAACGAAATGATAATCAGCTATACTGACCAACTCCACTATTCGTCTAAACCGGTACTACAGTTTTAAAAAGTAGCTCACCTGTTTACCTCATACTTTACTTGTACGTTCTTAACGACTATTTAAATCCACCCTACTCAGAGGTTTTATGGAAGTTCCCGGGGGGCTGTTGAAAGGGAGCACCTCTTCCAAGTATTGTGGCTTACCCAACGTAAAAAAGCACCAGTCGAATTTTTCAAAACAAATTAATTGACAATACATCCATAATGGTATTCTTGAAATTACGAACACGCTTCAAAACAGCAAATCCATTACTTGATCCATCAGAATTAGTGTTTCCTTCAATCGTCTCAAATATGGTCTGTTCAACCTTGGTGATGATTCCAGTATGTATCCAGTCAAATTCACTTTTCTGAATTAAGAAGATATCTCCTGGTTTTGCTAAAACATTACCGCCCCTTAAAACAGCATTTCTCAAAAGTGCGTTTTTTACTAATCCCCACATACCCATTGTGTCGCAGCTGTAAGTGTGTGGTAATAGGTCTGTAAAACTCCTTCCGATCGAAGAATAAGCTTGATCCAATACTGTTTGTACAAAGTCCATACACCATAACCAATCTGAACGTATCCGGCCAACGAACTACACCTTGATTAATTCCTGGTTTCCCGCGTAATTTTGCGGATACAGGCTAGTGATGCTTTTATGGTTGATTGTGGCGATGTTTTGCAAGGTGTTTTTTAGCCAATTGTAGGGATTGACATTGTGTTTTTTGCAGATAGCAAAAAAGGAGTAAATCATAGCAGCGCGCTGCGCTGCTTCGTGTGAGCCAGCGAATAAATAATTTTTTGGGCCCAGCGCCAACGGTCTTATAGAATTTTCGATTTGATTGTTATCGATCAACAGATTTCCGTCATATAGATAGGCACTGAGTGCGTCCCAGCGGCCATAACTGTACTGCATCGCCTTTCCAATCTGGCTTTTTCGGAGCGTACTTTTTATTTGTTCAAAGATCCATTTGCCCAACTCGTTGATAACTGGAAGGGATTCTGTCAGCCGCAGCTCTTTGATTTCAGCAGCATCCAGCATCAGTTGGCTGGCCTTCCGCTCCACAGCGTACAGTTGCTGGATCATCGATAGTGCTTTTTGCGCCCTGGTTTTGTCATTATCCAGTGCCCGTTCAAAGCGGTCCGCCGCCGCGGTCCCGACGCGCATGCGCCCAGCAAGCCAGATGGATAACATCTTTCCGTTTTCCGTGCTTTTCGTAAACTGCGTACCCATCCGTCTGCAGATAGCCTTTGAAGCTTTCCAACATCGTTTTCGCTGCTGCGGATCCTCTTGTGGGTTGGTAATCAACGAGAACCACGCCATCCAAAGGGCTGTGGTAGACCCAATAGTATACCTGATGACAAGCGCCTTTCTTGTCACTTTCCAGTACTTTAATCGGGCTTTCGTCGACCTGAAGATAACCTTTCGATTTGATATCAAAGACCAGTTGGTCGTAAAGTGGCTCGAGCTTGATCAGGGCTTCCTTAGTCCATCCTTCCAGGGTTGAAGATGCAATTTGGATATCTTCCCGGGCAAAGCGCTGTTTTTGGCGGTAAAGCGGAAGATGTTCCTGGTATTTATCGGTCAAAATGCTGGCCAGCAGCCCGGCAGAAGGTATTCCTTTATCAATAACCCGCTCTGGGAGTTGGCCAATCTTTACACCCTCTACGTTTTTGGCAGCGTATTTATAGCGGATATATCTTTTGATCAGAAACTTGGCAGGCTGATAGTCAAGCTCTTCCGTAACTTCTTTGCCGATACAGGTCATTTCCGAAAGATCACCAGCAGGATAAATTTCGATCTCTTCAACAGGCAAATGTGATGGAAGTGGCGCACCGCCTTTGTGATTGGGCCTGCTGCGGACGTAGCTGATCTTTTCTTTCAGAATTTCCTCTTGTGTAGCAACTTGCTCGGCGGGGGGGGCAAAGGGGAGTACAATTTGGGCAGGATCACCCTCGAAGCGCTCCCGCTTTTGACCGAACTGCATCCGCTTGTACATCGCAAGCTGAGATTTGAGGTAAGCGTTTTCTTCTTCCAACTCTGCTATTCGCTCTTCACCGTAAGACTTACTTCCCTTACTTATAAGGGCTATCAGTTCTTCTTTTGAAAGCGATTCCAGAGACAATTCCATGCACTAAAGATATAGATCCACAAGCATTTCAGCTAATAAAATGTGGCCTTTTTTCATGCCTAAAGGCAGAATCTTGTCTTCTGTGTACTCTTTTGTACCTGGATGCCCTCTACCATTAGAACCAGCTCGGCCCAACTCAAAGATGCCCGCCCGTCCATTGCCTTAGGTAAAGGAAACGTTCCTTTTTCAAGGCGTTTATAATACAAAACAAAGCCCCCGTTTTCCCAATGAAGCAATTTGATATGGGTCCGGGGCCGATTCAGAAAAACGAATACTTCACCACTTGTGGGATTGCGACCAAGCTCTGTGCTTACCAAGCCACAAAGCCCGTCAAATGCTTTACGCATATCACAACGACCCTGGCAAAGAAAATAGCGGTGCGATGAACTCAGGCTGAACATCAGTAAAGCTTGATCAACTGGGAGATTGTAGCCAGGTCATTCCCTTGATAATTTAATTTCACGCCATTTGGGTAGACAACCTGGTAAGAATCACTTGATGTTGCCAGCTGGCTGGATATCTGAACAAAGCCGCCTACTTCTTTAACGATCCGCCGAGCGGCTGATTTTTCTTTCCCAGCCCAGTAGCCGAATTTTGCTACCGTAATGCCATGCGGCTTGCAAAATTTACTTTGACTTAGGCCACTTTTACGCCACTCCCTTACTAATTTGAACATTTCTTCTGACTGATCCATTTTGATTGGTTTTTCAGTCAAAAGTAAAAACCACATTCTTGCTAAGAAATATGTGGTTCATAGGCTGCTTACGGCAATCGGGAAGTCGTTTCTGAATATAAAAATATTAATATAAACAGCTACGGTACCTTATACTACATATAAGGTACCGTAGCTGTCAAGCAATTTATCCTAGAATAGTTATATTTCCGTAAAACCAATTTTAAACTTCGGGCTCCAAAGTTTTGTCAGCAAAATCCTCTTCAATATTATCGAATGCCTCTTCCAATTCGATTCTAAATAAGTTTTCGGAAAGGCAAACCATTGACACAAATGTATGTACCACCCCCTTAAGGGTTTCACTTTCAAAAACTGCGTCTTTTTTTAGGTAATCCCTATCCTTGCAGTTTTCAAACCAGTCGTTGAATTTGCGATTCCTAACATGTCCCTGATCTTTTCCATTGTCACAAATCCAGATCAATGCCGAGTTTGGTTGTACAACAAAATGACTATAAACTATGAAAATAATTGTTGCCCTTAGCTTAAGATCCGTTTTTGGTCTAGATGACGTAGCTACTCCAAATTGATATACGCTACCATGCAAACGCGGATATTTAGGGAAGAGATAACTTCCATCGAAAAAATAAACATCAACTTCGATGTTATCGATGGTAGTAAATTTGTATGATCCTGAGGCAGTACTGCCAGTAAAACTATATAGTCCTGACAAACTTAACCCCTTTTTCGTTCAACTCATTGACAGATATCGCTCCTTTAAAATAAGAGTCAATTACTTGCTTTTGAGACTGCATTCTTTGAATGAAATCTCTACCCGACTGGGTCGTTACTTTTATTACTTTTTCTTTCTTTTCCATGGTACTACATGATTTATCGTTAAAATAACCCACATAGTGTGTGTGCTATGCGTCTTATTGAGCTATCTACGTTTTTACAACACAACTAGATCATAAGACGAGCCAGCATTCGAAAAGTAACTATTCATATCTAATACACGCGAACATGGTACTAGCAAATAGAATTCGACTACTGTTATACAAAAGTACTAGATAAATAACGGTATGTCAAAAATTTGACATACTAAAATCTGGTATACTAAATTTTGATGTACTAAAATTTGATATGCTATAACTCACAATGCCGTTAAAAGGGAAAAGAAATAGGATGTCTACTCCCTGCAAATATTTATAACACGGAAAAAGCAACCCGGATAACGAGCGGCTCTATGACAAATAGATAAACGCCTATCAAACAGCGGTCATCTGACTATTTAAAAACTTGTTTACAAAATACGTTTGCCCTTTGCCCGTCACTTTCACGGTCTTCCCAATCTGGATACCAGTCGATCTCACAATCGAGGTTTCCTTGATTTCAAACAGCCCCAAATCCATAGATCTCTGAGTCGGCATATTGTGATCAGTCGCTCCGCGTCTGATCAGATACCCATTTCTACGCATCCATTCGAAAAGTCTATTCTGGCCAATATCAACACCGTGTTGCTTCAATATTTTGGCAAGCTCATTAACCAAAATGGTTGTTTCAGATGCAGAAACCGCATCAGCAAAGATGATCTTCGGTCTATTTGCCTGAATTTCGCTGTTGGCTTCGGTTATAAGGGCTTGCCCTCGCTCCTTTTCTTCTTCTTCTTCTTCTTCTTCTTCTTCTTCTTCTTCTTCTTCTTCTTCTTCTTCTTCTTCTTCTTCTTCTGCTGCTGCTGCTTGAACGATCATCATGGCAAGATCCTTACTGGAAAGCGCTGCCGGCGTGGCAGCAACTTCTCTAAGTTTCTTTTCGCATTCAATGAAGAAGCGTCGCGGATGTTTTCCTTTTTCATTTCCTTCAAGCATCGCAAGTTCTTTCGCCATGTCGAGCGTGAGGGTGTATTCCTTATGGGTTGAAGCCCCTGAGGAGTTATTCATAATTTTATGAAAAACCTCAAAGTCTTGATTTTCAATAAAACCGTACTTGGTTATCCGATTTTTCATCCAATCAAAAAATCTTGCATTTGTTTCGAATATTTATTTCTTTTCTAACAAAAAATGAAAAAGTTAGAAATAGGCGACCTGCTACTTTATTCGCCAGATAATACACCAGTTATTTTAAGAGATGAACTAGATATAAGTTCTCCAACACGTCTAATTTATGTTGAGCCCGAAAAATCTTATATATTCTGGTCAAGAAAAGTTGCGTCAGGTACTTTAGCTCCAATCCCTCTCTCCTCGCCTTTGGCAGAGAATTTACCAATTACTTGTAAAATAGCAGGCTTGATAAGAATTGAAAAGCTAACACTACATGGCGAGGATTATATGATAAGTGGGTATGGCAGAATTGGAAAAATAAAATGGCCATTGCCAAAGGTTGTCCGTTTTGTCCATGAGGTTCAGCATTTTCTACGATCAGAAAAGGACGATTTCAGTGAAATGATTTACAATCTTGGAGATTTCAACAAAGCTGAACTTCATGACAAATCGTTGTCAAAGCCTAAGTGTTAGATAGTTTGAAATAAATATTTGGATCTTGAGAATCTCCAAAGGCTGCCATATAAATTATAGGCGGAGTGTTGTCTCCAAGTATAAATTCAAGAAGCCATTTATCTTCCCCATGCACACTGAATTGATGGAGTAAGCTTTTTACCAGACAACTATCATCTAGTTCAATAGATGTGAACATTGACCTCCTTTCAATAAGCGAGGGATAATCCTCCGATGTGCTTGATAAAATGAAAAGGTTATGGTTGCCGACAAAATGCACTAAATATTCACGTCAATAATCGATTTCCAATAAATTCCCATTTGACCTCTTCCCGTTAAGATTCGTTTTTTGACTTCCAAAATAGCAGATTCGTAGTCAAATCGGATACTTAGAAGTCTTTCCATATGTTCAAAATCGTTAATGCGTTCAAATGCAAACTCCCAATCAACGTAATAGCTACTCATTGCTTTTAATTCGGTATCCATTTCGTTGTGTTCTATCTAATCAAATAATAGATCGTTGATATATCTCGCAGCTTCTAAGTCAATATCATTTAATACCACTTACGAAGGGAGCTGTAACCAATCCTTACCATTGAAGAAATAGGTCTCGTTTTAGGGCCTCGTTTTAAGGCCTCGTTGTGATTTTTAGCAAGGCGAGAATATAGAGTATGTACTTGCTTGTATGCTTCGAATACCCCTGCTGTGGACAACTGTTCAAGCTTTTAGTCGATTTCAAATGGACAGACATAAGGATTAATGACCACTTCTAAACATCCACAATCTAAGACTTCAATCGATTCCAAAAAAATGATAACTATTAATTGTATCCATTAAATTGATTATCACGATATTGTAACCTTGTTGACCTAAACCTCTATTAATAAATGATCGGAAACAAACCTGCACGGAACAAGATTTTCATTTCGTACAGAAGAATGGACTCCGAGGACACTTCGGGACGCCTCTACGAAAAAATTAAAACCATATATGGATCGCAGAAAATTTTTAAGGATGTAGATTCCATTCGATATGGTGACGATTTTAAGGAAAAAATTATCTCTACAATCTCCGAAACTCAGATAATGCTGGTTATCATTGGCAGACAATGGCAGAACGCAGTAGACGAGAATGGAAATAGTAGACTGCATAACCCAAAAGACTATGTTCGCATTGAAATTGAATTAGGTCTGTCAAATCCCGAAATTATTGTGGTTCCAGTCCTAGTGGGTCGAGCCAATAGGCCAGACGCCGCCAAATTGCCACATTCACTTCGACGACTTGTAGAGCTTCAAGAGTTGAATCTGCGTCCGGATCCTGACTTTGAAAATGATTTTAAGCGGCTAAAAGATACTGTTGACATCATCGGTTTATCCAATAAACGCAGAAAAATTGCAAGTTTTTTTGTTGCAGCATGCCTCCTTCTTACTGTGATCGTCCTAACAGGACTTTATTTGCGACGAAATTATTGGGGCACTGTAAAGGGCAATGCAGCTCTAGAACAGAAGAAAGAAGAAAAACTGAAAGATTCAACTAGTATTTCACCGAACATTGCCGTACAAAAAAGCACAAACCCTTTCAAGTCAGAAGCGTCAAAACGAACTAATGAACTCCCTACCGAAAAGCCCAAAGAAGATCTCTCGAGTAGTAATCGCACCGAAACAGTAGAAAGAAAACGAGAATTCGATGCTGATTCCGCTGCGTTATCGTTTGTTGATGCCGCTAGGTTTTATTCAGACAAAGATTTTAAAAATGCAGCTATTAAATACAAAGACGCAATAACGTTTGACCCGGACCGTGCAACGACGACGGAATACTTTTATTGGGGATTGGCAAATTATCAATATGGAATGTCAATGAAAAGCGCCGGAGTATCGCAAGCTATCATCAGAAAGACTTTTAATGAAGCAGCAACAATTTTTCAATCTGTAATCGAAAAGAACAGAGAATGGCCATACGCTTATTATTGGAAAGGCAAATGTATCGTTGAAGCAGGTGGAATATTCCCAGCGTCCCCGAATACCTCATTTGCAGGTGCTTACGAAAAATTTATTAATCTCACTAAAAATGCTGAACCCGGCAAATATAACTCCTATTTGAAAACTATTTACCAGGATTATACAAAATTCTACGTTAACAATAACAACAAAACTGAGGCCAAAAATTATGCCACAAAGTTACGTGAACTAGATCCGGGAAATGAATTGGCCGGAGAAGTCCTAGGCAAGAATTGAAACTACGACCTACTCAAACGCATATATAACGCAAAGATATCCTAAGAATGGAGAATTCGGATTGCTTGACCACCTAATTCCGTGGCAGATTGACCACCAACAAACTATTACTCATCAATATTTAAATAATTATAAATCAATTATTTAGCATGGTCAACTTCAACCGAAACGATATATCCGGAATCTATAAAGGCTTTCCCTGACTAAGAGATGGGTAGCTCAGAGTACGATCATTCGGACTGACTTCTTCCAGAGAATTGTCAAAGATCACAATTATACCGTTTCTTCTTCTGTCGCATGACTACTTTTGGCAAACAGTCAACTGTTATTGCAAAGAATTTCATCTGCATCCAAAACATAATTCCCAAAATACGTTACAAGAATCGGGACTCTTAGGAGATGAGCAAAAACTTGTCAAAAGTCCTCACACGTAAGTGTTCAGAAACAGACACTAGTCAAAAGAAGAGTTGCAGATTGATAAATTTACCATGTGAACAAATGCTCCGCTTTCCTTCTGGTGAGCATGTAAGTTTGTCATGAAAATGCTCACCGAATTGCTCACCAAGACGAGCCACTTTTTCAGATTTATAGATTAAAACAATGCTGATAATCAAGTCGTTAACCCCTTAGAAACAAAAATAGCGGAGGGAACACCTCCGCTATAACTAGCTAAATATCAATGACTTATGTTCCATGCAGAGAGATAGCGACATGAAACATGCCTATATCTTCTTGAAAATCAATATTTTACAAACAACAAGAAAAGTCTGCTCACCGAATTGCTCACCTCGATTTTATCGGCTGCAAATATAAAATAGAACTAGCCTTTTTATTCTGATTTTGCAATGGTCACTTAGATTCTATTGCGCATAATTGCGATCCAGAACCTATCAATTCAAACCAGCAAAAACATTTAGTGATGTATTCTTGTCAAGAGCCAAGGCCAGATTAGTCATATCCATTTTTATCTTTTTGTCCGATAGAGCATGCAGATCAACTTCGCTTTTTGTAATCTTTAAAGCGTGAAACGAATCTCGGACACCCCCATCCATTCTTATCACATCGTAAAACCACCTTTTCTCAGGGGGCTTTGCTTCGTTCGGCTCCCACTTGTTTTATATTCGCCTGACTTTTTTGGTCATATCGCTGATCCGGAAAAGCCTGTCTTTTACGGTTGAAACGTAGCTGTTCTTGCTTTCCGTTGACAAGCCTGACTTTTTGATCATCTCTACTGTCTTTTCCTGGGCGTTAGCGTAACTTTCACGTATGGTTGAAGCCCTTTTCTCTGTAACTGCCAGGCGCTTCGCAAATTCAATAAAATCCGGCCTTCCGTAGTAACCGTAGGCCGAATAAAATGGCGCGTCCAGGCAGTCTTCGTATAGCTCTAAGGCGATATCGTTCTCATAGGGTGTGTGCAATTTCGTGCTCATCAGATCGTAAGCAGGCGTGAGTCGATATTCTCCCGTTTGAAGCTGAATCAGCGAGAAATTATTGAGATGAGCATCACCGTTGCCTAATACATAATTAAAGACTATCAGCCTGAAGAGTTCTTCAAGCGCCGGGCGGCACTCATGGAGATCATAGAAGACAGGCACGGAAAAACGTCCCTAATCATCACTTCTCAATTGCCTGTCAACAAATGGCATGAAGTAATAGGAGAAAAAACCATTGCCGATGCAATTTTAGACCGTATCGTGCATGACGCACACCGTGTCGAATTAAAGGGGGAATCAATGAGAAGAAAAAAGGAGCTCGAAAACAGCTACGAATAATTATAACTTTTATTTACTATTTTTGAATCGCTTCTACTAGCATTTTCTGCTACCGGCCGCCAGCTAATCAGGTGGTCAATTTGCCGCGGAATCAGGTGGTCAACTTCTCCGAAATACTCACTTAGACCACCAAATAATATTTTGTCGTATAAACAGGCGTTATGTTGAGTGAAGTATATTCTGCTCAAATAACCTTTACACTAAATGGGAGAAAGTGGGAGAGGAGTTTAGTTTAGGAGCAGATTTGGATCTTCGATGTAGTATTTGCAATAACCTATTATAGTAGCATACGACATTTAGAAACTAAATTTCCCTTGACTGTCATATGCCGGGCATGCGTATGTACTATTTTTGGTGATTGTTCCATCTTCATAGACCATGATGTAATTGAAGGAAATGATTGACCCAATACCACTTCCGAAGAAAGCGTAACCGATAATTCTTTTATCAATTACCCCACCGCCATCATCGGTGCAATCTTGATAGGTAGCAGCTGATGAGTGTCCATGGTTTAGAGTGAATCCCCCTTTCGACACAAAGTCTCCAAATCGTAACTCACATGTGTTATCAAAATTTAGAGTAAGAGTGCCGTTTGACAAGCCATAGTGCTCTATATCCGCCTTCAAACTTTTACCCATCAAAGACCGATATATCTGGTTATTCAAGGTCAAGTCAACAGGAAATTTAATTACGCGATTATTGCTTCTGTCGGCAATTGTTATGAAATATTCTCCAACATGATAGTCATCTTTTGTAACAGGGTAATTAGCAATACTAAAATAGTGGCTTGCGGCGTCAAGTTTGTACTCTCCCAATTTGACATACTTTCCTTTGTATCTCAATCTATAATACTCAGAGAGTTTGTTTGGCACTACGATTTTATCCCCGGCCCGAAGCGTTTTTACTGGCGACATTTGTGCATAGTCACTTCTGTAATTACAAATTTCAAGCGTGTAATCTTGGATTTGATATTCAATATTATGTTTAGAAAAGACGACGGGGCTGCCGAAAATATGATGTCCTTCTTTATCAAGAATTTCTGCAACCAGCTTATAGGGTTCATTTTTTGGAGGGGCCATCTGTGGGAGTTTCCAAGTAGCATCTGCTGTCCACTCTTCCTCCAAATTACCATTAACGCCTTCATCTACCAGTATAGAATTTTTAACGGATACAATCTGACCGGCTCCATTTTCCAATTTCCAATTAACCCTTATTTCACGCCTTTGAATTTGGTCAAACCTTTCAGATAGTTCTCGCAATCTAATGGAAACATATTGCACATCTGAGGCTACGAACACGCTGTCAGTGAGCCTTGTTTTTGTTAATTTTAATTGTCCAGGTATCAGCCTGCCGTCAAAAATTTGCAGTTTATCCGTCAAATTAACTGGCGAAATGAACGCATCAACCAGATGCTTCAGTTGGTACAAATCGGAAGCAATCCACGTAGCGTCAAAAAGTGCGAGAAAAAAACCTACTTTTTGTGCGGCGAAAGCAGTTAATGTTCTTACCGACACAGCATATAACCAACAGCCAGGATCTACTAAAAAGGTTTTGACATGACCGACAACCATTTTTAGTAAGTCAATTTGAACTTCTGAGGCCGTTTTTTTAGAGAGCCTTGCCTCGGCTAGTGCGGCTGCCGCTTCAATTCCGACGTTTGCTAACATTTTCCTGTAGCACTCACTTCCTCTAACCGTAGGAGCGCTTTTAATAACCAAGCCGAGTGTCATTGCAGCCAATTTAACCGCAACGGCATTTGTATTCAAGTTAGCCGCTTCTTTTCCAGAATGACTTATTTGAATCGTGTAATAATCGTCCGATAAGGATTCCAAGCCCTGTATATGATCACTGCCAAAAATAAATGGTTCAGGTGATAAGACAAAGCTTTGACTATTGGAAGAAGATGAAGCAGCGGTGAGGGTTACTTGAATGTTACTATGGACACGATTTTCAATCTGAGTATTGGATTGTGAAACCCACGATGCGATTAAGGTTGGATCGAGATCTTCCTGAGTTCGTCCGCCCTTTAAATCATCCCCAAAAAATTTGGAAATTATATGCCGATTTATGCTCTTTAACGAATTAAAATATGCGGGATCCTGCGAAAAAATGGATTTCTTTTCCTTTAAATGTTGGGTAGCAATTACGGCCAGGTCCTTAAAAACTTGATGAGAAATGATTTGTTTTTCAAGCTCCAATTGTTGTTCCAGTTGAAGTTCGTGGTAAGCTGGTAACAGTTCAAGTAATCCAACCGCCGCAGTGGTACCGTCTAGGGTTAATTCTGCGCTTGTCGAATCGGTTCTGATAAGTGCCAGAAAATGATCGTCTCCGTCTACCAGAAAGACAGTTGATTGTTTTTGGGATGGAACCAGAACATTATTTTTGTTCGTGGCTATTACAGCAGTATCAACAACTGAAATTAAAGTTGTCCCATTCAATTCGAATTCAGGAGAAATAGTAATGTTAACGGTGTGGTTACCAACAGGCGTGGATTCTCCTCCTGATGGAATTGGTGTTACATCAGTGTCTCCGGGTTTTGAGCAAGCAACTAATGTTAGGAATAACGCCCAAATTATTGTCTGTAAATTTTTTTTCATAAAAGAGTTGTAGGCCTTATCAAGGATTGTAACAGTAATAACCGAAGGAATTGCCCGGTAAGGGACGGCCAGATTGCCTTGCTAATCCTTGATACATCTCACCGACAAGGCTCGACCGGGGCTTTCGGATCCAAGGCCGGTATACTCACCCTTTTTATAGCTTCCAAAATACAGTTCATATCCATTCGACGTACGAATGTCATTATTGATACCTGCCATATAATATTCTCCTTCCAGAGTCGAAGTCCACCAATGACCAGTACTGTAATATTCACCAAAAACGTTTAATGTTGTTAGATCACTGGAATATTCATTGCTCCAGGCCTTCATGCCCGGCAAAAAATTTAAACCGGAGGTATTTGTACCATTACCACCAGTGTAGTCATTGTATTTTTTATCAGGAATATTCCGGCCGGTTGTAGCCCTGATTTTTTTACCAACCTCGTTCTTACCACCCAAGAATTCAATTATTGTCTCAAATTCGCCTTTACTTGGGACATCCCAGCCAATAGGTGCGAATCCCCTTGGGTCAATCACAGCATAAAAATTGTAAAGCTTGCCGAATTTTGCGCCGTTTTTTGGGTCAAAATTAAGATAGACGAAACCAGGTTTGTGGGCTACACAGAAGGCCTGCCATTCGATTGCGTTTTAGGCCTCCGGAATTGCATCCCCATTTCTAAATGTCGCTACATCGAGTTTCCTTTTGCTCCATACCTGATTGCCAACCACAACCGGTCCTTCAATTTCTCCTGAGGCATTATACAATTCCTTTTACGGGCCGGTATTAGATGAATTACAACTCCAGACAAAATTAGTAGGCACAATTCCATTTCTGCGTTTCAGGCATTGCTTGGTAGCTATCTGGTCTGCATCTTCTTTACTCGTACTTAAACCTCATCCATAAGCAGTGCCAACTTTCCCCTCAATGGTTCGGTAAGCAGCACATGCCGAGCCACTATATGACAATACTATTGTGCAGTTTCCACCTTTGCTCTTGCATTCATCCAACGCTTTTTTCTCTGCCTCAGATAGGGTTGGAAAATCCGCTGACCAGCCAAAATAGTATCCGTTAACGCGGTCAATAGCTAACGCACCGAACTTGGGAGTAACAGCCTTCGTAACCAAAAGTTTTGTAACTGGTTTTTGGATTGTCCTGAAGCGACAGCCGTTACAAGTATCAATAGAAGAGATACGCTAATTTTCATGTTGGATCATTGTTTGAATAAACTGATAAGAGAATGGGCTTTAAATAGTTCTGGTGAAACTATGGTGCAAAATATACTGTCCAGTATTAATTAGCAATGCCGATTTTTAGGTATATTGACATACCAAAAATATGAAAGCTCAACGTTCTTTACAATATTATCAATAAGTGTTTACATTGGAGGTTTAATACCAATGATTTCTTTTATTTTATTTTTTGGTAATTATATCTTTACTCACTCAGTTAAAGGAACCACTCCCTATAAACACTAACTCTCACAGCCATGGATATCGATTTAAAAAACGAACTTATCAATCGTTTCATTAGTCAGGACAAATTTAGAAAGGACCTAAACCAGCCGTTGTCAGTATTCTGGCGAGGGGAAGACTGGGCATGTGGTACAGATGGTATTTGTTTGATATTAATAAAGGAAGAGCAGTTAAGAAATTCCGGGCTAAGGGCACCGAATGTTAATGTTATTATTCGAGAGTTCAACATTTCACAGGTTATCTCCCTCCTGCCATTTGAAAATGCGCTTGATGGGGTGGACACTACTTTAACTTTAATGATTGGTACCGACTATCCGTCAAAAAATATAATCCATGGAAGTATGGTCTGGTTGGACGAGGTGAATTGATACTAAATTTTATTATTTAACAAATAGCGCGTATCATACAAAGTCTACTCAAGTCAGTGCTTGAGGGTGAAAATCCTTAAAAAATGGGTTAGACTAAAAGATAGTTCATAAACGACCACAAGCGTTTTTTGAAAGCTATAGGGTACATAAATGAGCATCCCATATAGTTGAAAGCTTCCTGGCAGCTAGTTCCGACGAGCATATTTTAAGAACAGATAAATTAAAACCCTTCAATATTCAAAGGATGGCCGTGAGGTTTGCACGTAGCAAACGTCTCACTAGAAAAAGAGCTCTACAGAACCCGCGGTACTTTTCGCGGCGGCCGCTGCCGTTCAATCTTTTAATTTAACCCATTGCTGCAATAAATGAAAGAAACAAGGCTATTGTTACCTATTCATTAGAACTGAAAGGAGCCAGAAAACTATTGGAGCAGGTATGATAGTAGATGAATCACAAAAGCCTTATCAATTAGATTTGATCAGGTTCTTAACCTGATATGGGAAAGAAAAGGGACCCCGGAAAGCTTTATTATTAATTCAGATTCACTAATAAAGAAAATTAGTAGTAAACCTGACACCGGTTTGAAATTATAAGCGTTAACGATTAAGTAGTGGATCAGTGCCGCGCACGATCAGCGAGCGTGTGATTCTGTTAACAGAAAGTTCAATCTTAAATCCGTGTTCAAAAATATCTATCTGGAATTATGAAATTAGTTATTTATTATACGCTTAGTAAAATCTGTCAAAGGTGCTTGGTTACATCCTTTTTTTTGTCACTACCCTTCTCTAATGAAGTAATTGGACAGGAATGATCGACGAATGTGAAAATGCCACCGGAGCAAGTAACGATAGAGAAACCTAAAATAGAAAAACCATTTCTGGATAGGGAGCCAAGTTCTAAGAAGCCACCGGGGGGGGACGGTGGTGGCCCTGAAGAGCCTGGCAGTAGTACCGGTAGCAGCATTGGTCACCTTGTTATCGAAAAAAACACTCGGCTGGGTAAATTGTCGGCCGAAGATATTGATATATTAAAAAAAATTTGGTCTAAGGCTCTAAGAACGACAAGGAAAAACTTTACTACGAGGATTGAATGGAGCCGCGGTGGCATGCAAGAGGCCTTGCGTGATTTTAGAAAATTTAAATTACTTCAAGAGAATTACCGAGAAGGGGTATACCGGGCAACTTTAGAAGATGGAAGCAAAATATCATTATACCCCAAAAGTAGTGAAGGATTCCCGACGATTCAACTTAACATAAAGGATGGTGCAAGGGTAAAGATGAGATACACAACTCAAGAAATTCAAGTAATCAACAACGACCATTGGTACGCTGACCAAACTATTAAAAAGCTTTTACCAAATATTATTTCATCAGACAAAAAAACGGGGCCCACAAAATTAGTCGGCCAGTTTGCCGGATTAGCATTTGCGGACTCCTATTCATCCCAAAAATCTCAATATGGAATCAGGGTCTTCCCCGTATTTGAATATGTAAACGGTATGGATGAAACCTTCATTATTAAGACTAGGTTCTTCTTACGAGATGAGAGAGGGGTTTCTCCTGAGGTCAAAGAAGGAATTAGGAATCTTATATATCGACGTGCATATATAAGTGAGGTTAATTGCGCACAAGTAAACCAGATTGACTTGGATATAGGAGCAAAACACTCGCCTTTTTATGAAGGTTTCTCCGTATTTATACCATACTCCGAAATAGCTCCATATCGACATTTAGAACTATATATGGATCTAGAATTATGGACAGAGGAGGAACCAAAAATGGCCAAAAGCACAGTTATGTATGTTCCACACCACTTTGGGAAATTTTAGATGTGAATCGTCCTAAAATTGGAAAATTCGGAGCTGTTGACCACCGTAATTCGGTTTAGACTGACCATGCTATTTCGGACTGGATTGACCATAACATCATCCTTGCTCACAGAAAGTTAAAGAAAAGTTCAGGAGGTAAGATAAGTGGCCATTTAGCCACGGAATTGGGTGGTCTAATGTCCCGTATTCTCCAAACACGGACTGATGTAGCATGTTTTCAACACAACCGCCCCGGTAACATTCATTGCAAAGCATTTAAGATATCCGAGCAGTTACCATAAGATTTATATAAATTGCTTTTTTTAAATCAAACACCCTTTCCAAATGGTACATACTACCTCCAATCCAAAGATCCAAGAAGGCCGTAACTTTAAGAGATTCACAGAGATGATGACCGTGAAGCAAGACACACTCCTGTTTGAACTCGGCGCAGACTGGAACCAGCAAAAAATTTCTCTTCTAGAACAAAAGGAAAAGATTGATTCCGACATTTTTAAGCAATGTGCGGCAATTCTCACAATAACTTAGTATTTGAACTCCGGAGGCTTAATTCATAAGACTAGCTCTCTTGATTATTAAATCAAGAACAAATTCAATCCGAGCTCCAATATCGATCATAAGAATATTAAATGAAGAGGTTAGATTACATTTGGGTAGAAAGTTACAAAGGTTTTGAAAATCAAGGATTCAACTTTTCAACACAGTTTGAATATACTTTTGAGTCTTCCACCAATCTTATAAGAAGAAGAGAGAATGAAAAGTATATTGAGAACCTATTTGGCACTGACGTTATTGAGATTACCGGCATAATCGGAAAGAATGCTTCCGGCAAAACCAATATTTTAGAGCTAATACAATATGTAATAAATGGCGGAAACACTATTATAAATAAGCCATTTTTAGTCGTTTTTACCAATTTCGGAGTGTCAGAGATTTACGCATACAGAATTTCGAAAGTTCGCTCAGACTTTGAAACTACATCACATCAATATAAAAATGGAATCGGCGATATAAATTCGATATTTTTCAGTAATGTATTTGATGGAAGACAATACAATTTCGACAAGAAAACTATAAATATCTCTTCGAACACACTCTTACAAGCAAATTTCGGAGAAAATGTATCCAAAGTTTATCAACGATCTATTCAAACGCAGATTAAATTTATCAACAGCCATTACTTCGAAGTCCTCGAGTCAGCTGAACAGAAGCTTACTAATAGTCAAAATTCCCGAATCCGGCCTTCGGATGTCATTTTAATTACTCCATTATGGTCAAACATTTTAAACCGAATTAAAATATTTGAAAAAAGATTCAAGGAAGAGAGTGGTTATGGTATTGAGTTATTAAAATTTGCTCAAAGTTTTAGATCCAAAATCACCAAGAGCGAGTCTCAATCCTCATTTAAGTATTTTACGGCATTTTTAATAGTTATTGACTTTATTCTGAATAGAAACGGCAATAAAGTCTTAAACGAAAGTCGTAATAGCAATGCGGAGGTTGCTCATCTCATAAAAAATCTTACGGGTTTGGAGAAAAATGAGGCAAGAATAGATGAGATATTTGATTATATTACAAGCGACTTTGCTGATCAAATAGACCAATTACGGCCCTTATTTGAAACTTCAAAATTTCTCCATGAGCTGAGAATTTTTGATTTAAACATCCCTAGATCTCAGGATTTCAAGGAAAACTTAGGATCTTACTCAAACCGTCGGATTCAATTTAAATTGCCCTATACTACTGATTTAGGGTATTTTCTGTCTTCATATTTCGAGGCGATCACAAATCAAAGTCTGTCATATAGCTTTGAATGGTCTGGTCTTAGTAGTGGCCATAAAGCTTACATTAATCTTTTTGCGAGCTTTTTTGCAGCTATTTCGCAAATTAATAATGAAGCAGTCCTGATTTGTATAGATGAAGGCGATCTATATTTTCATCCAAAGTGGCAGACGGAATTCTTAACCAAATTGATAAATATATTGCCATCTCTCCTGGGAAAACGCTGTCAGATATTTCTTACGACACACTCTCCATTTCTTGTGTCAGACTTACCCAAGTCGAATTTGATTTTCCTTGAAAGGAGTAACGACAATTTACGAGTAATCCCCAACAACTTAATAGACGGCGAAACGTTTGGTGGGAATATTGGTGAATTATATTTAGATGCATTTTTTATGGACGGTAATTTAATAAGTAATTTTGCAGCATCTAAGATTCAACAATTAGTTGACAAGTTGCGAATCGGATCTAGAATCACAGAACAGGATCGAATTTTAGTCTCAAACATTGGCGAGGAATTAATCAGAACTCAGTTAAATAATCTAATAGATGATATTAATTGATGATCACACTACGGCTGACTTGGACGTTATTGCACAAGCTCACTACAACAGCCTCGTCGGTAATCCACTAGTAGATGGAGTGAATTATCATGCTACTAATTCGCTAATTCAGAGAATCAGAAATAAACGCGATTTTGACTTTCGGTTGGGACATTCGACGAAGGTGAATTTTTGGAATTATCTGCTTGAAAATAACTTCCTGAATTTGCATAGATTAATCACAGGAAGGCCACAAGTTCTGAAAGCAATTATAGGAGAGATAGAGGTTATTACTGGGCCACATTTTTTTTGCATTAATGGCGATTATCATAGTGCTTCGTTGACTGTATTTGGTAATGAGGTGAAAACAATTTTCAATTACAATAATTATAGGACAAAAGATGAGTGCAGAGATACTTACAACGAACTTCGCTTGTCTCTTTGCCCATATTGCAACGAACAAGTAACACAAGTAATCGAAAACGTACACCCACTATCAGGTGAGAGGCGGCGCCAGGCTCTATTGCAGCTGGATCACTTTTATCCTCAAGCTAGACATCCATACTTTGCTGTGTCTTTTTTTAATATGATTCCTGGATGTTCAGTTTGCAATGCTCAGCTCAAACTAGAAAAGAAATTTGATATAGATAGTCATTTTAATCCATTTCACAGGAGGCTAGACGATTACTTTGCGTTTGAGCTGAATAGTCTCCAGTGTATTTCTGAAAATGATGTGGTGTTATCTTATAGAAATAAATACCCATATCCAGATAATGCTCTTACAGATTTCAATATAATGGAGCGATACAAAAACCAGGTTCATAGAAGAGCAATTTATAAGCTTTTTGTTTCCCTCAAGAATCATAGCCCCAAGATTAATAAATCTATTAGTAGGCAAATAGTAAATTTATTTACTGCAGGGGAATCTCAGAGAAAAATACTGTTGAGTATCAGTAATATTCCTGAAAATCAAAAAGATATTGGCCAGGTATTTTTAGGAAAAGTTAAAAGGGATGTTGCTATCCAAATGGGTGTTTTGTAGCCAATTCTCGGCGATCTCGGTATTACTGGCAACTATATTCGCCGGCAATGTAAAGGTTAGTATTTCGAGCTCAATAATTATTATCCACGCTTGTACCTAAGACATTAATCAGGTGAAACTAGAAGCTAGGATAGTTAAACCTAGCACGTCTTTCATGGCGAGTCGTGATCATTCGCTTCAATATGTAATCTTCGGATCGTTTAATGATCGGGGAAGGGAATTCATTAAGGTTCTCCCCGGTTTTCAGACGGTTGAAAGTAGAGTTTCCGGTGTTCCGTGATGTAAATTAACAAATTCTTTCGGTGTAAAATCATTCAATGCACAGTGTGGTCTGAAGTGATTATATTCCCATCTAAAATCTTCGATTTTTTCTCGTGTATCATCCAAGGATAAGAACCAGTTAACGGATAGACAGTAGCCCGAATACTAAAAAAACACGCTATAAAACCTATTCGTCGCTATAGGAAAAACAATCCGCCAATTAGATATGCAAAGCTGATCCCAGGTGAACGCGTTCAATTAGACGTTTGCAAGATCAAGGCTGGGTTGTATCAATACACTGCTATTGATGACTGTACGCGGCTTTTATCGCTGATTTCGATTGCGATTTTTGTTTATGGCCTTTAATGAAAGTCGTGAATAACTTCCATTCGATTGCGACCATCCAAATAATTACTAGATCATCTAGCAGGGACTCGATCCTAGGATTCTGACAAAATTGTGGAGTGAACATTGGGGGCGAATCCTCTGGAAGTCTCATTGAGTAAATCTGTGATAAAAATCTTGATAGTCGTTTAATCATTATTAATTAACCCGTCGTTACCTTAGAACTCAGCTCAAAACAGTTACGATCTGATCAATAGTTAGATTCCATTTTGCTATTTCAGCGAGGGATTCGAACCAGTGACTTAATAGGCTGGAAATAAACAAGATATCTATTCTCCGAAAATCCCTTCCATGATGTTCGAACAATCAAAATTCCGATAGACGTATTCCATACAGCTGGCTGATTGTCAGCAGCAAACAATTCTGAATTTGTAAAGGGAATGCTTTGATTTTGTCATAAAAAAGCATTATTTGATTCCTTAAAATTCGGGTAAAAAAGGTCAGATAAGACGATCTTTAAACCTTCGTAAGCCTTTTTAATCTCGTCTGGTAGGCCTGAAGATAGCTCCTTTTGGAACGATCATTTAAGAAAGAGGCATTGACCAAATTCTCGACTTTTTTCGAATTTGAAAGCATCACGTCGAAGATGGATTTAATCATTTTCATATTTAAGCCTGCCTCCTCCCCTAGAGTCTGAAATTGTGAAGCAATATTGCCCTTTGATATTTGAGGCGGCAATAGTCCATCATCCAGCGCAAAGTCCGAGTCATTCACATGAAGGCGGCTGTTAAGGAGATCGTATGCTGGACTGAGTCTGAAATCGCCCATACCGGTTTCGATAATCGAAAAGTTCTTAAAATGGGCGTCCCCATTCGAAAACAAGTAATTGAACATGATCAGCTTAAAAAGTCGAGGCGATTCCAAACCATAAATAGGTAAATATTTTTTTATGACGTTAAAGAGATCCATATAATTTCCCAGGTACTTATAATGTTCCCCGTGCGTCTGAGGACTTCTGCCCGACAAGGCCGCAAAGTCCTCCACAGCCTTCTTTCTACACTCCTCATCCACATCAAAGCGCTTGGTAAGGTATGCAGGTTCTTCATTTTTAAAAAAGATGAGTGCATTCTCTGCAGTTTCAATCCCATAAACCTGTCGTGCTATTTGCATCGTCAAATGTTCATTGGCAGGCATTTGATCTGCGTTACTGCCGACGGTTGGTATCGGTTTCAGGATATGTGTTCCCCTGTCGCCCTCCCCCACCAATCTCAACTTGTTCTTGACCTGTATTATAGAAAACTTTTCCTGAACACCCGAGATTGATATCCGCCTTTGACTCAAAACGAATGCTGCATCAACTTGGCCGGCGGAAGCTGGCGAATCATATGGTAAAACATGGGATACTTTCGCTCCACTAAACATTCGCTTAAGGCAAGTCCTGCTATAAGTATCATAACCTTCTGCTAAGGTGCCTGGACAGTATTTGATAACAGGCATACTCATGCTGATTCATTTGAACGCTTGACTGTGATAGCTCCTATGGCGTCAAATTCAGCAACGTTTAATAAAAGACCAAAATAATCATCCTCATCAATTTTCAAAGACTTGCAGATAACATGTTTATTAAAACCCTCCGGCAACATATTAGTGAAGAATGGAAAAAGCGTCTTGGAGCTATACTCCTTTATGGTTTTTGGCAACGTGAGACTCACCGAAGGTTTCTGGCTGTTTATCATCCACGCATCTTTATAAATAAAATTAAACGTGCCGTCGTTATGCTGTGTTAGCATACCAGCAACTTCCCCCTTGTATAGAATTTCTGCCTGTCTCATAATTATTTATCCATCGATTTGATTTGCAGAATGAGTTCCATTCCCAATACATCGGCAACTTTCTCAAAAGTCTCAATGGTGGGATTTCCCTTTCCACTTTCCAGCTGTTTCAACGTTCTTAGTCCAACTCCAGACATCCCGGCGAGGGTCTCTTGGGTTATGCCAAGAAGTTTTCTTCGTTCCTTTATAATATCATTGATATGCATTATACAGCACTTTTTTAATGTAAATATAAAGAAATTTAATCAATACTCATAAAATAGGCAATATAATACACTTTTCGATTAAAAATTAACGTCTGATGTTCAATTTGCCACTTTAAGTGCAATTTAGTGCACTTTTTCGTCATGTCGTCTGTCAGCTGTGGAGAGTTCGGAGTTCCTGATCACGCCAATTCGGAAAATTAGGACATATCCTGTCCGACTGAATTGACCACTTTAAATAAATGATTTAGACTCTTTGATCTCATGCATAGCGATAGTCTGTTGGGGGTTAATCCGCCACGGAATCAGATGGTCAAGGCATGCAAATTCTCTACCTAGGGCAAGTCTGGAATAAAATATGATGAATTTGCTCAAAATCAGTAAGGGCTTACCGGGATTTCCAGCAAACCCTTAAAACCTTTCATTTCAAAAATCAGCAAAAACATGTCCCTCGATTTCGCTGTAACCGTCCAGAAACAAATCTTTGGCATAGGCTTCGTAATCAAAATACCTTTCCAAAGTCTCAGGTACGTTGGAAAGCATACCGGTGTCTTCAATGTACTGATAGGCATATTCAACCCTGGCATCTTTCATCGAGCCTCCAAAGAATCCTCGATAGCTTTCATCAAATTGTTGCAGAGCTTCGTCAAAGTCATCAATGGCACCTGACAAAATATTTTTGATGTAAATCTCAAAGGCTTCACATCTTTCCGTATTCATATCTGAGGTAATTTCGAAATAGCGGAAAGCGTCCTGATGCAAACTGCATTCCGAAATCAGAAAGTCAGGAATATTTTCCCAATCCTGAAACATCAGCTCACATCCGTTACTAATAGACTCGTCCTTATGATAATCATAACATGCCTGAAAGAACTCCTCGGAGCTTGCAAAGTCAGTGAGGTCGAACCATTCGCCAAAGAGACTGCCGTTGTTGTATTGACCATATGTTCCAACATAGATTCTTGGGGCGTTATCAAATGATCTCATGATTGAAAGTTTTTTAAGTAGCTGACCCTGGTGGGCCGCCCCGGCTTTGTGCTCAGGGCAATCGCTACCGACCCTCAAAGAAAAAATGACGGGGTTTTCCCCTTGACTGCGAGCCCATCCGGCGGTTTAAGGTGCGCGGAATGTGCAGAGATAAATAGCCGGATGACAACGTGCAGGCTTGCAGTCGTCATTTTTTACTTTGTAACTTTCGTTTGCACTGATCGCAATGCTTTTACTTCCTTCATCTTAGAAGCTCACACTGAAAAACCTTCAAGAGATATCGAGACCGTCATTATATGAATTGATTTTAGTATTCTTATGAAGTAATTCCACAAGTTTTGTTAGGCGGGTATAAATAGCCAGCGTGTCGATCCATTCAACCCACAGATGTGCCGCCTGATTGCTTAAACTAAAATTGCATATCTCGGAAAGGTCCTGTTTCCATTGCTCTAGCGATTTGTATTCAAAAAAGCCAACTAAAAACTGGGTCAGATCGTTGCTACGACTCTCTTCCAGCGAATTAGGCACATCTAAATCACAAGTAGCGTCAGACATCCTATATATTAAATAAGAAGCATTAATGATCGATTCCAGATTTTCAAAAAAATGCAATACATCCGCAGGACTTGCTTTTTGATAAAAATGGTTCTCTGAGCAGGCTTCAAGAATGCCTAAAAGATAGTTATTGAATTCCTCGGCAGAATACCCATCAATGAAGCTAGATACAACCTGATACGGATCGTTTATCTTTTCTCTAAACCAGATGGAATTACGGCGAACTCTTTTGGAAATTTTCTTCATTTTTTTCTCGGCCAGAGCATTTGGACTGTTCCTTGATACTTTTACATCCGTTTCGGCAATTAGCTGTTGACTAAAATCCTGGGAAATGTTAATCCAAGAATTTATTGATTCACCACCAGCTTCACTTGTTGAGGGCGGCTGTGTTTTCACCAGTAGATACATGGCCTCAATAGCGGGAGTCAGATTTTCGAAAAAGTAAATCAGCTCTCCATTTCCTGCTTGACTATTTTTATTCTCAGTCGCAACTGAAGCTGACAACATCTGCCAAAGAAAGAACCGGCAATCAGACAGACTATAATCCTGAAAGAACTGCTTTAACAGGTTATCAGGAACTTCGATCTCATTTTGCGACATCCATACGGGCCGCATATCAGCTGGGTTTTCAGAAATGAATCTCATCGCGTGGCTTGTTCATGTTAAGCATGACAGAATTTGGGATGAGATCCAGTTCTAAAAAATTCAATTATTGGGAATTTTAGCCTAAAACGGCTATTTTAGAATTTTGATAGCCATCTATTTCAATTTATCTTGAGACCATGAGCACTTCCAGCGACAATAGCAAGACGATTCATCAGGGCAGAAATATTAAAAGATTCAGGGAAATGGTCGGTCTGAAACAGGATGCACTCGCGTATGAGCTGGGAGAAGAATGGACGCAAAAGCGCGTCTCTCTGTTAGAACAGAAAGAGGTAATTGAGCAGGGAATACTTGATCAAGTGGCTAAAATTTTGAAAGTAAACTCCGAAGCTATTAAGAGCTTCGACGAAGAATCGGTTATCAATAATATCAATACATTCTACGATCATAGTGCTTTTAATTTTCAGTGCACGTTCAATCCAATCGACAAATGGGTTGAAGCTTTGGAAGAAAACAAAAAGCTGTATGAACGTCTGCTTCAATCCGAACAGGAAAAAGTTGAACTTTTGAAACAGCTTTTAGGCCAAAAGTCTTAGTCACCGTTATCGAACTGTAGAATTAGTTATCCCTATTTTTAGAGACACATTTTTTGTCGTAACCCCTCCGTCGCCGGTGAGAGGGGATTTCGAAAAAAATGTTTTTATTAATGTATTGTTTTTGGTGTCTGAAAAGATTTCAATTTTAACATTCCCGTTCTCAAATTCGCAGGCCCTTCCATTTCCGCTGAGTTTGTTTTTCACTGACTTCGGGTTTTAATTCAACTTTCACTGCATTTCCAATTCTGGATTCTATCGCAGCAAGGGAGTAATCTCTTCCAATCTGGGAACCTTTCACTTTCAATTTGCTTTTTGGATCGAAAAACGCGATACCTCTGCCGGTATAGGTTTTTATTCCTTTCATTTCCAGATTCTGTTTTAGCTCAGTTACAGAGCTGACCTTCTGCAAAAGTCCGTCAATGATTTCTTTGAGCGCTAAAATATACTTATCCTGTGAAGCGGCCTGTTTTACTTTGCTGTTCAGCTTCATATCGGGTGTAATGGTGAGTCCCAGTTCGACTTCCATTCGCCTGCAAAAACTGCCTGTCCTTGCGTAATTATTAAAATGATCCGCCGTGTTTTTGCCGTTGTAGTTGATCCGGTTGGCTACAATATGAAAATGCGAATGAGCCGTATCCTTGTGTTTAAAAACAAGTATCTGGTTCTGTTCAAATCCAAACTCTTTTGCAAATGCCTGTGATATGGCCGTGATCTTATCGTTTGAAACATCCTCTCCCTGCTGAAAGCTGAACGACTGGTGCCAGATGAACTTGGTCAGGTTTCTGTTTTTGTCCATATTCTCTAAAAACTGTTTAGCCAGATAGTCGATATCCAGCCTGCCATCGGCCGTAGTCTTTAGTCCAAGGTGCTGAATATAAACCAGCTCACCACGCACGTCCACTGTTGTCAGCTCTTTTCTGGATTTTGCCGTCAGCTCCTTCTCATAATAACAGTACTCAAGTATGCCCTTGGCATACTTTCCAAGTCCGGCTTTACCAATCATATTTTATTCGTTTGATGATTTTTGAGAGCGCGTCTTCAACCGCTTTGTGTACGACCGCTGGATTTTCGGCCTGCCAGCTTACCCAATCTCTGGTTGACCGCTGGAATTCTCCGCTTTGATAGTAAGCCTGGTGGCTCGTCAGTAGCTTTTTGCAGTTTATGATCACTTGTGCCACCCTTCCAAGTATCTGATTTTTACTTTCTGAACTGTCGAGCATTTGACCTAAGTATACATTTAGCTGCTGCATTAGGTCAATGATTTCGGTCATCGTCTTTTGGAATTTTCTGATCTCAAATTCTTCAAAAAGCCAAAGTGAAATCAGATTTGCTATCAGTCGGACCCGCTGACTACTTTGCTCCCACTGCTGGCTTTGCATCTGATGATCTTTGGTTTTGAGTACTGCCAGCGAAAGAATCCCCGAGAGCTGCTCCAATATCCGGATGGTCTCTCCGGTCTTCGTAGGGAGCTCTCTTCGCTTCGGTCGTTTCCAGGGGCTGTCCAGCGCCAGTGTCACAAAAAACTGACTGGCCGAAAGTCCGGACTTTTCAATGATCCCGCTGATTTTTTGCTTTTCCTCTTTGGTCACCCACACCGAAAAGTGGTCTCGTCTTACAACCCTCTCGCTTTTCGCAGGTCTCCCTTTCTGTTTTTTATTTTCCATGATTCTTTTATCATTTGGCTATGAGCCTTGGGGCGAATAGCGGGGGTCCGGGGGTTTCCCATGGCCAGCTCCTGCCGGTAGGAGCATTTTTGCGACGTACCGGCGATAGCTGGCTGTGGAGAAAACCACCGCTTGGCTTACAAAAGTTAACTAATGGCAGCGTTTGGCAGCAAAAGTTTGCAAAAGTTCAAAAAAGTCAACTTGACTTTTTCAGCCATCTATTTCCTTCCCAAAGGCACCAAAACCTGTTTGTTTTTTTGATCAAATACGTATTCTTCTCCAATAATTATATCCCCATCGGAAGGGACCGGACGAAGTACCAGGTATTTTGCTCCGCCCCTCTCTATGATTCTTCCATTCTGCATTAGAAGCGCATAATCAATCACATTCTCATAGGTGTCAATGATCGCCTTTCGCTTTTCAAAACCCTCAGCTGTATACGCATACCAGAAAATAAGTATTCCGACAATGATTGCCGCGATGCACGCAGGACCAGATACACCCAGTCCAAAATACAAAGCTTCCTTATTTGAGCCGAGTTGAACAATTCTCTGGCTGGTTTTGATCTTTTCTTTGGCACTGGCAATCTCATCTTTGCAAGCACTGAGTTCACGTGTAAGTTGGGCGAAGTTCTCATGGATTTCCTCAAGAACCATCGCTGTCCAGTCATCGATCAAATGACCATATTTCTGTCCATACTTACCGTTCAACCGGTTGAGAAGTTCTCTGATCTGGCTATTCATAATCGAAATGCTCCCTTAATTCCTTACTCAGCCTTATTCTTGCTCCTGGGCGATATTGATCCCGACTATAGCCATTTCGAATGCCATCCAGGATTTGAGTACCCAGCAGGCTATTTGAGTCAAAGTCGCCAAAACTCGCATATTCAATTCCCATCTCAATACAATGGTCTTTAAGCTCCTGTGAAAGCTTGGGGTACTGTTTAAAGGTGTGAATGTTCTCGCAGGCGATAATACGAAACTGCCCTTCAAGCGCATCGTGGATTTTTGACAGGTACTCGCCACACGCAAGATAGGCCCCACCGGCTGCCATCACAATATGGAAAGTCACATCATAACCCAGCTCATCGCACCACGCTTTAAAATCCAGGTCTCGTGAGATGAGCGCGGGAAACTGCTCGCTTTCCGGTGCGCCAAAGTCCATATAAATTTGCTCAAAGGGGCAGTCGACCAGGCTTTCCATATAGCCGACAAATATATCCCTGACCAGTACCTCGCGCTTATCGATTAGTGACACCCGTTCGAGTCTTTGGTTGCCCAAAAACAGCAATTGTCTGCTTGAGGTTTGAGTTGAGCTGTCCACATCAACAAACAGGGTATTGTTTTCTGCTTCTGACAATGCTTTCAGATAAGTATACAAACTCTTGCCTACACCGCCTTTGGCTTGCAGGACAAAATGAAATTTTCGCTTCATGGTTTCTTAGTAAATTTGGATTGAACAATTAGGTTTTCTTGCAGATCGATGCTGTCGGGATCAGTCCATGTACCGACCTGTTTTTCAATGCGTTTTTGGCCGGATTTATCAGGTCTGTTACCAGGTAGCGGTGAAACGGCTGCATGATTGTCCAGCTTTTTAAGCGGCCGGTTTTTGAACTGGTAACGGCAGAATTTAACGTCCGCACTGGTGACCAGGCCTTCACGGTCCAGCTTCTTGTTAATGATCTCAGCGGTGTACACAGCTGTCAGATCAGACTGGATTATGTCCCGGAAGAGCCTGAAAAGCAGACGCCTTCGTTTCTTGTCTTTTCTTTCAAAAAGCTCAATTAACGTCTGATTATCCATCTGACTTCTCATTTCCGGTAGGATCAGGGTGACTGCCAGGTGAAAGCTCTACTGTGGTTAGTAAACCAGACATAGCATTAGCATCCGCAGTCCATTTCACTGCGTTTGCCCTGATATACTTGATATCATAAAAGACAATGACACTCTTTCCCAGATCCTGATTAATTATTTCGATCAGAAAGCGGATGGAGCAGAGCTGATCGAAAAGACCACGGTAGTACTCAAAAAGTATCCGGCGACGTTTGGGATCCTTGCGCTCATAGAGCCGAAGGACCAATTCTTTGTTGATTTGCATAGGACTCAATTTTAAATTGTGTTTTTTCTTCTTACCTCTGCAAAATTCGAAAGCGTGCAATGCCCATTCATTCCGCAGGTTCGGGAAGGAATAAAAAGAATAAAATAGTTTCGAGCTTAAAGAAAAACGTCACAGTTCCCGGATCATCAGAAGACAATCCTGAATATAAACAGACCGGTTTTCATTGGCTGCGGCATTGAAGGTTTGTTGCTGGGCAGCTTGAAAGATTTTGACAAAGGATGTCGGCGCGATCTCATGCTCGATCCAGGAATTGAATAATGCCGCAATTTGCTGGGCGTTTAGTTTCTGGCTGATATGTCCGTTTTTGTCCAGGGCAAAGTACAAGGCTGCAAGTTGAAGCCTGCCGCCCCTGCTTGCATTCCTAAATGTATATTTCCCATTGTTATCGGTACTGCTGATCCACTGTTCTTTGACAAGAATGTCAATCAAATTTTGAAATTTGAGCTTTCTTTCGCTTTCATCCTTTCCGGTGAGGATTTCGTGAAATTGTGAGAACACGACTTTGGGAGCTCTTTTATTCTCTGAATCTGACATATGACCGGATTTGTCCAGCAAGTGACCCAATTGATTTTCGATATCACATATCCATTGATTGATATCCAAATCTTTTCTTGGCTGGTCGCTCTGAATACTTTTTAGCCACAAATAAATCAGATTGATAGCAGCTGATTTCGATTTAGGTGAACTGTAATCTTTCCTGCTCAACAGCTGCTCTAAAATCTCGCGGTTGTTAGTGAGCAGGAATGCTGTTCTCGCCCGGACCAGATCAATTCTGTCTCGTTTGGCTTTTTCTAAATACCAGTAGCTGAAAGGTGATTTGCGAAATGAAAATTCATATTGATCAAGAAATGAGATGGAATCATCTGTCAAAGAGAAAAGGTAGCGGTTATGATACAAAATCAACATCCTGTTCAGACAGGTCAGATCATTCTCATAAAAACTCCCACAGAATTCCTCAATTAGAAATTTTACAAGAGGATACCGAAGACTACCTTCTAGATTCATAGTGATCACCGTTTTGTTTTACTGTTTTACCCATTCGATCATGGACTGGAGTGTTTTGATGACTGCCTCCTTGTCGCTTTCTTCAACGTTATAAGCTTTCGAACGCATACTTTCCCATGAAATATCCTGCACTCTGGGTGTTGAAAGAAAGGGGGCTATACTTTTGAAAACCAGGCTCATCGATCTGGCTTTGATGATCCTGAGTGAATCCAGTGCCCGGAGAATAATGGCGATCTGATCGGCTGAAAGAAAGCAGATCAGCTTGAATGGTTCTGACTTGACCGTTTGGACGTCCTGCGTCTGAATGCTTGAGGGTTCTTTAAATTCCCATTGCTGCTTCTTTTCCAGGTGGGTCAGCTCATGACGGAACCAGCTGATAATGATTTCCTTTAGCGGTGGGTAATTCGGGTTAAGGCCCAAGCCTGTTTTTGAGTAAAGAAGGTTAAACTGTTTGGAGCAGCTGAGAAGTTCGGAAATTTGATCCGTGAGCTGCTCGCAACTATTGACCTGGACCAAAATGTGGTCAGTTAAATAGTTTACAAAAGCACGGCTATTGAAGTTTAGATAAACCAGCTGTTTAATCAGGTCATCCTGCATTTTAACTTTATCGGTCTTGAAGGCAGTTTTCTCTAAAGCTTTAATCAGTTCTTTTTTGTAAGCAGCCTCCTTAAATGTGATTGCCCGGCCGTGATTGCCATTGACAAAACTTTCCAGTGGGTGGAAAACAATTTCAATCAGACGTTTGTCTTGCAAACATACCGAGATCGATTCTTTGCATGGATGCATCCGGGATTCAATCTGCTGCTGCATCCGTGTCAGATACATTTCCGGGACTGGATCGTCACCAGTGATAAACTCCTGAAAACAATCTTCCATAAACGTCAGCAGTTCACAGATGCATTCAATCACTGAAAGGTAGGCTACCTGAACATGCTCAGCGGCTTCTGTAAGAAAAGGAGCATACTCGTGAGCTGTATTAAGAAGTCTGGAAAGCGCCAGATAATACCGCCTGACAATTCGTTTGCTTTTTGTGTTACTATGAACGGCCAGGAAGTGGCCTTTCAAAAGGTACTGGATTTTCTCAGTTTGAATTTTCGCCTCGCTGGTGAGAATTTCCGCTTGCTGCCTACTTAGAAGGCCCACCTGGGCCTTGAGGGGGTTAAAAGTAACCGTAATGATCAAATCCAGCCATTGGAGTGAGTAATCTTTTTGTCCCATAACGTCGTCATCGTTTTATAATCCGATTGTTTCTGGTGCGGCTAGAAACAGACAAAATTTGAGTATGTGATTGGCAGCAACCTAATTTCAGGGATCAAAAAGGGAAAATTAGGGACGAAAAGGTGTTAGAGTCTTACACTGATTTCTAACGATTTGAATTGGATAGGTCCGTATGATGGTCATTTTGGTATCAGTGGAAGTAAGTTGGCTCCTACCTCAGACTATTGATTCTGATTTTTCAGTTTTCCATCCGCCGATTTTTTTGAGGTTCCATAACAGATTATTTGTCTACTCTCCGCTAGCGACCCTTATTCTGAATTTCGTCACTTAACATAACGTATTGTTATACAACAAAATATTGTTTGGTGAACAAGCCATAAAATAGAAATTTCCGGACTACTCGGCAGTTTTCAATAAGCTCTCTAAGATTTTGAAAGCGTTGCTAAAAGCAGAAAGCTCTGTCTTAAATCTTTGATAGCCGAAAAGTGCGACATCTACTGGCATTGTAGTACCATTTCCTTTCCGAATTCTAAATTCAAACGAAGGACAATTATCGTCAATGGAAGATGGTGTTATTGTAATCTCGATGTATAAACCTTGATCATCAAAAAAATCATAGAGATCTCTGTTACTGAACCTATCGCTCAGGTCAGTATATTGTTCAAGTAACTTATATGCCTTGGGATAGTTTTCCTGAGCTATTTCAAGTATTGGTAACATCCTGGTATTCTACATTAGAACAGTGAAAAAATCCGCAAAATGCAAATTATAGGTCAATGTGATGGCATGGGAAGGGTAAAGTACCGCAATTCTAGCTGCTAATTGCCTTGGATGACTAGCTCGGAAGCAATGCTTGTAAGCAATGCTTGTAAGATATCTAGACTTTGTTTCATGTTGTTGACAACCTCGGCGGGAGGCATGGAGTTTCCACCACCCCCGTGAAACACCCGTTCACTACCCTCTCCTACAATTTTCGATCGATGATCGTTTTTGGTCATAGGAAATCTATGTGTAAACGCGTTCCTAATGTTGGACGTCAACTTTGCATCTTCCTCAAATTTTTTCAAAGCATTCGCGACTTCAATATTCCCGATCTTAGCTAAAACTGACGACATGCGCACCTGATGCTCGTTCAAGGGTAAATCGAAGTACAGATTAGTAATCTGTAAGATTGTTTCTCGAGCTGAAAAGTAGTGATAGTAAAACCCTTCACAGTAGTATTCAAAAAGGATCCTGCTCAACTCTATATTGCTTGAAAAGTTGCCCGGGTCTCGAAAAATGCCGCGTTTGTGATTCGTCATCGCGACAATATAAGATAAACGAAGTTTTCCGAGTTTATTACCAAGATGGTTATCCCACCAAAATAGGTCACCAGACTTTTTTACTGCTTCGAAAGACAATTCTTCTTCGATAAGCAATCGCATTTCGTTAATAGGCTGGAACCCAAAATTTGGAAGCTTCGGCACATCAGGAACGATTTCCGCAACTTCTGACTCCGTCGGATATTCTAATTTGGTAAAAAAGTCAAAAACGAGACGATTTGATATCATATTTAGACACTGGATAACTGAAGAAAGACAAACTCTGCTGATGGTCAATCTGGTATCAGGTGGTCACACTGTCAGAATT
>NZ_JBXHAQ010000009.1:0-266516 GCF_056895215.1 Dyadobacter sp. HNCC25DJ184 | reverse complement strand
TATTCTATTCGGCAACCTATAGGTAAACTAAAGCATAAAAAAGCCCATGAATTTCCAATTCACAGGCTTTTATCCATTTTCACAAGTACCGGGGACGGGAATCGAACCCGTACGAGCGTTTCGGCTCACAGGATTTTAAGTCCTGCGTGTCTACCAGTTCCACCACCCCGGCGTCAGTTAAAACTGAGCTTAGAGAAAAAAAGCACCGTCTCCGGTGCTTTTTTCTGAGCGAAAGACGGGGTTCGAACCCGCGACCTCGACCTTGGCAAGGTCGCGCTCTACCAGCTGAGCTACTTTCGCATTAACCATTTCGTTTATGGTGGTGCAAATGTAGTATATCAATGTATCCAACGCAAGTATTTGACAGAAATATTTTACTAAAAAACACCAAAAAATCCCTAACTTTTTGGTTATCAAACAGATTAAATGAAGGATTTTTTTCGGTCGATCCTACTCCGATGCGCTTTTTTCAAAACTTTGTCCAGGGTCACTTTAAGATCTCGGCTTACTCTAATATTACGTTTTCCACATAAAGAGGTTTCACAAGGCGCAGCATGTTTCCCCAACCGTCTATACCAATTCCCTGACCAACTTCATTTTTTGATTACCTTTGCGACAATGCTGATCTGAAGATGCCGAAAAGTAATTTTTATCAGACTACTACTCATTTATTTAGACAATACAGACTCAAAGTATAATTATTCTATGTTTTCGAACGAGGTTCTTTTTTTTGGAGGTTTTCTTTTGACTATCAGTGTCATGCTACTGCTAGACCTTGGCGTGTTTAGCAAAAAGGACCATGTCGTAAAATTCGGTGAAGCTGCGGCATGGACAGTCGCATGGATATCCCTTGCGCTCGTGTTTTACGTGGTGATTAATACCCACGGAGATTTGGTTCATGGAATGAATAACTATGAAGATTTGGAGCGGGTAAAAAATAACTACGCACCGCATCTTAAGCTTGTTCCAGGCAACTTTGAAGCCAGTATCGAGATTTATCGGAGAAATATGTCTCTTGAATTTATAACAGGCTATCTGCTGGAATATGCGCTATCGATCGACAACATATTCGTAATCATACTGATATTCTCCTCCTTTGGAGTAAAACCAAAGTATTTCAAGAAAGTGCTTTTTTGGGGGGTGTTGGGAGCAATCATCATGAGATTCCTATTTATCTTCCTTGGATCCGCATTAATGCAACGTTTCGAATGGATCATATATCTTTTCGGTCTTCTACTGATATATCAGGGTGGAAAAATCTTTTTCGAAAAAGAGGGAGATGAGAAAATGGATCCGGCCAAACATCCGGTGGTTAGATTCACAGCTAAATATTTCCCGATTTTCCCAAGATATGTCAAAGAACATTTTTGGGTTGTAAAGAAAGGTAAGTGGATGATGACGCCTCTTTTCGTGGTAGTTTTAATCATCGAATTTACCGACGTAATTTTCGCAGTTGACTCTGTTCCAGCGGTTTTTTCAGTAACAAAGGATCCATATGTCGTGTTCTTTTCAAACATATTCGCAATCATGGGATTACGGTCGATGTTCTTTTTCCTTAGCAATATTATGGGATTGTTCCGTTTCCTTAAATATGGCCTCGGAGTGTTACTGGTATTCATCGGGGGAAAAATGCTAGCGCATCACCAACTGGAAGCAATGGGCTTCAAAACTGTTTATTCTCTTTATATCATTCTTGGCATCATAGCGGTAAGTATACTGGCGTCGCTCGTTTTCCCGGAAAAGAAAGAATTGGCGGAAGTCGCACCCAATAGTTAGGCTCCGCAACCGTTTTATTATCTATGAATCAAATTCTTAAAGTATTTATAAAACGACTCACGAATCTTAGCACCAGAAATAAGTCGCTATTGCTCACCAGCCTTCCTGGTGAGCAATTTTTGGATTTGATGGATACAGATTTCGTGCTGGGCTCACCTGCTTTCAAAATCATATCAGATCTGGTTGAGCGAAAAAACCGGATAGCACTATCAGATCTGCAGGACCCTCGATATGAAAAGGTCAATTTGCTGAGTAAAAAACTCCGGAAAATTGCGCGTACAGAAAGTTTTATTGAAGAAGAGAGAGGCTCCCGTGATTTGTACATTGGCTACCCTTTTATAAGGGGCAAATTTGCGGACGGCACACCTGTTCACGCGCCATTACTGTACTTCCCTGTCACACTGAGGGCCGAAAAGGAGCAATGGTGCCTATTCCCGAGGGAAGATTCAGAAATTGCCTTTAACCAGAGTTTTGCACTAGGGTATTCTCTTTTTAACGAAGTGAAGATGCCGGACGAAGTGCTGGAAAAGTCGTTCAGTGAATTCTCAACCGATATCCTCGAATTCCATACTCAGCTTTACGAATGGCTAAAAGAAACGCCTTTTCGTATTAACTTTAATAAGGAGCTCTTCGACAACAAGCTGGTTTATTTTGATCTTCAAAAAGTAGCTAATTTACGCCTTCTTGAGAAAAATGGTGAATTAAAATTATTCCCCGAAGCGGTTTTGGGCATATTCCCGCAAGCCGGATCTTACCTGGTTCCAGATTATAATTTCCTGTTGGATTGGAAAGAAGAGGAAGACGGGCCGATCAAATTACCTTTACTCGGTACTCATTTTTCGGACTTTGATTCTGAAGCCACGCCCAAACAGGAAGTCAAAGAGGAAGATACATTGACCCCTTTCTCCATTGACGAATCCCAGGAGCTGATCGTAAGTGAGGTAAAAAAAGGCAAATCTATTGTAGTGCAAGGACCTCCGGGAAGTGGCAAATCGCAATTGATATGCAATTTGGTAACCGACTTTATGGCGCGGGGGAAAACGGTTCTCGTCGTTTGCCAGAAAAGAGCTGCTCTTGATGTTGTCCACCATCGACTTAAAAGCATCGGTCTTGATCCCTTTATTGGTCTTATCCATGACTTCCGCAATGACCGAAATGCGCTTTACAAACAGCTGAAACAACAGATAGATCAGGTCGAAGGATATCGGCAGGAAAATTATTCGCTGGATGCTGTCTTCCTTGAACGTAAATTCATTCAGGAAAGCAGAAGTATCGACAAAATTGTCAAGGATTTGAACGAGTTCCGGAGTGCGCTGTTTGATACAGCGGAATGTGGTATTACTGTCAAAGAATTGTATTTGAGCAGTGATATCGACGCTTCAGGGCTCGACTTATCTTCTGCCTATCGCTCTTTCAGGTTTGATTCAACTTCAGACTTTGAAAGTAAGTTGAAAATGCTGCTCGAATGTCATCGGCATTTGGGAAAAGGACATTTATGGGAACACCGCAAGAGCTTCGCCAATTTCGGCTTGGGAGAATTGGATCGAATGGAACAAATGCTTGAAGACTGGCCATCCGCTTTTGACCAACAAAAACAGCGTCTTGAGAATTTGACTGGCACCGGATTTGTTCCTGAGTTGGTATCGCAGAAGCAGGCAATATTAGCCAAGCTCAATCATATTACCGAACTGATACAAACTCAGACTGATTATTCATTGCTCCGAAAATATTACGCCGAGGGTAACAATTCAACGCAAAGAGTGGACTATATTCAAAAAGTCCGTTCAGATATCACGCACCTTTATCGGGACCAGTCTGTAGAAATAAGCCTTCAAACGAAGGATCTCCCAAAATTCCAGGAGTTGCTGCAAAACGCCCTGATTACCAAGCAGTCGGCAGTGAAAGGTAAATTATGGGAATGGTTTAATGATGATTTCAAAACGATCAAGGCACTCACGGACACCAATAACCTTACCACCTCATATGAAGATTTATCAAAATTAAATACCAGAATCAAAAACAGACTGCAGATTGAGCAATGGATGAGAGATCCGCTACTCCATCTTGATGTTTATCTGAAAGAACATGATATCTGGAGTGAAGAAAGGGCTATTTATTTATTAAAAGCATGTGACGCAGCGGCGCTGGCAACAATCAATATCAGTTCCGCAAATTTAAATTCATTTTTCAGCCAACAGTTTAGGCAAAATGAGCATTTAGATGAGTTTAAATCTTTCTGTCAATCCTTTATCGCATGGATAACAACCTGGCAGAAAATGGAAAATGCGATGTCTCCGTTTTTGACGCCGTCTCAAATTTCAAAACTGATTTCCTCAGACGAACTATATAGTCTCAGCCTGCTAAAATCCCTGAAAAAAGACTTCGATGTAATTTGCGAGGCCGATCAGCTATACTCGGCTTTGGTGCAGGCGCAAAAGAACGTTGTAAATCAATTGATGGATTTTAGCCGTGAACACAAAATATCAGAACCAAATGAGCTTACTCGAATCTTCAACAATAGTCTTAAAATAGCTTGGATCCAGCATATTGAGGATAAATATCCGATTCTTCGCGCTGTTTCGTCGCTAAAAATGAAACAATGGGAAGATCAGCTTCAGGAATCGATTCTTTCCAGAGAACAGTTGAGTCGTGATATCGCTTCCATTCGTATCAGAGAATTCACTTATCAGGATATCGAGAAAAACAGACTTGGAAATCGTGTGACATATCGTGAGCTGGATCATCAGGTAAGTAAGAAAAGAAGGATATGGCCGATCAGAAAACTTTTGGAAAAATACTCTGAAGAAATATTTCCACTCGTGCCCTGCTGGCTGGCATCACCTGAATCAGTCTCGGCTATTTTCCCGATGGAGGCCGGCCTGTTCGATCTGGTGATTTTCGATGAATCATCTCAATGTTATGCTGAATTTGGCATACCCGCTTCATTTAGAGGCAAACAAGTCGTGATCGCCGGCGACAGTAAGCAGCTCGCGCCTTTCGAGCTATATCAAGTCAGATATGAAGAACAGCAAGAAGACGATGACTACACCCCCGCTACGGAGGTTAACTCTCTGCTCGACCTGGCTATGCAATCGCTGGGTCAGTTCCAGCTGACTGGTCACTATCGAAGCGTGTCACTTGATTTGATCGAATTTTCGAATAAGCATTTCTATAATAATACGCTCAGGTTAACCCCTGAATTTGGTACGGTCACTCAAAACGAACCCGGCATTGAATATGTCAAGACTGATGGAGTTTGGAAAAACAATATCAATCAAACGGAAATAGAGAAAGTGCAGGAGTTGTTGGAAATGCTAATTCCGACTGGCAAAAGTATTGGTATTGTGACTTTCAATTTCTACCAGCAACAAGCGATTCAGGATAAATTGGAACTCGCTGGGTTGATGAAAAACGATTTGTTTGTTAAAAACATTGAGAACGTTCAGGGAGATGAGAGAGACATCATAATTTTCTCGATGGGATATGCTGCGAATGAAAACAACAAGGTAGTCATGCAGTTTGGCAGCCTGAACGCCCAAGGAGGAGAAAACCGGTTAAACGTTGCTGTAACCCGTGCGCGAGAAAAGATCTACTTCGTTTCCAGTCTTTGGCCAGAGCAACTTAACACAGAACTGGCGGTAAACGAAGGTCCGAAATTATTAAAACAGTATATGCAATATGCCAAGACCGTCTCTGACGGACAATTTGTAGCCAATCCTTACAAGAATGTGAGTTCATACCGCTCCAATTCACTATTGAAAGATAAGCTGGCTCAAATGAATGTTCAGTTTGTTAAAGAACTTCCTTTTTCGGATATCACTATAAAAGAAGGAGAGGTATATAAGGGACTGGCACTTACAGACGACGATCTTTATGTAAAAAGTCATACGTCAAAAGAACCTCACGCTTACTTACCTCTCCTATTACGTCAGAAAAACTGGCCCTTCCAACGTTTTTTCAGTCGGAATTACTGGACCAAATCGATTGACATTTAAGTTAACTAATACATTTTGCCACTAGACCTAAGGCAGAGATTGGCTCACTGGACCAACCTCTGCCGTATGTCTTGGTTGCAATAATATTTTACTACTATAATTCTTTGATACGGATATTCTTGAAAGAAACCTTGTTGCCGTGATCCTGCAACGCAATTTTACCTTTTTGCGAAACTCCAAAACCTTCCCAGGTCTTGAATTTGCTGTTGGCTACCAGGGCATCCCATTCAGGTCCGGTAGCAGGGAAGGAAACAACTTTCTTGCCGTTTAACCAGCTTTCGCCTTTACCACCTTTGATGATTACTTTCGCTTTGTTCCATTCGCCAGCCGGTTTCACAGCACTGAAATCAGACGGCGGAAGCATATCATATAACGAAGCTGACTTGTGATTACCTGCTTTTCCCGCTTTCGCGTCGGGGTGATTAACATCATCTAAAATCTGAATCTCAGGACCGGTTGAGTATGGGCAGCAATATTTTTTGTCCTCTATTACGTGGTAAATGATACCGCTGTTCCCTCCTTCGCTGATCTTCCATTCCAGCTCAAGTTCGAAATCACCATATTCTTTGTCTGTCACCAGATCTTTGCCACCTTTTTCGGCTAGCACAATGGCTCCATCTTCAATTTTCCATTGAGGCAGCACTTCGGTAGTCTGCCAGCTATGCCATCCCGCAAGGCTTTTACCATCAAACAGACTCACCCATTTGCCTTTTTGAGCATTCGCGTCACTTCCTGAAATGTATAGGCAAAGCATCCCTGCAACTGCTATCTTACCTAATTTGCGCCAATTCGTTAAATTCATATTCTAATTGTTAAAAGTTTTGGAGCACAATATTAACTACTTTTAAGATTGAAAATACTGGCGTCAACGCCAAAGTTAACTTTGACAACAATATTTAATATTATTCCAAAATGGCTTCCATTTTTTCCAAAATCGTAAACGGAGAGATCCCTTGTCACAAAATAGCTGAAAACGACGACTTCCTAGCCTTTCTGGACGTATTCCCGATTGCCAAAGGGCATACACTCGTTATCCCGAAGAAGGAAATTGACTATATTTTTGACCTGGACGATGATCTCTATTCCCGGCTTTTCCTTTTCGCCAAAACCATTGCTCCCGCGTTAGACAAAACAGTACCCTGCCTCCGGATTGGTATCAGCGTGATTGGCCTGGAGGTACCACATGCCCACGTACATCTCATTCCTTTAAACTCAATGGCTGACGCAGACTTCACAACGAAAATTAAAATAAGCCAGGAAGAGCTTGCTTCTCTGGCTGGGGAGATACGGGGGAATTTATAATCGTATAACTTTAATAGATACCGAAGGTTTTTCGCAAAGCAAGTGAGAAACCCAAGGTGTTCTGATACAAAGTACCTTGATCGGCAGCGAATGAAGCCGCGAGAGAGGTGCCTCCACCCAGTACATTCAAATTAGTTTGAAGCGTCAATATGCCTGAAAACTGCCGAGCTGGCTTCGGAAATGGAACATCATAGGTTCCTATATTATCAGAGTAAGACATTTTGGTCATCCAGTTAAACCGCTGAAATAACGTCCCCTCTAAAGCAAAATGGAGAGCCATCACGCGATTGTCGCTCGTGTATTGATAAGTTGGCCATTTCCATTGTGTATCCGATGTTGGTGGAATAAATGGAGTTCCAATTGTCCTGTTATAATATGACCAACCGTCCATCACCTGCTGGTGGTTAAAGTAGTTATCCCGTCCAATTATTGTTAGTCTGTCCCAAACACCTCCCGACTGATTTTTGGTATACAAAAGTTCAAAGACAATATGATTTATTTCAAAATTCGCACCATAAGAAATATTCTTTTTAATACTCAACCCGTTTAACCCATCCGATATATTCTCAGCTCTGATCAGCCCGCCATCCTCATAAAAACTTTGCCTGTAAAAAAACCATGAATATTCATACCCCTGATACACTAGCCCTAAGTCAATACTTCCCAAATGATTTCCGATACGACTTTCGTATTCAAATTGATTCGGGTTATTTGGATATGCTTTTCCAGTAACGACATCTATATAACTCTTAAATCCTTTCGGCATCTGGCCGTTAATTGTGTTAAATGGAGACTTCCCTCCCCATTGGGCCTGATGATTAAACCCACCCAATAATTTAAGGCGGCTATTATTATTACCTATCTTGATATATAAGGCCTTCTGATGCAACTTGAGCTCGCTGGTGAAGGGTCTGCCGCTTTCGAAAAATCCATCTGAATAGAAGGCATTAAAACTCACCCATCCATTTGTAAAAGGTATAGGAATAAAACCGCGTGTACCAATCTGAATTTTTGGAAGGGGCATTGCATTTCCTGACCAGGAGTATGACCCACTAGACAGCGTGGAATCGGCCAACCCTATAAACTGTTTTTTTCTGCCGACATAAAGTTCCCAGTTTTTGTACCGAATCGAACCATATGCCTGAGGCAGTAGGAATTGTTGAGTCTTTCCGAGATTACCTGCAAATTCAAAACCACCTCCCGCACGAAGATTGCCATTTTTAGAGCCAGAGATATCCCACATCATTTCTCCTCCACCTCGAACTGACCCTGTTGAGCCCGTTACCGGAACAATACCATATTGATTCGCATGCATCCAAAATGGTGTTCTGTCAATAGTAGTTCCCATTCCGAAGAGTTCCGCATACACGTACGACGAATCGGGATAGAATACCTTTTCTGACACCCTACTTTGGGCCAAAGCGGGTTTTACGATAAATAGAACACAAAATACAACAACACTAAACCTTAATCTCATATAACTCAACATCTGCAGTAGTGGGAGGGCGTCCGGATTTTGCTCTATATTAGGAATAAATCCTAAAATAGTCATGTCCAATAGCACATTCACAATCCATTAATTAACGATTAAATTACTAAAGTCATATCAACACTCTTTCATACGCTATCCTGAGCGTATATTTCCTTAGACTGCGTAGCTGAAATTTCAAAACGGTTTTTCATAAGTGACACTCCCAGCTGGCGGCTTTACCAAGTTCACTAAGATCAGAAATCTCGACTTTGCGGCACACCAGCTTAAAGGTAACTGTATTCCTCATAAAATTCGAAGCCTCGTTGGTCTCTCTACACGCCCCGCAATGTCTCTAAGACAACGCTTCATCACTTTCGAAGGCTACTGTGAAATGTGTTGACAGAAATATCTTACCCTAGGGCAATTGATGATGGCCGATTTATGTACGATCTTAAATCTGTTTCATTTACTGGAGACGAAGCTTTCCCATATCAGTAACATTTTTTTTCATCAGACTATTAAATATTACAATACCACTATCCTCGTTAAATTCGTTCTCCAGATTGATGGGAAATTGCAATTGTTCAATATCTTGCATTAATTCGTTATACAATGTAATATTGCATAGTAATCGATTTTACCCTCACACAGGCAACTTATCCTCCCATATCTCTAAGCGCTTATCCTGGAAAGCAGCAAAAATCATTTTGCTTGACCCTATAATGATGTTTTAACCCTCCCCCCAAAATAATATTTAATAAAATTTCGCACAAACAGGTAACTAAATGCCAATTCTAACGTCCTTAGACCCCAGCTAAACATAAAAACTGCGGTTTTGTCGTCAAATCGTAATTTTGGGAGAAGATATAGTATCAATAATCTAGAGATCAATAATATTCCTTTATAAATAATACCGAAAAATAAACGACAACAAAACCAAAGATTTTAAATACCTGGCACAAATTTTGTTGGTAATTTTTGTAGAATTTATTTCTATTTCGTTATATTTGAAACAAGGGGTAATCTGTCATACGTAAAAAATATGCTATACAACTACACTAAAAAGTCTGAAAAAGTTGAAATTCCTGATGAAAGATCATTCATCCGGAGCTTGGAGTCAATTTTTAATTCAATCTTTAATCACCTATCATTAAAATCTTCATTAACGATCCCCAGTCGTCGCGGAGCAGTTTTCAGCCTGATGGCTTTGGATTGGATAGTAGCGATGTTGAGTTGGATCGTTTGTTACAGATACCGTTTCAATCTTCTTCATAAGGACTTTTTCTGGAATTTGCATTACCTGGGTTGGCATGATGTACTCATCGGACTTTATGCAATTCCAATTTTTTGGTGTGCTCTATATTACTTGTCCGGCACCTACTTTGATCTATACAGAAAATCAAGATACGACGAATCCAAGAGAACTCTACTTTCTTGTCTGATTGGCACGGTGGTGATTGCCGCATTTGCTTTTTCAAACGATTCTACTCATTTCGATTATTTCAGTAAATCTACATTTAGATACTTATTCTTCCACACAATTCTCACCCTCGTCGTAAGAAACATAGTTCTAACGATGGTTCACCGAAACATACTGAAAGGGCGCGTGGGATTTAATACGTTGATCATTGGGGGAAACGACAACGCAATTAATATTTATAAAAGGGTGATTTCTTCCAAAATGCCATATGGAAACATCTTCAAAGGATTTGTTTATTCCTCTCTTGAGAACTCCAATGGAATGAACCGGTATCTTCGGCAGCTTGGAAATATTGACGAACTGGAAAGTATTATTGACAAAAACGGCATAGAGGAGGTCATCGTTGCTGTGGATAGCGACGAGCATATGACACTAGAAAATATTCTTCTTCAACTAAGTTACCGGCCGGTTCTTATTAAAATTATCCCTGATTTATATGACATTATTTCGGGAACGGCAAAAATTCGAAATATATATGACGATACTTTGTTCATACAGCTAAACCCCGGATTATTACCAGATTGGCAAAAGGTCTGCAAAAGGGTCCTTGATATTGTTGGGGCCATATTTGCCCTCTCAGTCCTGTCTCCGGTGTATCTGTTTTCGTTGATAAAAGTATGGCTTTCGTCTCCTGGCCCCGTGGTTTATAGACAGCAGCGGATTGGTTTATATGGTCAGCCGTTCAATATCTACAAATTTAGATCAATGTATGTGAACGCAGAGTCTGGAGGGCCCTGCCTAGCCAGCGATGGAGACCCCAGGATAACCAAATGGGGGCTGTTCATGAGAAAACATCGAATAGACGAATTACCTCAGTTCTTTAACGTCTTAAAGGGAGATATGAGTCTCGTGGGTCCTCGTCCGGAAAGGCAGCATTTTATTGATATCATAACGAACAGAAATCCCGAATACAGATATCTTCACAAAGTCCGTCCTGGGATAACCTCGCTCGGAATGGTGAAATACGGCTATGCGGAGAATGTTAGCGAAATGACTGAAAGAATGAAGTTCGACTTACTCTATATTGAAAATTGCTCCTTAGCTTTGGATTTCAGGATTATCCTACATACCATCGTGACGGTTTTCATGGGGCACGGGAAATAGTATGATATATATGCTAATCGGAATGGCAAATAATTCTGTTTTAGCACAAAGTATGTGAATCATTTTGCAGGATGAATAGAAAGTTAGTCGTAGTACAACAATATCTCTCATGGAACGGTCATTATAGGCAATATTTCGAAAACCTGTTAGACCCCACCCACTATAACCTCTGTTCGTCCAACACCCCCGAAAACTATCCCAATGGATTCTGGATCAAATCAAACTTCGATCCAACCAAACCTCTGACAATCAAGCAGAAAATAAAGGGACGTTTCTTTGATTCGTTCAAAGTGTTTCGTCATTTGAGCCAATCAGATTATCAGATAGTTCATATACTTGAATTTGAACCATTATGCTATCTTCTTTTCGCTGGCAAGATCAATAGGAAATCAAAACTGATCATTACGATTCATTCCAGTGACAAGCACCACTATAAAAATTGGATGAACAGCCTTTTGTCTCGGACTCATAGATTTTTGCTGGATCACGCTCTCAAAAAGACTTTGAAAAATGGCGCAAAAATCGTCACCCATTATGAGGTGCATCGGAACGCGTTAATTGAAACATTGGGCGAGGAATTTGCAGAGCAGATCCAGGTGATAAATTATCCTGGCCCAACACCGGGCAATAGTGCTCCCAGACAACTAAAAAATCAGGATTCACCTCGATTTCTTATATATGGCCAAATTCGTGAAGACAAAGGAATTTATGAGTTTCTAGAAAATGACGCTACAAGCCAGTTGAATATTACTGTCGCGGGCAAGATTGTGGACCGTCGGATTTTCGAATTTCGCGGAAGAGAGAATCTAAATATAATTGACAAGTTTTTGACTGACCAGGAGATTAATGATCTCATAGACAGCCATGATTATATGCTCCTGCCTTACTCGCTGAACTACACCAACGGTGCTGGAACTTTTAAAGACAGCCTCAGCAAGGGAATGCCTGTGGTTTGTAGTGACATTCCCATTTTTCGCGAGATCGTTGATAAACATAGCGTTGGAGTTATATTTACAAAAGTGGAGGGTCTGGATAAGGTTTTAAAAAACATTGGCCCCGAGAAGTATATTACACTTTCTCGGAATTGTTTAACGTACGCGTCCACGTATAACTGGGGACATATGCGAGACAAGTATTTCGATATCTATCAATCCTATTAAGCTAATCTTGGTTAGCAGAATGATTCATCGTATAGATTATGGAGTTAATTCATCCAGTAATGACCTCTGATAAAACAGAGTATAGGTGGTATTTCATTTTATTGGTTAACATCTCCTTCACTATTCTTTGGGTTTTCACCGCAAAGAATGGATATATGCCTTTCACGCATTATTACATTCCTGATGCCGTTTATTACGAAGATCATGTGTTCAAGTCGATGGACAGGGGAATAGCTAACGGATTTACAAACATCAACTCGATATTGTATTCCATCGGCCCACAAGCCCTAACGTTGTACAACACATTGTTGATGCTTGGAAGTGTCTATTTGTGTAGTCTGTTTGCCATAATATCCCCAAAGGCAGTCTCTTGGGCAAGAGCAATTGTAATTTTCAACCCATATTTACTAATTTCAGTATTGGGTCCGAGCAAAGAATGTAACCTCACCTTTTTCTCTCTGTTGTCGATTTACTTTTTTGTCAAAAAGAAGTGGAGTTTGAAGATTTTAGGTTTGGCACCAGCTATAATCCTGATATTTATACGCCCCCAATTTGGGGCAATCTTGTTGCTGGCCTTTTTGCTAACACCTCTTCTCTCGCTATTTAAAAACACGATGCTTCTATGTACGCTGGTTTTAGTGAGCTATTTCGCGTTAAACGCGATACCAGCAATTAATACCTTGATTGCTGAGGCCCAAGGTGGAGATGAACTCCCATTCTTTAAAAGTTCATCTATTTACGAGCTTGCCGTCATTCTGCAGCTCATGTCTACTCATCCGTTGTTACAGATCCCCGCATTCATAGCAAAACTTTGTTTGGTTATGTTCACTCCCATAGCCCGCCCAAACTCAATCACCGCCAGCTACTTTCCTTTATTGGACTGGGCATACACATTTATGGCTAATGTCTTGTTCCCGCTTAATTTTGGATTTTTGATGTTTTTTTTCAATCCGTCGATGGTAAAGAGGCCCTTTATAAATCAAAGACTTCAATTCATTATTATATATGCTTTTGCCGGAGTACTGTCTGTAATTATAAGTCCTAACATTCAGTTTAGGTACCTATTTCCATACGCGCCGTTCCTCGCGGCATGCTTCACCCTCCATTCTGTCAAAATGCGAAATAACATTTTTCGTATATCCTTCTTTTTTATGATAACATGCTTTATCGTTACGGCAATTTTTCTGCCCAAAGAGTGGGAATTAGACAATACTGTTCCGTTTTTTTTGTCATGGCTCTGAGGTAAATGCCCTGAAGTGACCATTTATTTTACACCCAAACTGAATGTTATTTTCACCACCATTTTCAGTACTAATTTCAACCTATAAGAACGACTCACCTGAGTTTTTACACACTTCTCTTGGCAGTCTGTTTGAACAAACTCTTCGTCCTGCAGAAGTTGTCTTGGTCGTTGATGGTCCTATATTAAGAGAACTACAAGCGATTATAGATGATTTCAAGAAAAAATATCCCGATGTTCTGCAGGTTTATCCTTTAGAATCTAATATTGGTTTAGGGCCCGCGTTAAATTACGGGTTGAAAAAATGCAGAAATGAATACGTCGCCCGAATGGATTCCGATGATATTTCATTTCCAGAGAGGTTCGCTAAGCAGATTGGCCACCTGGCCAACAATCCCTCCATTGATGTCTTAGGAGCAAATGTTGAAGAATTCAGTAAAATACCAGGAGACTTAAGGCGGATAAACAGCGCACCAAATCAAAATAATGTTTATAGTTATTCGAGGTGGCGAAATCCTATGAACCACCCTTCTATAGTATTCAAGAAAAGTGCTGTTCTCGCAGCCAACTCATATGAAGATGTACCATTTTTCGAAGATTATTATCTCTGGATAAATCTTTTAAAAAAAGGATACAAAATTGACAATCTCCCAGAAGTGCTACTATATTTCCGAAACGATGAGGAAACCATTAGTCGACGACTCGGTTTTTCGTATATCAAACACGAACTTAATTTTCTGAGATTAGCGTATCGCAACAGATACCTGGAACTCCCCTACATCATAGCTGCGCTGATGATTCGAATTCCTTTACGTCTGCTCCCACGGAAACTATTAAGCACGTTTTATCACTATTTTCTTAGAAAGAAAATATAAGATAGACTAAATGAAGAGTGATGCGTGACTCAGGATATTATAAAATTGATAGTGAATATGCATTCTAAGCATGAAGTACGGTAATTTCATCTCAAATGGTCTTCCTAATATCTCCTCGAACTGACCTTTGGATCTAATTCCATACCTCTTCAATATTCCCATTAAAAAGACACGAGTTAAAAACTTATGACTTTTGTAGAGGTTATACTTGTTGGCTATATAATCAAATTCCTTAATTACAACAGATATATTGACGGCGTTGTTTGTTACCTGGGTCTCCGAGCCGGCTGTTATGTTCAGGAGGTATTCATTTATATGAACAACTCGCTTTGACAGATTTGAAATAAACTCAAAATAAAAAAGAACATCTACAAACCAAAAGGTTCTTACGTCAAATTGAGGATTGAAACCTGAAGGCCTTTTATAAAAAGTGACGCTGGGTGCACCAACAAAATTTACGAGAATTACTTTATAGGGATTCGATATTAGATTTTGGGCTTGTCTTCTATATATCTTATGCTTCCTTGTGCGGTTTGGAAAATGATCAATGCAATTGGAATACACGAAATCCGCATTAGTTGATGTGGCAGTGTTCACAAATTTTGCCAATGCATCTTTGGTTGCGAACCAGTCATCATGGTTCATTATCTTGATGTATTCGCCTTTCGCGAGCCTAGTGGACTCATTCCAGTTCGCGGGAGAACCAAGTCTCACTTCGTTTTTCTGATAAAAAATCCGGGAGTCCTCGAATTCTGTTCTTATTAATGTCTCAATTACATTATCCGGGCTGTCGTCGGTAATAATGACCTCGAAGTTACTGTAGCTCTGATTTAATACAGAAATCAAACACCGTCTTATCAGTTCTGGGTACTTGTAACATGGTATACAGATTGATACAAAAGGCCGATCTTTTTCTAACGCCATTTCACAGGTTTAATGGTGTGGTCAACTTATACTTTACTCAAAACAAAAATACCACAACCGTAGGTGCATCCATAGTTCTGAGCTATTCGCATATCATCAAGAGGCTGATCCTTATGAAGCACTTTTAGATCATCCATATATGAAAAAGAGACGATCTTAAATCTGTCTTTAAATACCACATCGATTAGATACCTGACACTAAAAACTCTGTGCGCATTGAACTCTATCCTTTGCGGCCCGATTGGCGTAGAAAAATAAAATACTCCGTTTTCACGTAGAATATTATAGATGTTGTCGAACGCGGCCAAATGCCCGTTTAGGTTGATAGGATCACCGTATCGGCCCAAACCAAAGTGTTCAATTGCATGCAAAGACGAAACTGAATCATACTGATTATACAGGTCAGGAGCTGGCCTCATCATATCCGACTGTCGGAAATTGATATTGTGGACATTACTTTTGATATCTCTAATATCTACTACGTCCAGTTGCCTGAACGTAGCAACATGTGCAACGAAGCCATCTGTTCTTGATCCGATATCCAAATGAGCCCCCGCGCTTCTCTGAAAGAAAAGCTGTGCTACATACAAGTCCTGTTGAAAATACAAACTGCTCATATCGCCACCTTCCTCGTACTTGTCGCCGAGACAAGGTGAAATTATAATTTTTCGGAAGTCCGGATTATCTTTTCGAAGCCGGTAAATTTTGAAAATGTCAGAGATATAACCAGGAATCCCACGAAAGGAGTTTATTAGCTTAAGAGGATTGATTCCAAAAGCAATAATAGTGCGTGCTAGAATTAATAAGAAAGGATTTGTAATTGGTTTCATTCAGTCGAGCCTATTTGCTAAAAAATCTGGTTTAATATTGACATATAAAAAGTCAAATAACAAGAAAACTACGAGAATATCTTGTCACTTGACTCTCCTTATGACTACCATTTTGAGAATAAGTAATGCCTAATCACCAGATGACGGCACTTTTACCTTGAGTTACGAAATTGAATTCCAATCCTTTCTTCGATCAAAGGTTCTGAATCAGAGAGCCTTACGCCTCATTCTAATATAAATTATGTCTGTAAAAAAAATACTATTTCTTCAACAACGCCCCCACCATCTCATCTGCCAGAAATTTGTTACCGGCGTCCGTTAGGTGAACACGGTCGGAAGTCAGTATGCCTTTTTCTTTGTTTTCAGGATTGTTAGCTGTCAGATAGGTTTGGAAGTCTTTTCTTAAATCCAATAATTGTAGATTATTTTTAACTGCAATATCCCGGATGAGTTTCGAGTATTGATTCAAGTCTCCGTCCTGTTGGTTAGAATTATCATTGCGCTCGCCGATCACTGTTGGCGTGCATACTATTACACGAACATTCTGTGCTTTTAGCTTTTTGATAATTGCCTCATAAAATTTAACATACTTATCAGGATCCGTGCCAGTTCCTGACGAGGCTTTGTGCCATACATCGTTGATACCCACATATATAAACACAACATCCGGCGACTTTGACAATACGTCATCTTCCAGTCTCAGATACAGATCATATACTTTATTGCCGCCGATTCCGGCACCAATTAACTCATAATCCGCCGCTTTACCTTGTGATTTAAGTATTTCACCGGCTTGGGTAATATATCCTGTTGGTCCAACGCCAGCCTGGGTTATAGAATCGCCGAAGAAAATCACGCGTATTGGTTTGTCCATACGCATCGCCAGAAGCGGTAATGATATAAGGGCAATTTGTAAAAGTTTAAAAGCACTGCGCATAATAAATGATAGGTTAGTTTTAAAGAAAAGCGTGTCAGCTTGCAAAATTACCTGCACATCTACGCTTTGAATTTTACCAGTTCTATCCGCCGAAAATCATTTAATAATGAATTTACAGGAATGCCAATCTTGTCCCCCACCTTTAAATCTTGGATCCGGTCTCGACCCAGGGATACCGACACAATTTTATGTTGCAGGAGAAGCGACACAGACACATGGTCAGGAAACAGCTTCATCGCCAACACTTCCGCGTAAAGCACATTTCCGTCCTCGGAATTATCTGAAAGAAATACCTCAGATGGTGTACCAATTTTCACAATTTTCCCTTCTTCCATGATAGCCACTTGGGAAGCTAACTGAAATATGTCGCCAATCTGGTGAGTTACAATGAGCATTGTAAAGCCATATTCCCGATGAAAATCCAGCAACAAATCCTGTACTTTTTGTCGAAAACCGCTATCAAGGGCCGACATCGGTTCGTCCAACAATAAAAGTTGAGGTCGGGAAGCTATTGCACGAATGATGGCCACTCGCTGTTGCTGTCCGCCTGACAATTGATATGGTTTTCTTTCTCCAAAGGCTGATAATTCTGACCGCTCCAAAAGTTCATCGGCCAGCTTTTCGCGCTCGCCTTTCCGTAAAGCATATATCAGATTTTGACGGACCGTAAAGTTTGGAAAAAGTGCATAATCCTGAAAGACAAAACCCACTTTCCGTTCCTGAACGGGTATATTGACCAGACTTTGAGTATTCAGCCAAACTTCGCTTCCGAATTTAATCTCTCCAAAATCAGGTTTGCTCAACCCTGCAACCAGTTTCAAAAACGTAGTTTTTCCAGCACCGGATGGACCAGTCAACGCGAATATCGATCCTTTTTCGATATCGATATTGATATCCATCGCCACTTTTCCCGTGGCTGCGTGGATGATGTGCCGGATATTTATATCAATTTGTTCTGACACGTAACAGGCGGTTGTTAACGGAATATACCAAAAGCAAAATTCCGAATGTGATCAGAAATAAAATAAGTGCATATTGATTCGCCAGTGAATAGTTCAAGGCCTCCACTTCATCATATATAGCCACTGAAGCCACTTTTGTGACACCGGGTATATTCCCCCCAATCATTAACACCACCCCGAACTCTCCCACTGTGTGGGCAAAAGTCAGTACAAAAGCTGTGAGAATGGCCGGTTTACAATTAGGGATCAATATCCGGGTAAAGGTCTCGAATTCAGTCTTACCCAGAGTATAGGAAGCTTCTCGCAGCGAATGAGGAAGCGCCTGCAATCCGGCCCGAATTGGATAAACCATAAAGGGCAGGCTATATATGACTGAGGCAATAACGAGCCCGGTAAAAGAAAAAACTAACCGCAAACCCAACAATTTTTCCACCCAGCTACCAAACCAGTAAGACGGACTAAAAGCCAGCAACAGATAAAACCCGATCACCGACGGGGGCAATACCAACGGCATTCCGATAACAGCCTCCACCATCCCGCGGCCTTTAAACTTCCCGAAGGTAAGCCAATAAGCGATCGGCAAACCCACGAAAAGCAGTATCGTCGACGTGATGCCAGCCAATTTGAACGTCAGCAAAAGTGGTTGCCAATCCATCAGAACTTATTTATATCCATATTTTTTAAAAATCGCCTTTGCTTCGGAAGAATATAAAAACTCATAGAATTGCTCACTCCCCTCCTTTTTAGGTGACGCTTCACTGTGTTTTAATAAAATTGCAGCCTGTTTGATGGGTTCATACAAAGTAGAGTCGACCGTTACATAAGCTCCTTTACCTTTCATTTCTGGTGACAACACGATGGACAAAGCATTAAAACCTGCTTCCACAGAACCTGATGTGATATACTGAGCCGTTTGCGCAATGCTTTCTCCATATACTAATTTACTTTTCACGTCAGCGAGTATATTCAATTTCTGCATCGCCTGTTCTGCCGCTACTCCATATGGTGCGTTTTGAGGATTCGGAATGGCTATTTTCTTCACACTATTTTCTTTCAATATATCAAAAGACAATTTTTCAGGGGTCAAATTTTTACTCCACAAAACGAGCGAACCCAGGGCATATACCTTTGGTTCTCCTGCCGCCCCGCCATTTTTATATATTTCAGTTGGGTATTTGGTATCCGCCGACACGAAAACATCGAATGGTGCGCCTTCTCTGATCTGAGCAGTAAGTTTGCCGGAAGAACCCACAACGATCTTTACTTTCTTGCCGTATTTCGTTTCAAAGGCAGTTTTGATGTCCTTCATGACAAACTGCACATTGGCCGCCGTCGCGATAATAAGATCATCCGAAGGTTTGGAACAACTGCCGGTTATGATAAGCAGCGCTAGAAAGATTGCTTTGATTTTCATTTCGCTAAGATACCTATTTGATTATATCCATTTACTTAAAAAGTACATTCTGACACGACAAACTTCTGTTTTAAACCATTTTGTATTCGTCTCTTGCTTTTAATTGTAGTAAATTGCGACCCGTTTTTAAAGGCCGGAACGAGTGTGTCGGAGACAGGTCGATTTGGGGTTTTGCATTGAATCTTTGTGATATCATGGATGATAAGGTCAGGTTTCGTCAAGAATGGTCGGGACAGCAATTCATGCAGGTATAAAATCGGTAAAATTTCCCAAAAACCAGTTTAGATGAACTCACAGGCTAGTTAATTTTTAAAATTTTTATGATAATAGAAACAGCGTTACGTACGCGCCAAACTTCCGAATACTACTTTTCGGTAAAACTGGCAGAAGTACGCAAACTCATTGCAGAAGGTCATGACGTGATCAATCTGGGAATTGGAAATCCCGATATGATGCCTTCCGAACAAACGCTTCAGGCGTTGTCGACGGCAGCTTTCAAACCACAGGCGCATGGTTATCAGCCTTACGTGGGAACTCCTTCATTTCGTAATGCAATTGCCAATTTCTATTATCAAACTTATGGTGTAACACTCGACCCCAATTCCGAAATTTTGCCGCTTTTAGGCTCAAAAGAAGGAATAACACATATATCTCTCACTTTCCTGGATCCTGGCGACGAAGTCCTGGTTCCGGAACTGGGGTATCCCGCCTATCGCGCTGTAAGCCAAATGGTGGGCGCTGTCGTGAAGGAATATCCTTTAAGAGAAGAGTGTGGCTGGCAACCTGACTGGGAAGCGATGGCCGGACTGATTTCAGAAAAAACCAAAATCATGTGGCTCAATTATCCGCATATGCCAACGGGTGCACCGGCCACTTTCGAATTATTTGAACAAGCCGTTGCTTTTGCTAAAAAGCACAAGATATTGTTGTGTCACGACAACCCATATAGTCTGGTTTTAAATAAACAAAAACCACTGAGCCTACTCTCTGTTCCTGGTGCCAAGGAGGTAGCTCTTGAACTGAACTCGATGAGCAAGTCTCACAACATGGCTGGATGGCGATTGGGATGGGTATCCGGTGCAAAACCGTATATCGATGCCATTCTGACGATTAAGAGCAATGTCGATTCCGGCATGTTCTGGGCCATGCAGGAGGCTGCTTCCGAAGCTTTGAAAAATAGCCAGGAATGGCACGACGAGCGGAACGCGGTATATCAAGGCAGACTTGAGGCATCCGAGGCATTTCTGAAAACCGTCGGATGCACCTGGGACAGCACGCAGGAAGGTATGTTCCTCTGGGGCAAACTCCCCGATTCAGTAGAATCTGCCGAGCAGCTTGTCAATAATTTATTAATTGAAAAACATGTTTTCATAGCACCAGGCTTCATATTCGGCCCAAAGGGACAGCGATATATTCGTTTATCGTTGTGCATGCCAAAAGAACGTATTTGGGAGGCGGTGGAAAGGCTGAAGGAAAACGGTTAAAAGGATAAAGGTCAAGGTTAAAAAACTAAAAGCTAAAAAGCTAACAGCTAACAGCTCCGTAGACATGATAATAAGCATTATTGGTATTGGCTTGCTTGGTGGCTCTTTTGCGCTGAGTTTGAAAGAAAAATACCCCCATATCAAATTCGTAGGCGTTGACAATTCGCTTGTCAACCAGAAAATTGCTCTTGCGAAAGGTATTGTTGACGAGATCGTTACGCTGGATGAAGCGCTTCGGATTTCAGAACTGAACGTATTGGCCACTCCGGTTGACGCGATCGTAAAGCTCTTACCGGAAATACTGGACAAACTGCCCGAAGGGAGAACGCTCGTGGATTTGGGCTCTACTAAAGAATTGATTTGTCAACTGGCGGATCAACATCCAAAAAGAGCTCAATTCGTAGCTGCACACCCAATGGCTGGTACGGAAAATTCGGGCCCTGGCGCTGCATTTAAGGAATTATTGCCTGGTAAGAATGTGATCATCTGTGCGAAGGAAAAAAGTGCTCCGGATGCGGTAGCGCTTGTGGAGACTTTTTTACGGGATATCGGTATGAAAATCCATTATATGAACCCGGTTGAGCATGATCTGCATCTTGCATATGTCTCGCATTTGAGCCATGTCAGTTCTTTTGCACTTGGTTTGACGGTATTGGAAAAAGAAAAAGATGAACGCGCAATTTTCGATATGGCCAGCACAGGCTTTTCCTCGACTGTCCGTTTGGCCAAAAGCTCACCACAAATGTGGGCACCAATTTTTGACCAAAACAAAACCAATGTCTCGAAGGCACTGGGTGACTATATTGAGCTTTTGAAGAAATTCAAAGATGCAATCGACGAAAAGGATATCGACACCAGCCTTGGCTTTATGAGTAAAGCCAATGAAATCGGTCGGATATTGGCGGGGATTGAGAAAAAGTGAGGCGGAGGTCGGCGGATAACAGCAAAATTGGCCGGGGAGAATTATCTTCCCGGCCAATTTTGCTGTTATCCGCTTTTAAAACTAAAAGCTAACCCCTAAAAGCTGACAGCTACCAAAGGCTTGCAGGATACTCTCCAGATTCATGCAACGCGGACAGGGCAACCTGAACTTTTGGCTTGTCGTCTGGATAAGTAACGCCGAACCAGTCAGATGAGCTGCGGAAAACGCGACAGTCTCCCATGCCTGCTTTGATGATGTGGGTCATTACGGTTGGTATGTAGAACTCCGCTTTTGGTGTATCTATATTAGCTCTTGCGTAAGTTTCAAACAGATCACGGGTGACTGGGAACATCGACGGTTTAAAACCCCAGAAATTCATAGAAACCGGCGTTTCGGGTTCCAATTCTGTTAATTCACCTTCCTCCTCAAAATATATTTTCCCGTCTTTTTCATAAATCTTGGTACGCTCCACCACCGAACTGAGGTTATGGTCAGGCCTTTCAACACATATACCTCTTGATACGGTCCCGTTTTCCGAAAGGGTCCTTTTCAGCTCATACCCTATCATCGCATGCTGCTTGTCGTTGGTATCGTTTTGTAAAAACTCTGACATGGTCGCAAATGCATCCCGGCCATAGAAATCATCGGCATTTATTACCGCAAAAGGGGTATTTGTTTGTTCCCAGGCGCATAAAGTTGCATGACCAGTCCCCCAGGGCTTCACACGGTCCACTTTACCCAAGTCAGCAGGAACATAGGATTGAACACCCTGAATGGCAAAATCGAAATCTATCTTTCCTTTTAGTTTTGGAGCAAAAATAGCTTCTGCGGCTTCCTTTATTTCGTCCCTCACGATGAACACAACCTTACCGAATCCACTTCGGATGGCGTCATATAGTGAATAATCTATGATCGTTTCTCCATTGGGGCCAAATTGATCCAATTGTTTGATCCCGCCGTAGCGACTGCCAATCCCGGCAGCCAAAATTAAGAGTGTAGGTTTCATTTAAGTAAAGTAAATGTAATTCAAAACTATATCCTTTTTGGCTAGATCTGACATTAGGACAATTTCGACCTCGATCAGGATATCCGGAGGATATGACGGCAAAATAACTTCATTCAGCCCTATAAACGAAACGCGCCATGAAATTCACGGCGCGTTTCGATAAATAAATATTTTTAAGAATGTCTTAAACGGCAAAACTTTCGCCACAACCGCAGGTGCGGGTCGCGTTTGGATTGATAAATTGGAATCCTTTACCGTTCAAACCATCAGAGAATTCAAGCGTAGTGCCTGCAAGATATAAAAGACTCTTTTTGTCGACGATGATTTTCACACCTTTATCTTCAAAAACCATATCATTCGGCTTGCTATCTGAATTAAATTCTAAATTATAGCTAAGTCCCGAACATCCGCCTCCAACTACACCAACCCTTATTTGATAGTCATCAATATGACCTTCTGCCTTGCGGAGTTCTATTATTTTATCTTTTGCGGTTTCACTTACAGTTACCATAATTTCAATATTTAATATTCGGCAATTTGTTAACAACCGTTTCAGTCAAGAAAGTTCAGAAAATTCGCGCTCTGTTTAGTTTGTTTTACCACGGAGTTCACGGAGTCGTCCACCGAGTAACACGGTGTTCCGAATACAAAGCTTTATTTCATTCTTTAATTATTCATCAATAACTCTGCGTAACTCGGTGCAATACTCCGTAAACTCCGTGGTTAACTGTACTAACCAAGATCAAAATTCGTCTTCAATCAGTGACTTTCGAGAATCGTCGCTCCACCTTTGTTTATGCTCGAAATATGCATAGTAGCTTCAATCGAACCCTCTGCAAATTTCGTCACCATCATTTTTCCTACTTTTTCAGCAGTTTCAACTCCCCTGCTCAAAGCAAACATCGACGGTCCTGCTCCTGATATACTGCAACCCAAAGCACCAGAATCGAGCGCCGCTTTTTTTACTTCGTTAAATTCAGGAATCAATATAGAGCGAACCGGCTCAATGATCACATCCACCATCGAACGACTAATTAAGCTATAATCTGCCTGCATTAATCCGGCGACCAACCCTGCCACATTTCCCATTTGCGTGATCGTCTGCTTCAATGTCACCTCATTTCTGAGGATATATCGGGCGTCCTTTGTATTGATCTCAATATCAGGATGGACCAGTGTACAATACAAATCTTCAGGCACCGGAATCGAGAAAATATCGAGCGGCTGATAGCTCCTGATCACCACGAAACCACCTAATAATGATGGCCCGACGTTATCAGCATGAGCAGATCCGGAAGCGATACGCTCGCCTTCCATCGCAAAAGGCAGCAATTCCTTACGCGACAATGGATTTCCCAAGAGTTCGTTCAAAGCGACAACGCCGGCTACCGAACTGGCTGCACTCGAACCCATCCCGCTTCCCAATGGCATTTCTTTATGCAAAATCACCTCGCATCCAAAATCTTCTATACCCAGATGCTTAAGCAAATGCAGCATTACCACGGTTACCGCGTTTTTTTCGGCTGCACGCGGAAGACGCCCTCCGTCACCGGTTATATCCGTAATAACAATTCCGGGTTCGTCGCGGCCACGTATTTCAACAGTATCTCCCGGTTCTGCAATGGCAAAACCGAATATATCAAATCCACAGGCAACATTCGCCACTGTGGCTGGTGCAAAAGCTTTTACGTAATTCACTTTAAATTATAACATCCAATGAAAGAATAACTTACAATCGCCTTACGCCTCGTTCTATCCCAAATAGCTACTAATGCTCATGATATCGGCAAAAACTCCCGACGCTGTCACTTCCGCTCCTGCTCCCGGACCTTTAATCACCAACGGCCGGTCTTTGTATCGCTCCGTGGTAAATGATATGATATTATCACTTCCTGAAAGCGTGTAAAAAGGATGGGCCGCGTCAACGGATTTCAATTCAACAACTGCCTTTCCGTTTTCCAGTGAGGCTATATATCTTAGTTTTTTGCCTTCATCCGCTGCCTTCTTGCTCAGATCGGCAAAATAATCATCAGAGACAATCATTTCCTCAAAAAATGAATCAATTGACGTCGCTTTCAAACAGTTTTCCGGTAAGATCTGAGCAATTTTAATTTCATTCGCTTCCAGTGGAACGCCTACCTCACGCGCAAGAATCAGGATTTTTCTGGCCACATCCGCACCACTCAAATCTTCTCTCGGATCTGGCTCCGTAAACCCTTTTGCTTTGGCTTCACCCACAACATCGGCAAAGCGAACGCCCGGTCCAAACGAGTTGAATATATAGGAAAGCGTCCCCGAAAGGATGGCTTCAATTTTCAGAAATTTATCACCACTGGCCATCAAGCCCTGAATGGTGTTAATGATTGGCAAACCTGCCCCCACGTTTGTTTCATATAAAAACTTAACACCTCTTTTCAGCGCAGTTCTTTGCAAAGCGATATACTCTGCATATGATCCGGAATTGGCTACTTTATTCGGTGTAACTACTGATATACTCGCATCGAGTAACATATTGTAATACTGAACGATATCTTTATCCGAGGTACAATCCACAAAAACACTGTTCGGCAGGTTGAGCTCGATCATCCTGTGAACGAATGCCGGCAAACTCGTCTTTACACCTTCCTCATTTATTCTTTCGCGCCACTGACCTGGATTAATGCCATCCGCTTCCAGCAACATTTTTTTAGTATTGGTCAATCCGGCGATATTCAGGTTTAAGAGTTTTTCTTCTCTTAAATAGGTTGCCTGGTTTTTAATCTGTTCCAGCAAGGTACCTCCTATCAAGCCCACTCCGACAATAAACAAATTGAGGGAACGCGTTTCGGATTGGAAGAAAACGCCGTGAATGGCATTCAAAGCTTTTGACAAATCGCCTTTTGCAATTACAACTGAGATATTCAACTCCGAAGAGCCCTGAGCCGTCGCAACTACGTTGATACCGTTTTTACCCAAAACAGAGAAAAGCTTGCCGGAAACACCCGTACTCTTCTTCATTCCTTCGCCGACAATCGCAATGATGGACAGATTTTTTTCAACGCCGATGCTGTCAATATGCCCCAACGCAATTTCTGTCGCAAATTCCTTTTCCAAAACCTCAATTGCTTTTGCAGCATTTTTTGGGTCAATGGAGAAGCATATCGAGTGTTCCGAAGAGGCCTGCGATATCAGAATTACGCTGATGGAATTATTGGAAAGTGTCGTAAAAAGCCGGCCGGATATACCCGCCACGCCGATCATACCGCTTCCCTGGATATTCATCAACGCTATTTCGTCAATCGAGGAAATACCGGTTATGGCATAATCTTTTCCATTGGCTGCCTTTTGGACATATGTACCTCCAAATTCTACATTAAAGGTATTCAGTACTTTAAGTGTTATATTTTTAGAAAATGCAGGTTGCAAACTCGGTGGATATATCACCTTCGCACCAAAATGCGAAAGCTCCATAGCTTCGGCATATGATATAGATGGAATCGTAAACGCATTCGCAACTTTACGAGGATCAGCAGTCATCATACCGTCCACGTCAGTCCAGATTTCAATGGAATCGGCATCCAAAGCCGCTCCAATAATAGAAGCTGTATAGTCTGATCCGCCTCTGCCGAGCGTAGTGGTCACCCCATCTGCGGTGGACGCAATAAAGCCCGTCACACATTGCAGCGCAGTGTGTTTAGCAAAATATTCAAGAATCAAATGATTGGTCGCCTCGAAATTTACGTCGCCCATACCATATGTTTCATTGGTATGAATGATCTGTCGCGCATCGCAGAACTCAGCATTTACCCCTTTACTTTTCAGAATCTCACTGATGACAAGTGTCGATAAACGTTCGCCGAAACTCATGATCAGATCCAGCGTGCGAACAGAAAGTTCTTTAATCCAGGATACGCCTTTAAGGATATCCGACAATTCATTGAACAATCCTCTCACAGCGGCAAAAGTACTGCTCTGCTGTTTGACATTGATTAAACCCCTTACAACAGCGAAATGTCTTTCTTCAACAACTTTCAGAAATTCAATATATTCCGTGTTTCCGGAAGCCGCCATTTTGCCAATTTCAATCAACCGGTTCGTGACACCGCCCATGGCGGAAAAAACGACTGCTATTCGTTCCCCTTTTTCAAGGTTATTTTCAATGATACCGATTACCGTTTTTATGCTGTCTGCCGAACCGACAGAAGTGCCACCAAATTTGAGAACCTTCATTAATAAATTGTGTACGAATTACTGATATCGACCTATCGCCAGCTAATGACGTCCAGTCTGCTAAACAACAAGCTACAAATATAGTGATTCAATAACACCTTCTCACGCCTGACTGACAATCACAGACTTTTCACGCAATTTTTGACCATTATTCTCACACAGCATAAGGGAGTCAAGGCATTTTCCAACGAGAGCAACCAGCTGCAGGCATAGCATAACTGATAGTATGTCACAGCCAATTTAGAATGTCGAGGAGGCTCAAAAATACCCACCTCGTTTTGCACTTAACTTACATTATATTTTACAAAACAATTACGTATATAATTTGGCAAATATTATTTTGTATAGAATATTATTTGCAAGAAATGCCATATAACGTCATTTTTATTACTATAACCACAAAAAATATAATCTTATTCTTCATTTGCAAATTATTATTGATTTATATTTTTACTTTATATAAAATCACGTTCTATAATTTTGAAAGCAGCTCATTTTGTAGAATATTATTTTCCAATTCACTCTTATTACATATTTATTTACCATACTACTCTCTCATATGAATTAACCTCCCTTTCACGCCAAAATTATCACTTTTCTGCGCCACGACGATCCGCCTCCCACCAGGAGTTGGATGACGTATTAATTATCACTCATCTTACTATTTACATTTTTTAAAACCTACCTAATCATTATGAGATTAAACTTTACACTGACGTACATAATGCTTTTTATGTTACTCAGCCTCACCACCTTTGGTCAGGATCTGGCCATTAAGGGTAGAGTACTGTCAAAAGGCGACGGTACCGGCCTTCCGGGAGCCAGTATCCTTATCAAAGGAACGAGTCGTGGTAGTACTACCGATGCTGATGGTGCATTTACAATGACTGCACCCGCTAATACTACCATCGTTGTATCTTTCATTGGCTTCAAAACAATTGAAATAGAGACTGGAACTAAAACTTCTTTTGAGATTCTTCTGGAGGAGGACGCGACCCAGTTTAACGAGATTGTGGTTACAGCTTTGGGTATTGCCAGAGAGAAAAAAGCACTCGGATATTCCGTTCAGGAAGTGAGTGGAAAGGCATTGACCCAGGCACGCGAAACTAATTTAATAAATTCATTATCAGGAAGATTAGCAGGAGTCCAGGTGACAGGATCCAATGGAGCTCCTGGTGCATCGTCCCGTATGATCATCAGAGGGGCCAGTTCGATCGGAAGTAACAATCAGCCTCTTTTCGTAGTGGATGGAGTACCTATTGATAATAGCAATTTCGGTTCGGGAACGGGAGTTGATTACGGAAATGCAGCGGCTTCGATCAACCCTGATGATATCGAATCAGTAAACGTATTGAAAGGACCAAGCGCTTCGGCTCTATATGGTTCGAGAGGCGCAAATGGCGTAGTAGTGATCACTACTAAAAGTGGCAAGGGAACAAAAGGAATCGGGGTTTCGGTCAATAGCAATACCAGCTTCGACTCACCTCTGAGACTTCCAAAATGGCAAAATGAATATGGTCAAGGCGCAAAGGGCCTGTTCTCATATGTAAATGGAGCAGGCGGTGGTGTTAACGATGGTGTGGATGAAAGCTGGGGACCAAAATTGGACGGCAGATTGCTTCCACAATTCAACTCGCCGATAGCAGCAGACGGTACCCGTACCCCTACGCCCTGGATAGCACATCCTGATAACGTGGACAAATTCTTCGAAACCGGTAAAACCTTTACAAATAGCGTTGCCGTAACAGGAGGAAGTGACAAAGGAGATTTCCGTTTGTCATTCACAGACTTGAAACAATCAGGGATCTTGCCAAATACAGATTATCACAGACGGACAGTTGCACTGAATGCAGGCTGGAATCTGACCAAAAAACTGACGGTTCGGGCAACGGGGAACTATGTGAACGACGGCAGCGACAACCGATCTAACTGGGGACTTTATTTTATCTGGTTTGGACGTCAGGTGGATATGGATGAATTGAAAAACTACCAGGCACCAGGTTCTATTTACCAATATAACTGGAATAACAACTATTGGACCAACCCATATTATGTCCAGAATCTGAGCACAAGAGCCAACGATCGCGACAGGTTGTATGGAAATATCTCAGCCACCTACAAGTTCACGGATTGGCTGACACTTACAGGACGTACAGGAACTGACTTTTACACAGACCGTCGCAAAACGAGAGGTGCAGCCAGAATTGATAATTTGAACGGTGCGAAACTTTACGACAGTTATAATGAAGAGCAAATATTCGTTCGCGAGTCCAACTCTGATTTTTTATTAAACGCAACCAAAAAATTTGCAGAATTTGATATTACCGCAAATATTGGAGGAAACCACCGCACCAATTACGCACAGCGTAACTATATGGGAGCTACGGAGTTAGCGATTCCTCGTGTATGGAATATGGGTAACTCCCGCCAGCGCCCGGTGACTGAAAACTCATACATTCAGAAGACGGTAAACAGTTTGTATGCTTCTGCAAACTTGGGGTACAAACATTTTCTATTCCTGGATTTGACGGCACGTAATGACTGGTCGAGTACATTGCCTTCCAATAACCGTTCTTACTTCTACCCGTCAGCAGCTGTGAGCGCGATCATTACTGACATGTTCAATATCAATTCCAAAGTGCTTTCATTCGCAAAAATTCGTGCAGGGATCGCCCAGGTTGGAAATGATACCGATCCATATCGTCTGGCAAGTACTTACAAATACGAAAATCCATGGGGAAGCACGCCAAGTTTGTCGGAAAACAATGCATTGTTGAACGCTTCTCTCAAGCCTGAGATCACTTCTTCGTATGAAATTGGCGCTGATATACGCCTTTGGCAAAACCGTGTTGGTTTGGACGTCACATATTACAGCAAAGAGTCTTCCAATCAGATTCTTGACGTAAACATTTCAAATACAACAGGTTATTTATCAAAACTTTTGAACGCAGGTAAAATTGAAAACAAAGGTATCGAGATCCAGTTGACGGCAACACCGGTTAAAGTAGGTGGATTCCAATGGGATATCGCTGTAAACTGGGCGAAAAACAAAAACAAAGTTATCTCGCTTGCCAATGGCCTTACAACCTACCAGCTGAACACAAGCTACAATACGTTAACTCAGGCTACCTCTACAAGCAGCTTCAGAGGGCTTTCCGTTGAAGCACGTGTTGGTGAGCCATACGGTACATTTTTCGGAAAGGGCTTCATGCGTGATCCTGAAGGCAATATCGTTTACGATTCCCAAGGATATCCAACGATCGACCCGGTTAGCCGTGTCCTGGGTAGCTTTACACCAAATTGGATCGGCGGTATTTCTAATACATTCACTTACAAGAGATTCTCTCTGAGCACGCTGATCGATATCAAAAATGGTGGAGATATCTTCTCGCAGTCAATCAATATCGGTCGCTATACCGGGGTATTGGCAGAAACAACCATGGGCCGCGAAACGGGTGTTGTGGGAGAAGGCGTTGTGAACGTTGGTACTGCTGCAAACCCGGAATATGTACCTAACACCAAGTCAATCAGTTCGGAAGAATACCACCACAAATATTACCTTCTGACAAACAACGAAAACACGATTTTCGATGCGAGTTATGTAAAGTTGAGAGAGGTAAAATTCACCTATATGATTCCGGGCCAGGTAATGAAAAAACTACCATTCCGCGATATCGCAATTTCGGTAGTCGGCCGTAACCTGGCATTGCTTCATAGCAACCTTCCACACATCGATCCTGAAACAAGCTACTATAATGATGGTAACCTTCAGGGTATCGAAAATGGACAGCTTCCAACAACGCGTTCGGTGGGTTTCAACATCAGCTTCAATCTATAAGATTTAAAATCAGATACTTATGAAAAGCATATTATATTTCACTAAATCAAAAACGTTTCTGGCAGGTCTCCTTTTTTGTACTTTATCGTGTACCGGAGATTTCGACGAAATCAATACCAACCCGAACAGCGCATCTACCGGGTCGGCTGATCTTTTCCTTCCACATGGTATTCAAAGCGCAGTAGACGCATATTGGGGCGGGTCCCTGGGCCAGGACATCGGTGACGGATTTTCCCAGCACTGGGCCCGTATCCAATATACAGATATAGATCAATACACAGTTTCTGCCGACGTTTATAATGGTGCGTGGCAAACGATGTTCATCGAATCTCTTGCAGATTATGACCGTATATCAAAGATAGCAGTCGAGACCAGCAACCCTAACTATCAGGCTGTGGCGACCATTATGCGGGCCTGGGTTTTTATGCTGTTAACCGATATATATGGCGATATACCTTATGCAGAAGCCCTGAAGGGACTGGAAGATCAATTGTTGCCAAAATATGATTCACAAAAGGCGGTTTACGCTGGACTGGTTGGTGAATTAAAAACGGCCAATGACATGATTACAACAAGTGGGAATGCGATCACCGGTGATATCCTTTTGAACGGCAATATGCTGAAATGGAAGAAATTTGCAAACTCACTAAGCCTTCGTTTGCTCGCAAGAATGCTGAATAAGGCGGATGCACCTCTTGACGTAAAATCGGAAGTGACCCGCATCCTGAGCGATGCCGCAAAGTATCCGGTAATTTCAAGCAACGCAGATAACATTCAGCTGAACTATCTGGACGCGACGAACAATAACAACCCTATAAATCAAAATCGTAAGACACGTGATGACCACCGTGTAAGCGCTACGTTAGTGAATAAGTTGCTGGCGTTAGGCGATGCACGACTTCCGGTTTATGCCAATACACCACAAGATGGTGGAGAATACAAGGGCGTTCCAAATGGGCTGTCGTCTTCCGACGCCAATGCGCTGGGGCTTTCGAAAACTTCCAAAGTGGGAGATTATTTCACGAAAGCAACCGCACCAGGTGTGATCATGACATATGCTGAATTGTTGTTTCTGAAGGCTGAATTTGCATATAATGGAATAGCTGCTGCAGGAACTACCGAAGCAAACTACACCGAGGCTATTACCGCTTCCCACGCGCAATATGCGTTGACAGTGAGCCCTTCCTATTTAGCTACTAATGCTCTTAAACCAGGAACAGCTGGTTATCAGCAAATTATGGAACAAAAGTGGATTGCACTATATGGCCAGGGAGTAGAAGCCTGGACGGAATATCGTCGTACAGGAATCCCTGATCTTAAAGTACCGGACTTGAACACGAATGGAAACATTCTTCCAACACGCCTGCCTTATCCCGGTTCTGAAGAGTCTTTGAACAAAGAAAATTTCAATACAGCTCTGACTGCTCAGGGAGGCCAGAACGATATGAAATTGAAATTGTGGTTTGCCAAATAAGATAAGTGGGTGACAGAAAAAAGCGGATGCTGACGATTGTCAGCATCCGCTTTTTTGTTGATTGGACCAATAATTAGAATGCGATCCCGATACCTCCACCAACATTCACAACGCCTACGAATCGTTTTTCACTCAACTTCTCTGAGAAATCGTGAGATCCTCTCGTTGCATTTATTTTGATATCCTTCACTTCTATTTTCGCTCCAATAATATCGCCATTAACCTGAAGATAAAGATTCCTGACAATTGGAAAACGGAAACTCGCCCCACTTTGAAATCCGAAGGCTGATCGAGAAAAAGCCTTTAAATTCACATAAACAGGTGGTTTATTCATATCAGAATTTCCCACTACGCTTACATTGGGAGAAGTTGCCCAAACCTGACCAACCTGACCGTGAAGTTCTAGCTGCATCCTCTTAATATTAATATATACCGCAGGCCCCACCATAAGCGCACTTAATTTCCATCTTGAAACATCTGCATTCCAGGTGAACTTTTCATCCAGAAAATCAGTGTACTCATGCGCTTTGTCGATCATTGGCCCGGAATTGGTAGTATTATTGTTCATACTGCCGGATGCTTTGATCCCAAACCATCGAAACATTCGGAAATCGTAATTGACTTGTCCGTAATATCCCGGCCCGGCTAGACCGGCGATTGAGTCATCTGCCTTTTCATTAGCCATTTCTCCAACCGGCAGGCTATATCCTCCGCTGACAGAGAAAAAACTTCGGGTTTCATCTTGCGCAACGGCACTGAATGAAAATAAGAGGGACAGCAAAAGAAGAGGAATCTTCCATGTAGAATTTTTCATTTTAACGTTGAGTTATTTTGAGAAGGGTATATTATTGCTAGTAAAGGTACGCAATTTTGTGCATAACGATACACTTATATTCTTTGGTTCAATACTCAAAATGATAAGGAAAATTTGTCTACACATTTTTACATTAAACCTCCAATTATTGCTTTTAAAAGCGTGGTATGAATTTGGTATACTGAGTATTATCAAACCAAATTTTAAATCGCCATGGACAGGGAAGAAACAGATAAAGAAGCCAGATCCACCAAAAATTTGAAGAATGTTTGGAAGTGGATTTTAGGAATAGGTATCCTATTAATATTGATCGCCTTTTTCGGAGGCTTCTTCAACCACAACGGAAATTTTAAGGAAGCAGAATCTCCGTCGATGGCTGCACCAGACTCGGTCAATAAGAATCCTGACACTACTGCAACCAATGCAGATACGGTCATGCAAAATGTTAGAGGAACACAGTAAAATCTTATGGGATGCTATTCGATGGCATCCCACAAAATTTCGGCCGGATGAAGCGCTTTTCGTCCTGTGCCATCTTTTATCTGATGTCGACAGCTCGTTCCTGCTGCGGCAATAATAACATTATCAGGCTGTTGACGTACTGTTGGAAATAATACTAATTCTCCAATTTGCATCGAAACGTCGTAATGCTCGGCTTCATATCCGAACGAACCCGCCATTCCGCAGCAACCCGATGGGATCAGCTGTACTTTATAATTCGGTGGTAAAGACAGCGCTTTTTTCGAAGCTGTCAAGGTTGATAACGCCTTTTGATGGCAATGACCATGCAGTTTTATCAGCCGTGCTTTTTTGGTAAATTTATCCTTCGATATCCTTCCGGCGTCCAGTTCCCGGGCGATAAATTCTTCGAACAAAAGCGCATTTTTCGAAATGGAAATTGCAGCATCTTTAAGGTTTGAGGCAACCAGATCGGGGTACTCATCCCGAAAAGAAAGTATTGCCGAAGGTTCTATTCCGATGAGTGGCGTGTCGTATGTGATTATTTTTTTCAACATATTTACGTTTTCCTCCGCAAGCTTCTTCGCCTCTTTCACAAAACCCTTTGAGAGATATGATCGCGCTGATTCCTTGTGATCCGGAACCACAACTTCGTAGCCAAGTTTTTCTAATAAATTAATGGCTTTTTTACCTATTTCTACATCATTGTAGTTAGTAAATTCGTCGCAGAAGAGGTATACTTTTTTCTCCGCCTGTACTCTTTCTCTCTTCTGATACCAGCTTTGCAAAGTTGTGCTGTGCAAAACGGGCATCGACCTTTCGGGATGAAATCCAACTACTTTGTTTGCTATTTTCCGTAGGGTTGTTGTTCCAAAAATGGCATTATATACAAACGGGGCAATCGATGCCAATTTCATTTGCTTCGAGAAATTCGCAATGAGCTTACTTCTGAACGGAATTCCATTGGTTTCGTAATATTCCTGTGTAAACTCGGCTTTCATTTTTCCGATATCAACACTTGAAGGGCATTCAGATTTACAGCCTTTGCAGGAGAGACATAAATCCAGCACCTCCTTCACCATTTCCTGCCCTACTGCCTCCTCTCCTTCTTTAACTCTCCCGACAGATTTCTGAGTAAGGTATTGCCTTAAAATATTAGCCCGTGCTCTGGTTGTATCTTTTTCTCGTCTGGTGGCCATATAGCTGGGACACATCGTTCCCCCGGTCAGTTCAGTTTTTCTGCAATCACCTGAACCACTGCATTTTTCAGCCAATCTAAGTATTCCTTCTTGAGCCGAAAAGTCAAAAAGAGTGGGAATATCAATCTTTGGCAAGTCTTGCTCATATCTCAAAAACTCATTCATCGGAGGGGTATCTACAATCTTGTTAGCATTAAAAATGCCGTTTGGATCCCATATCCGTTTTACCTGACGGAACATTTCATATACCTCCTCCCCCATCATATAGGGTATAAATTCGCCCCTCAGCCTACCATCGCCATGTTCCCCGGAAAGGATACCGTTGTATTTTTTAACCAGTTTTGCAGTATCGCGAAGTACCTCCCTGAATTTGATCTTCCCTTCAGAAGTTTTCAGATTGATCAATGGTTCCACGTGCAATTCTCCTGCCCCGGCGTGTGCATAATAGGACGCATGCAAGCCATGCTCTTTGAGTAGTATTTCCAAATCAGCAATATATTCCGGCAAGTCTTCTACTGCCACCGCACAATCTTCAATCAAATTAACCGGCTGCGTATCGCCCGGGAGATTTCGAATCAAACCCAAACCAGCCTTCCGGATATCCCAGGCTTTGTTTGCTTCATCTCCAAAAAGTAAAGGATATGCATATCCCAAATTCTCGCTTTTCAGATCTGCTATCAATATATCTACCTGAGCCCTTACTTCCTGCTCCGTATTTCCCCAGAATTCCACCATCAGCAAAGCCGCGGGGTCTCCCTGCATGAAAAACCGATTTTGGGAATATACATTATGCTCCTTGGTAAAGTCCATGATGTATTTATCCACCAGCTCCGAAGCCTTGGGGTTGTATTTCATCGCTACACGATTTGCATGCAGCGACTCCGCAAGAGAATTGACATGCACGCAAACAACTCCGACAGAGGCTGGCGGCAAATCAACCAATCCGATTTTTGCTTCCACCACAAAACAAAGCGTCCCTTCCGAACCTGCAATTAGCTGACAAAGATTGATCTCATTCTTTTCAAGATGGGAAACCATGGCATCCAAAGCATATCCGGAATTTCTACGCGTCACAGTCGGTTTCCCAAATTGCTTCTTAATCAATTCCTGATCGACCGGATTGGAAAGCATCCCCCACATGCCCGCATATATACCTCGCTCGCGCTGACCTAACTCCGCTGAATTGGAAACTTTTTTCAAATAATCTGCAACAGTCTTATTGTTAAAAACCGTTTCAGTTCCATCCGACAATATCGCTTTGACCTCCATAAGGTGGTCACGTGTAGCCCCCCAGGTGATCGAATGCAACCCACACGAATTATTCCCGATCATCCCACCGATCATGGCCCGGCTGGCAGTAGAAGTCTCAGGTCCAAAAAGCAGACCATACGGCGCTAAATGCTTGTTCAAATCATCCCGAATAACTCCGGGCTGCACCCTCACCCATTTTTCCTCCTTATTGACCTCAATGATTTTCCCGAAATATTTGGAGATATCGACCACTATACCTTTTCCCACTACCTGGCCAGCCAGCGAAGTTCCTGCTGCACGCGGAATCAGCGTCAATTTATTTTCATTGGCAAAAGAAATCAGCAAACGAATATCGGCTTCCGTTTTTGGAAGCGCCACCGCAATGGGCAATTCCTGATATACCGAAGCATCCGTAGCGTAAACCGTCCTTTGAGCGCGGTGAAGTGTAGAATCGTCAAAATATAGCTCTCCGTTGAATTGAGAATGTAACGTATTAAAATTCAGTAAGGTAACGCGGTTCATGATGAGAGAAGTGGCAGTCTAAACCGTAACTTCGTTATAAGTGTTATAAACTTGCAAATTCGAATATCAAATATAACCCCGTCACATTAAAAAAAAGAAGCTTCGGGTTAATTGCGCAGTACCTTTCAGTAAAGAAATATTATAATGGCACAATTATTTACTTTTACCGTCGATTGTCCGTTATCCTAATCGGTTAACGACAAAGCTGTTTCCACACATTTAACAAAATATGAGACTAAGATCGACCATTTTTATAATCCTGACCATCTGTTCTTTCATTGCTTTTACCTGTCAGGCCTCTTCCGAAGGCGCCGACAAGCCTACCAGCATCACGGTTGGATCAACGGGTGTATCTAACGCAATCGTAACGTTGGTGGTTGAAAATGTTGGATTTTACCCCAGTTTGGGCATTGGCTTGTCGGAGATCGAATATGAAACAATCGCCACGATCAACTTTAAAGATATTCAGAATGACCGAGTAGAATTGTCGATTAAGGAGCCAAAAATGGTACGCCTGCAGTTTGTTGGGAATGGTCGAAACCGGACTTATATGCTTTTTATGCAGCCGGGAGACAATCTAGTTGTTATGTTCTCTGCCAACAATGACGTCGCTTTCGCTGGTACGAATGCCAATTATCAGGTTTTTTTGAGCACGCATTTCCTTGAAAACCATTATCAGTATCTTCCTGTTTTTGGGTACAAACCATACGCTATTGAAAGTAAAACTGTGGTGCATCAAAGTGATAGTTTGAAAAACTTACGCACAACATCTTACGCGAAATTCAAAACCGAAGCATCGCCAGTTCCCGCATTTGAAGCTTATGTGACGGCCACTACTTTTACCGAGCCATTAGTGATACGAAACCTGATGGCAGAGAGAATTATGCGAAAAAATAAGGTAACGAAACTGGATCCGGTACAACGAAAAGAATTAGAAGATCTGACACTTACAGATTTCAAAATACTTTCGGACGATGCGTTGCTTAGTAAAGCTTATCGTGACGAACTTAGAAACTGGGCTTTGATACCGTCGATCCGCAAATTTCCACTGGACGAAAGTAGCAGGTATGAAATTAGTCCGGATGCTTTAAAAGACGTTTATGCATATAGCAAGGAGAAGCTGGCTTCGAACCCGAAACAGCAGGAATACCTGTTGACTTATTGGCTTAATTACGCGGTAACCGCCACCCCAGAAGTTGAAACAGGAAAGACGTTGCTCGCTGATTTTCAGAGCACTTTTCCCCAATCTCCGTTAAACAAATATTTCACGGACTTAATCAAAACCAAAGAATCGCTCTCTCCTGGCCAGGATCTACCTGAACTTACTATGCTGGGAATGGACAGCACGGCTGTCGCAGTGAGCACTTTGAAAAAACCGATGGTTATGGTTTTTGCTTTCAGTATCGGCCAGCACGAGCCTTCTCTGAAAGTATTGGAAGAAAAATATAAGGACAAAGTGAACTTTGCATACGTTTCGGTAGTACCTGGCCTTCCTTTCGGAACCTTGAAGCAGTATACCAAAGACCGTGCGGACGCGAAACATTACTGGGTTTCTGACGAGACCATCGACTTACTGAAACAACGATACGCAATTGATATCAGATACCCTTTCCTGGTAACTGATGCTTCCGGCAAAATCGTTAATCGGTGGATACCACAGGAATTCCCCACCAATAAAACGCTGGATGCAGATTTGCAAAAAGCTGCAATTCAGTAGGCTGTGCAAATGCGGTTTGGCTGTTAAGCGGATACCCAAAGCAGAGTTTAGTGTGAATTTTGGATAGGCGATTTCACCTTCGTGGTTCAGATTTTTCTTTTAGCGACACTTTGCTATAACAATGTCAGTCCTTCGGACTTCTCCAGGCAAGTCCCGATTCGGCTTTCCTTTTACCAGACTTTTTTATACAATAATGTCAGCCCTTCGCACTCCTCCAAGCAAATGCTGATTCGGCTTTCCTTTTAACAGACTTTTTTACAATAATGTCAGCCCTTCGCACTTCTCCAAACACGTGCCGATCCTGTTTGCTTTTGATAAACTTGCTATAAAAATGTCAGTCCTTCGGACTTTTTACAGTCTCGATTCTGGTTGTATTTGATAACTCAGTTCAAATAATCTCACGAATTCGGCCCTCTAATAACCACGAAGTGGTGGTATTATTATAGAACGGCATATTTTCTTCACAGGGACAACCCTGAAAGGGTGAAATAAGGCAAACCTGTTTTAACAATTATCATTTACCTCCATTCCTGATTGTCATGAATACTGATCAGGTGAATTGAATTATGGTAGTCATATTCAACGATCAGCCCCGAATTGTCACATATTTGCTTGACAATTGCCAGCCCAAGGCCAACTGATTCTGTCTTCGCTGATTCTTTTTTGAATCTTTCAAAGAGACGTGCAGGATCACTTTTCAATTCGGCTCCCGTGTTGCTGATCTGAAGATAGTGGGCACCACCGTTTATCTCAATTTTGCCAAATTCATGGTTATGACGAATAGCGTTATTGATAAGGTTTGTCAATAGGATATCGGCGAGGCTTGGCGACATTTTCTTTACAAAATGGCTATTCCAATTTCTTTTGATCTCGATTTCGCGATGCGTTACAATATCCTCGAAATCCTGTAATTTGTCTTCTATCAACTGGGTCAAATCAAGCTCTTCCTCTATACCAAACTGCTGATTATCAATCTTTGCTAATAACAGCAATCCCTGGTTGAGGCGCGACATCCGTCTGGATGCATGATATATTTCCTCAATCCAATAGGTATGTTCGGCGTCCAGATCTTTTGATTGAATAAATTGCTCTACACGGGCATTGATCAGAGCCAACGGAGTCTGAATTTCGTGAGACGCATTCTCTGTAAATTCCTTGAGACTGCGATAGTCATGCTGCATCTTGTCGCCCATTTTGGTAAACACATCATTCAACTCGGCAAACTCATCAATTTCAGTCTCCGTAAGGTGGAGGGGCTGCTCTTTGGTCCAGTCGAACTGTTTGATTTTAGCAAGGGTATCATAGAACGCCTGCCATAATTTGCCCGACAATTTCCTCTGGAAGAAAAACATACTCAGCATCAGCATACCCAAAAACAACACCATCACAACAGATATCGCCTCTATCAGCTTATATGACTGAATCATGGATTTCCGGATTTCCACCCGATGCGGTACACCACCTATCATTGTGTAAAAGGTTAGCTGCCGAAATGGATCCACCGACTCATCATATTGATTGACAATCAAAGTGTCGGTAAATGTCGGAGAATTTTTAAATGTGCCGTAAACCGGAGAAACTTCGATCTTGTTTTCAACGAAGTATGAATTGTTCGACCAGGTATTATGGGTAGCAAGATAGGCCTCAAAATCGCGCCGTTCTACTCGCAGACGGGTTTCTACTTCGTCGTAGATCATGGTTTTGACGATCCAGTAAAAAGTAATTCCCGCTGTCAGGTAGATGAATAACGATACGATCAAATAAAGCCGACTGGTTTTTGCTAAGAGTTTCAAGGCGCTGCAAATTTGTATCCGATACCATAAATCGATTGAATATAGTCCTTTCCACCTTTTTCGAGCAACTTCCGCCGCAGGTTTTTAATATGCGAATACACCATATCCAGCGAATCGGAAGAATCGATATGATCCCCCCAAAGGTGTTCGGCGATGGATTCTTTTGTCAACGCCATATCAATGTTTGCCAGAAAATATAAAAGCAAATCATATTCCTTACGAGAAAGTGCAGTCTCTTTTCCAGCCACGAAAACTTTTCTAGCCTGAAGCTGGACGGTGATGCTATTCCACTGAATATCATTATTCCCCCCGAAACTTCTCCGCCTGATCAGCGACTTCACACGTGCGTTCAGCTCGGATAAATGAAACGGTTTGGTAAGGTAATCGTCCGAGCCGATCTCCAACCCCTTAATCTTGTCTTCCAGTGAGTTACGGGCAGATATTATGATAATCCCCGTGGTAGCGGCTATTTTTTTGAGTGTTTGGATAATTCCATATCCCTCGCCATCAGGCAGCATCAGATCGACAATCGTGCAATCATAATTATAGATACTTACCTTCTCATCGGCCTCCCAAAACGTGTGGGCTATTTCACAAACAAAACCCTCCCTGCCCAGATAATCCGAGATGCTTTCGGCCAGTCCTTTTTCATCTTCTACAATAAGTATTTTCATCAGAATACAGAATGTGCATCACAAAACTACCCGGCGAAATGGGAAACATTTGGGAAAGTATAAAATTAGCCCATAAAAGTTCTCCAAGGCCTTTCTTCCCAAATGTTTCCCAATTTGGTTGATAGTTTCGACCAAAATTTATTCCTAAAATAAAGTCGATTACTTCATGAATTATCCACGTCAGCCGCGATTTTTCGGGTCGGAGAAGTGCCTCCAACGAGAAAGCCGATGCTTATCAACACAAAGCTCTCATGTCAAACGCCTGGTTACTTTCCTGATTTTATGGATATGCGTTCCGGTGGGTGTTATGGCACAGCAAGTTACTTTAAACGATATTCTCGAAAAGGGAAAACAAAATTTCCCGTTTCTGAAAGCTAAAAAGGCTGAAATTAAAAGCGCAGAAAGTAAACTTAAATCCGTAAAAACGGACTATCTGCCGTCATTTGTCGTTCAGGACCAGTACACTTTTTCGACCAGCAATAGTGTAGCCGGCGCTTACTTACCCAACGAAGGCTCTGCACTGTCACCCTCCGGCGGAATCAGGCCCGAAAACATCTATACGGGAGTTTTCGGAAGTTTTACCTCGGCAATCGTGGATTGGAAAGTATTCAATTTTGGAAAGATCAAAGCCAATATCAACGCGGTCAATTCAGATATTGCAAGAAGTCAGTTTGACTATGAAAACGAACTTTTCCAGCATCAGATAAAGATTATTGATGCATACCTGGTTTTGCTGATCAATCAAAAGCTTGTAGATGCTCAGCTCCAAAACCTGGAAAGAGCGCGTGTTTTTAAGGAAGTGACGGACGCCAATGTTACCTCAGGAATGAGACCGGGCGTCGACAGCTCACTCGCCAGCGCGGAATATGCGAAGGCCCAACTTTTACTTTTGGAAAGTCAACGTTCTGAAAAAACACAACAACTTCGCCTCGCAGAGTTAAGTGGCGAACTAACAGAGAATCTGACAGTAGACTCCCTGCATTTTTATTCCAAACTTCCCGTGTCAGCGACCTTTTCAGGGGAGTTTCAAAAGAATCCGCTTTTGCGTTTGGCGCAAGCTCAAATCGACCTTTCAAATGCCCGAAGTACGGCAATACACCGCTCAGCACTGCCATCGATATCGCTCGTTGCTGCCGGATGGGGCCGCGGTTCAGGGGTTTCCAATCAGGACGACAGCTTTGATTCCAACTTTGGGAGTGGCGTCAAGTTTCAGGTTTACAATTATCTTTTTGGCATATCCACCAGATGGAACCTGACCAATATCCTGAAAGTTCGTAATGATTATAAAAGCGAACAATTTCAGGCTGAGCGTTTTAAGGAATTATACAATACCCAAAAACTCCAGCTCAGCAGACAGCAGCGCGAATCTCAGCTCCAATTTGATCTTTCACTAGCGCAGGCACGACTTACTCCAGTTCAATTATCGGCCGCGCAAACGGCTTTCAATCAGGCAGAAGCGAGATATCGCAACGGCATGACAGATTTGTTTACGCTGGCTCAAAGTGTAAACACGCTGAACCGCGCGGAAATTGACCGATATGTCACAAACGGAAACGCCTGGCGTGCCTTACTCATGGAAGCTGCTTCTGCAGGTGACCTGACCATATTCCTAAACCAGACTGGTAACTGATCAGATTGCATTCTGACAGTTACCGCCCATTATTTAAGTCGAAATATATAACCCAAAGATATGTATCAACTCATTCGAACTGCTCTGAGACAGCCCATTTCCATAGTTGTGGTGGTGATCGGGATCCTGTTCTTTTCGATATTGTCAATCCGAACGATTCCGGTAGACATTTTCCCGAATCTTGACCTGCCGACTATTTATGTGGTGCAACCATATGGTGGTATGGCTCCCGACCAGATGGACGGCTTCATCGCGACCCGTTATCAGGATCACTTTTTATATGTATCGGGGATCAAAGATGTCGATGTAAAAACCATTCAGGGATTGTCTCTGATCAAATTGTCATTTTATCCGGGCACAGATATGGCCCAGGCGGCGGCGGAAGTGGCAAATAACGTTTCCCGTGCGAAGGCATATATGCCAGAAGGAACCGTTCCTCCCCAAGTGGTTCGTTTCGACGCCAGCTCTGTTCCCATCGGACAAATGGTTTTTGAAAGCTCCTCCCGCTCGCTAAATGAAATTCAGGATTTTGCTTCATCTCGTGTTCGCCCAATGTTTTCCCGTATTGAAGGGGTATCCAGCCCGCCGCCTTTTGGAGGTAATCAAAGAACAATCGTCGTTCGTGTGGATCCGGAAAGAATCAGAAGTTATCACCTGACACCTGAGGAAATCATCAAATCCATTGTCGCCAATAACCAGCCATCCCCTGCCGGAAATATCCGCATCGGTGAGAAAACGCTCATGACACCTGTTAACTCCCTGATCAGCAAACCTGAAGACTTCCTCAATATCCCGATTCGCGTTGGTTCAGGCCCGACTGTTTTTGTTCGTGACGTGGGTACCGTGGAAGACGGCGCCGACGTGACCGTGAGTTATGCGCTGGTCAATGGGAAAAGAGCGGTATATATCCCGGTCGTAAAAAAATCGGACGCGTCGACACTTGACGTTGTAAACAATATCCGTGCGGCTTTGCCTCAGTTGAGAAATGCTGTACCGGAAGATATTAAAATCAGTTACGAATTTGACCAGTCGGTATATGTAACGAACTCATTGAAAAGTCTGATCACGGAGGGTATTCTGGGTGCGTTACTTACCGGATTGATGGTATTGCTTTTTCTTCGCGATTGGCGGAGTGTGATCATCGTGGTTGTTACGATTCCGATATCTATTCTTTCAGCGGTGATATTGATGAATTTGTTTGGTCAAACGATCAATATCATGACGCTGAGCGGATTAGCACTGGCTATTGGAGTATTGGTAGATCAGGCCACGGTGACGATTGAAAATATTCACCAGCATCAGGAAATGAGTAAGCCCAAAGAACAGGCCATATGGGATGCGTGTAAGGAAATCGCTTTCCCCGAATTCCTTATCCTTTTGGCCATATTAGCCGTTTTTGCTCCATCATTTGTAATGACGGGTATTCCAAGAGGTATGTTCTTGCCACTGTCACTGGCTGTTGGTTTTGCGATGATCGCGTCGTTCCTTTTATCGCAAACTTTGGTACCCGTATTGGCAAACTGGCTTCTGAAAGACCATCCAAAACACGAGGCACCAACGTTGGCCCTGGACAGCACTGAAATTCACGATGTGATTGAAGAAGGTGCGCATCCGTCGCTGCCAGTGAAAGGATTTGAGAAATTCAAACTGAGATATCTGGATTCACTTTCAGGCATATTGAACAAAAGAAATTTTGTCGTTCCTGTTTACCTCGTTGTTTCGGTTTTGCTGATCATCGGTGGATTTCTATTGATAGGAACAGATATTCTGCCAAAAGCAAATAGTCACCAATTTCAGATGCGTTTACGCGTTCCCGATGGTACAAGGGTTGAACGTACCGAACAGGCGACGCTGAGAGTACTGGATTTGATCAAGAAGGAAGTTGGCAAAGAAAACGTCGAGATATCGTCTGCATATGTCGGCACCGTGCCTTCCAGCTATGGCACCTCCAACATATTCGTTTTCAATAGTGGTCCGCATGAAGCAGTACTTCAATTGTCTCTAAGGGAAGATTTTCCTGTAAAAATGGATGCGTTGAAAGAGAAACTTCGTGCTAATATCTCAAAAGAACTTCCTTCACTGAGTATTTCTTTTGAACCGATCGAGTTGGTTGACAAGATCATGAGCCAAGGCTCTTCCACCCCGATCGAAGTAAGTGTTGCAGCGAAAGATATTGAAGAAGCCGGTCGGTTTGCCAAAAAAATTCAGGCTGAAATGAAAGAGATATCGTATTTGCGGGACGTTCAAATCGCTCAGCCGCTTGAATATCCGGTTCTGAACGTAGATATCAATCGCGAACGTGCTGGTCAGTTAGGTATTACTTCCACGCAGGTAGCCAGATCTATGGTGGCAGCAACCTCGTCCAGCCGTTTTACGGACAAAAATTTGTGGCTCGACAATGCGAAAGGCTTGGCATATCAGGTTCAGGTACAAATCCCTGAATATCAAATGACGTCGGTGGAAGATATTGGAACAATACCTTTGAAAAGTGGCGTGAGCAATCCGTTGCTTGCAGATGTAGCCACTTTCTCCGAAAAGACAACGCCCGGAGAATACGACCGCGCAGGACCAAACCGTCTGGTTACAATCACTTCGAACTTGTATAAAAAGGATTTGGGAACGGCTACAGACGCAGTTAAAAAAGCCATTAAAAATGCCGGAGAACCTCCACGCGGAGTTTTGGTTGAGCTCAAAGGACAGTCCAATCTGTTGACGGATACACTTACAAGTTTGCAAACCGGGTTGATGATCGCGATCATAATCATGTTCCTTTTGCTGGCTGCCTCTTATCAGTCGTTTAAACTATCACTGGTTGTACTTTCTACAATACCAGCGGTGGTAGTGGGATCAATCGGGCTGCTTCTTACAACCGGTGCTACTTTGAACCTTCAATCTTATATGGGTTTGATCATGTCCGTTGGGGTTTCGGTTGCCAATGCCATTTTGATGGTCACAAATGCTGAAAATATTCGCCTCGAGATCAAAGACGCCGGCAAAGCTGTGACGCTCGCAGCCGGAAGCCGGATTCGACCGATATTAATGACGAGTATCGCCATGATCGCCGGAATGATTCCAATGGCCTCAGGATTGGGAGACGGTGGCGACCAGATCGCTCCTCTCGGCCAGGCTGTTATTGGTGGACTGATCGCCTCAACTTTGGCATCTCTCCTGATCCTCCCGGCAATCTTCACGATGGTTCAGAAAAAAGCATCCATCGACTCGGTATCCCTTGATCCTGAGGATTCTTCAAGCAATTTCTTTCGTAAAAACTTACATCCGTCCATGTCTATGACAACTCTTAAATCTCTCGTTATCGTAATCCTTGCGTCGCTGGCGATATCGGCTTGCACCTCTGAGGCTGAAACTGAACACAATGAAACCAGTCAAAAAACCGAAGCTCCGGCGGAGGCAGAACTGACCACCGTTCAGAGCCTGAAACCAGCGAAAACCATTTCACTACCGGGAGAATTGAAGCCATGGAATAAAGTAAGCATCCACCCGAAAGTCAAAGGTTTTGTAAAAACGATACTAGTAGATCGCGGGACGTTGGTTAGAAAAGGACAGGTACTTGCCGTTTTGGAAGCGCCCGAAATTTTGACGGAACTCAATCAGGCTAAAGCACAATTGATCGCAGTGGGGGCGTCTGTGAGCGAATTTGAAACAAAATATAAAACCAGCAGCCTCACTTACAACCGTTTATTGAAAACCAATAAGACGCAGGGAGCAGTATCCCTGAACGAGTTGGATGTAGCACATGCGCGCGTATTGACCGACAGCTCGTTAGCAGCCGTTGCGAAAGGGAACCTGGAAGCAGCGAAATCCAATATGGAAACCAAATCGCAACTTGCTCAATATTTAACAGTTACTGCTCCGTTTGATGGCGTTATAACAGAAAGAAATATCAGCCCTGGCGCATTGGTCGGCCCGGAAAATGGTGCACATCCCCTCTTCGTTTTGGAAGACAATAAAAAACTGCGCTTAACATTGGCCATTCCTGAAAATATGACAAGCACTGTCCAAAACAAGGGCAGTGTCAAGTTCACCGTTCCGGCTAGCCCCGAAACCCAATATACCGGTGTTTTTGCAAGAAGTTCACGGAGTCTTTCGGAAGAAAACAGATCGATGATGGCTGAATTTGATGTTAATAATCACCACAATCAATTGAAAGCAGGAATGTATGCACAAGTAACAATCAATATGGAACGTCAGCAGAACACCTTGTTTGTACCCGTTAGTTCGGTAGTAACATCCAGCGAAAGCATGTTTGTGATTCGTCAAAAGGACAACAAAGCAGAATGGGTCACTGTAAAAAAAGGAACAGTTGTGGATTCGCTGGTTGAAGTTTTCGGTGATTTACACGCCGGCGACTTTATTGTAAAAAAGGCATCAGAAGAGATTAGGGAAGGTCAGACTTTAGAAGGGAAACCCAAACTGACAGCCCAGGCGCAATAGTATATATGCACACGGACGGGAGGAGTTTAGGCTCCTCTTTGTTTTTTTAGGCATAAAAAAACGGATCAAAATACATCGACCCGTTTTCTAAATTTTAACCAAGTGTTTATTATTTCCTGCTATAGGTGTCTAACGTGGCCTGAGGGAAAGTTCTCAGGATATCAGACATCGTATTTTTTACCATATTATCACGGTCATCTCTTTTAGTAGGTGCCTTCACTTTTCCTGAAGCCCAGCCCTGCCAAATCATATGGTCGCCGTTGCTTTGGTAAATATTAAGGATGAAACGGCTCTCCTGATAATTGTAGGTCGAGATATTATTTCCACCACCATACCACCACATATATGGAGAGTACATATTATTCGAGCGAACTTGTTGACGGTCTTTTACGTCCGTCATGAACCTTACAATCAACTCAGGGTTATTTGTTTCGAGCTTGTAGCCTTTCGACTCCATCACTTCTATCACCGCATCACTCAACCTCCTCCTGTTCAGCTCACTGCCCAATAATGGATCCTGTTCAATCTTATGCTCCGGTTCTACATTAAAGGTCTTAAATTGCTTGAGGTTCACTGAGGAGTCGTAGTCATAACTAACCTGTAACGCCTGGCTACAAGCCATCATCAAAATCCCGGCGAGGCCCATCACCATCAGAGACTTTGCCCACTTCACTATGCTTTTCATCGTTGTTTGAAATTAAAGTTTACTATGATCTGACAAATTCCGGACAGTTGGGTTTAAAACTTCCGGGTCAGAATACAGATATAACTAAGAAACAACAAAAGTTGGTATGCAAGTTCTCAAATATAAATTATTGGGGCTAAATGGCTGAATGGCGGGGTTTTGGGTCCAAGCATCCTCACAAATTCGACATCCCGATCATATTTCCGAACAACGAACCATTCTGTGACCAGAAAGGTATTTTTAATGGTGAATTAGACAATATAACAGATCGAAGCCTGAGCGAAAAAGCAGGAATCCAATCTTTAGCAGTTATACACTATCAAGCGCTTTTTCGGACGTCGTAAACACAGCGAAATCCAGCACCACTTTTAACGGTTTTAGTAGTTAATTTTACGAATTCAGATTCGGTTGGGAGTCGGCAGACAATTACTGTTTTGGCCAATTGATTATCAGTTCTCATTTGACTGAATGTTACCGTTTTCTTATGTGTATGAAGATAAGTCGCCACTTCGCTTTTCCATTTACAATACTCCATCGCCTGACTCCAACTGACACCTTCTACTGCCTGATCCTGATTTTTCAAATTAACGTTGCCAAGAACCCATCCCTCAGGAAGCATCGATCTTACAAATTCTTTTGAAAAACTCTCGTCCGATTTTATGAACTGAAGAAAGGCACTCCATTCCTTTTTGGAAACTGATTTTTCATCCAGTTGTGTAGATTTCGTACTAAAATCCGGTAGTATCTGAGCATTGGCATACCAGGAGCAGACAACAAACAAGGCAATGAAAATTGACTTCATGGTATGGCTGATTAGTTTGTCAAAAAACGTGGATAAGCATATTTAATTGCCCACATATGTTACCGATAACTAATTACTTGCGACAACATATTCAACCATAAAAAAAGCCGACCATCCTTTCAGACGGCCGGCTCAAAAAACCGATTATTATCTATTCTGCGCTTGCTTGCTCATTTACATAGCTTTCAGCAATCTCCGTCAGCAAATGATCTGTTTCGCCTTCCTGATCTAGCGTTACCTGAAGCAGGTCTGCTACATCACCGTGGCCGAGTGTACGGGCGATATTTCTCAACGTTCCGTAGGAGGCTATCTCATAATGTTCCACTTTTTGCGCAGCCATAATCAGCCCACAATCGCGCACCATTGTACCTTTCTCTGTGCTCGAAATAATTTCATCAGCCTCTTCGAGCAATCCTTCCATGGCGGCACATTTTTTAGCCTTGGCTTTTTCTCCCACCAAGCCAAAAATTTCTTCCAGTCTCGCTGAATGTTCCTGGGTTTCCGTGGTATGTTTCACAAACGCGGCAGCCAATTCCTCAGATGTTGTATTTTTTGACATTTTTACCAATGCCTTTTCCAAATGTTTTTCGGCCCAATAAATATCCTGAAGCCCATCAACAAATAGTTCTTTCAGCTTTTCACCGTCTTCCTCAGTGATTTTTTTTGTGGTTTTATTTTTAGTCGCTTTCATAATCAAATAAAAAGTTAAGGTTTAAAAAAGATAGTTTGCTATCAGCTTTTCATTTAAAATCCCGTGCCTCCACACAACTGTGGTACAGTTTTTACACACATCAATTATCTGATTATCAACGTATAGTCAACAACCTATAATCTTATAATATCAATAATGGAAAACCTTGATGATGTAATTATACATGCCGCCCGTCTTGGAAATACGCCTGTTTTAGAGGAAATTATCGCTAGAAACCAAGACGTAAACGTGCAGGATGAAAAAGGATATACTCCTCTTATTATTGCGTGTTACAATAACAGATTGGAAGCCGCAAAACTTCTTATTCAGGCTGGCGCGGACGTGGACGCAGCTGATTTCGGCGGCAATACTGCCTTAATGGGAGCTGCTTTTAAGGGATATGCAGATATTGCTCAATTGCTTATCGACAACGGAGCGAACCTCAATCTGCAACATGGCAATGGAGGGACAGCACTCATGTTTGCAACGATGTTTGGCAGAAACGATCTGGTGAAATTATTCCTCGGATTTGGTGCGGATACCCAGCTCACAGACACTCGTGGATTGACCGCGTTCGATCTTGCGATCCAGCAAGGTAACACGGAAGCCATTGATCTTTTAGGTTAAGCGAGGCAATTAAAGCGGATCAGACCTAAATAGTACTGAAACCGCTTTAATTGTTTCATTATTAACATTTTCCAGCAATTCAGGTTGTGGTTTCCACCTTCACTCGGGCCGGGATTATATAAAAAAAGTGACATCCTTTACATCAGACCACTGGAATCAAAGTCTTGTTAGGCTAAACTTTCCTGTAATCCGGATGGATATAAGGGGCGCGGTATGGGCGAGCCAGCAAACCGGTCGCCTCCTTGTCACCCACTATTTCCTTTTTAACAGGATCATATACTAACGAGCGACCAAGCTTCATGGACATATTAGCCAATATACAACTGGCTGTCGAGATATGTCCTTCTTCAATATCGGCTATTGGCCGGCCACCATTTTCAATTGCACCTATAAAATCCAACATATGCAAACGCGTTGCAGGGGCAGCGTTCAACTCGATACCTTTTTCATTTACATCTTCCGGATATTTCTCTTTTTCATAAATCACATCTTTGTGAATTCGTTTTTGATCTTTGCCCTCCGGTATGAAATCATAGGCCATTGTGCTTGCCCAAAGTGTCCCTTTTTCGCCATATAGCGTGAACGACCATGGATAATCCGGATTATTCGCCGTCCCCCAGGTGCGATGCTGCCAAACACAATTCAATTCATCGTATTCAAAAATCGCTGATTGTGTGTCTGATATATTCGATTTCCCTTCTTTCTGAACATATATACCTCCTGTCGAACTGATCTTTTTCGGCCAGCCCAGTTTCAACATCCAGCGGACTGTGTCAAACATATGGACGCACATATCACCGGTTATACCATTTCCATATTCCATAAAGGTTCTCCACCAGCGGATATGCGGAAGTCCGTCGTAGGGTCTTAACGGTGCCGGACCTGACCACATTTCATAGTCTAAAAATTCAGGGACTTTCTCAACCGGCGGGTTACCATTGTTGCGCATATGGTAATAACAACACATTTCAACGTGTGAAATCTTTCCCAGCAAACCTGCGTCTACAATATTTTTTTTAGCCTCGATAAGATGCGGTGTGCTTTTTCTCTGCGTGCCAACCTGCACCACTTTTTTGTATTTCCTGGCAGCGGCCACCATCGCTTCTCCCTCCATCACATCCACGCTGATCGGCTTTTGCACATATACATTCACCCCTTTTTTCACGGCATCAATCATCGGCAATGCGTGCCAATGGTCAGGTGTTCCGATTAGTACAATATCCAGTTCATTTTCAGCGAGCAACTTGTAGTAGTCAGAATACAGTTTCGGTATCTTTCCCGATTTTTGTCTTTTGCTCACCAGATCCGCAGCTTCGTTCAGCTGGTTTTTATCAACATCGCAAAGCGCGATCACCTCTACCGGCGCTACCTGAATTAATCTGAAAAGATCACTTTTCCCATACCATCCTGTACCGATCAACCCCACTCGATATGGTTTTGCAGGATTAATGATATCCATTCCCTGCGCCCCAAAAGCAGATAAAGCCAAAGCAGCCGTGGCGCCCTGCAAAAAACTACGGCGATTGATATTGAAAGTATTCATTTAGGATGAGATTAGTGAATCAATTTGAACAGCTTACAAAAGTGTTTCGGGCAACTTGTTTACTCAAACTTCAATATTGATTACCAGCTTTAAGAACCAGTTTTGCTACTTTATCAAAACCTTCTTAACCAACTTTTGGTCATTATACTGGATTTCAAATAGGTATAAACCAGTGGGCAAGTTTTTGGTTTCAATCCGATTTTCCTGATTTTTTGCGATTGAAATGTTCTTCCGCACGAGCCTTCCACTCAGATTGACAATGTTTAATAATGCATTTTCGGTGGAATAAACCGTGACAATTTCGTCTGCAGGATTGGGATATGTTTTTGCGTCAAAACCAGTAGATGGCTCAACACCGGTTATAACTACGGGAAGAATATTTGCGAAGATTCGCACGCCTCCGGCATTAGTTCCGACCGCCACGTCCGGCTTCCCGTCTTGGTTATAATCGGCTACGGAAGCATATAGATAGTTGCCCAACTCAGGTGCAGTTCCTTTTCCATTATATTTCACGAGCAAATTTTCCCGTTTTGTCCAGGCTCCAAATTCACCATCATAAAACATACGGATGCTGCCAGTATGATCAACAGTCAGCAGATCCAGTTTGCCGTCCAGATCAATATCTGCAATAACCGGAGCTACATACCGCCCTTCATAATTCACTGAAACTCCGGCGAATTGGTCTGTCTCCTGGTTAAAAGTGTATTGCTTGGAAGAACCCGTATTTTTGTAATACACAATATTCCCCTGCGGTTTGCCAACGAGCAAATCCAGATCGCCGTCTCGATCGGTATCATAGAAAAATGGCGAATCACCAATTTGTGTATCTAACATGGCAATCGTAACTGCCTCATTCAGATTTAATTGAGCTCCACCGGAAGTCGAGCGATTTGGGATATACCTGTATTCAAATTTCAAAGTAACAGGTGATATGCCTGCAAAACCCAGATCCAAAATTCCGTCTCCGTTGAAATCTGCCCATTGCGGTTTGATATTATAAATCGAAAAGGACGCCGGGATATTGAGGTAATTATCTGATTCATAATCAAATGACGGTCTGGCAGCGGTGCCGTTGTTTCTTAAAAGAATCAATTTGCCTTTAAAATCTCCGGAGCCTGCTATTCCCCCAGTTCCAATAACCATATCAAGGTCTCCGTCTCCGTCGATATCAAAAAATGAGGGAGCGGCGTTTTCACCAACATCCACCATCTGATCTTGTAAGAAGTTCTTTTGCTTAAGTTCAAAGACGGGCTTGCCATCCGTTCCATTGTTGTGATAATACCAGTTTGAGGACTGAAAATCCATCAGATTACCTTCATTGGAAGATACGTTCGGGGAAGCAATCAAATCCTTTACACCATCGAAATCGATATCCTCCATAAACACGGCCGGGAAAATCTGAAACTGAATCGGGTCCGGCACGGGATAGTTATGAGTAAAACTCGTAAAGTCGGCTGCCATGCCGGGGACCGTATTATATAGTACCGATATATGATCATTACTGATATGCCCGACCAACAAGTCCTTAAATCCATCGCCGTTAACATCATGTAATAGTATCGAATTTCCTGCATGCAGGATTTTCATTCCGGACATATCGACCACGCCACAATCGTCGCCAAAAACAAAATCGTTATTATCTCCTTTATGAAAATTCCCCCAGCATTGGCCGTTTCTGGCATAGACCGGAGCGCCAGAAGTGCCCAGACTATCAGGTACACCAAACTTTTCCATGCTCAAATTTTGATGCATCTCTATATATGTACCCGAAAAGTCGAAAGTGAGCACGTCCATATCGCCATCTCCGTCTATATCCGTAATAGCCGGAATATCTGTTCCCCCGACCTGAAGGTTCAGCGGACCTGACAATCCTTTGGTATATAGTGCATCCCTTTGAAGAACAAACTCAAATGACGTTCCCGACCTCACCTGCTGATATACCGTTATGCCCAAGGAAGTACTGGCGAAAAGGTCCTTCAACCCATCGTTATTATAGTCGGCGAGGATCATCCAGTTGTCCATATGAGGAAACTTGAGCTCATATGCAGGTGCATGCTGATACACTTTGTTCACACCGCCCACGGCAGCTTCGGCAGTGTAGGTGCTGATTTTGCTATTCGTACGGTCGAAAACCACCAAATCTTCGGTGCCGTCAAAATTGAGATCCATTTTACAAAACTGCATGGCATTTAACCCGCCCGCCCAAGGATTCAATAAATTACTTCCTCCTTTTGTCACTACAATTGCGGTGTCCGGTTTAAACCAACCGTCCTGCGCCAATGTCGGTATGATATTCCAAAGTAGTGACAAACACAAAAAGAAAGAGGTAAAGTAGATTCGCATCGTTGTTGAATAATCCGTTAATTTTGTCCCGCCTGTGTGGCAGAAACGAATAGAATATGTAAACCTAACGAAAACATATACGTTTTGATTGAGCGCAGTGACAAACTTTAATAGACTGTTTTTACAATTCCAGCTTTCATATGTTTACTTCTATCGAAGAACTTTACTCGATATACCTCAAAAATCCGTCTGTATTTACTGATACCCGTCAGGTTGTAGCGGGCGGTATCTTTTTCGCTTTGAAAGGCGATAATTTTGATGGCAACAAATATGCCGCTCAGGCGCTTGAAGGCGGAGCAAGTTTTGCCGTGGTCGACGATAACGAGGCGGTAAAAGACGACAGGTTTCTTTTGGTGGAAGATGTGCTGACGGCACTACAGGAATTGGCAAAACACCACCGTAAAACATTCGAATTTCCAGTAATCGCCCTGACCGGAAGTAACGGAAAAACGACGACTAAGGAATTGATTTCCAAGGTTGTTTCGATGAAGTACAAGACTTACGCGACAAAGGGGAATCTGAATAATCATATTGGCGTACCACTTACTTTGCTCGCCATCGATCCGAAACGTTACGAAATGGCCATTGTTGAAATGGGTGCCAATCACCAACAGGAAATCGCGATGTTATGTGGTATTGCCCAGCCGACTCACGGTTTGATCACTAATATAGGCAAAGCGCATTTGGAAGGTTTCGGCGGTGTTGCTGGGATTATGAAGGGAAAAGGTGAGCTTTTCGATTATCTGTCGAAAAAGAAGGGTACTGTTTTTGTAAATGCGACAAATGACACTGTGATGGAAATGGTGAGCAAGCGTCGCGCTTTTGGCGAGATCGTTTTTTATTGCTCCGCCTCCGGCATTATCAACCCCGAATTAATAGAAGAGTCACCCGTCGTTGTTTTCAAAACTGCCAATAAAACATCCGTTACTCATCTTCCTGGGAAATACAATTTCGATAATATATGTGCTGCCTTGGCTGTAGGAAAGTATTTTGAAGTGGAAGATGCAGACGCTTTGGAAGCTGTTTCTGGGTATACGCCGGATAACAATCGTTCTCAATTCGTTCAAAAGGGCAGCAATATGGTTCTTATGGACGCATATAACGCAAACCCGTCATCAATGGCCGCAGCGATAGACAACTTCGCCAAACTGGATGCGAAAAGAAAGATTGTCATTTTGGGAGATATGCTTGAGTTAGGTAACGAATCGGCTGTTGAACATGAAGCCTTGGGAAAACTCATCGCAGGACATTCATTTGATATCGTGATACTCGCTGGCAAGCATATGCAACATGCGCTGGCTGCACTTCCAAAGGCATACTATTTCCCTGATAAATTCTCGCTTCATAACTGGGTCATGGACAACCCGCAGGAAAATACCCATTTTCTGATTAAAGGATCACGCGGTATGGCGTTGGAAACTATCCTGGGGCTGCTTCCCGGATAAACAATTTTTATATTAATTTATAAAAATATTCATATTATCAAATTTGATGACAATATAGATAATATCTATTAATAGCGAATCATAATAGAAGAAATCAAATTCGTTGATTTGAGTCAAGTCTTTCCTTTAATAGTACCACGTGTATACTTGACAGGCAGAGCGGTCATGACTAGTTTTGTAACCAACAATAAAGTACAAAACACAGACATCAAAAAAGTTATGGCTAATAGACTGTTATCAGTAGGGTCAGTTTTCCCTGAATTTAAAAAGACTGCGGTAGTTTCTCTTGAAAAAGGAAATGAATTTTATGATATCACTTCAGACGATCATAAAAATGCTGACAAGTGGATGGTGATGTTCTGGTGGCCAAAAGACTTTACTTTTGTTTGCCCTACCGAGATCGCTGAATTCGGAAAGCATGTTGATGATTTCTCTGATCGTGATACTATTTTGATCGGTGCATCTACTGACAGTGAGTTCGTTCACCTGGCATGGCGCAAGAACCACGACGATCTTCGTGATCTTCGTTTCCCTATGCTTGCTGACACTTCCAAGTCTCTTGCGGAAGAATTGGGTATTCTTGAAGCAAACGAAAAAATCGCTTACCGTGTAACATATATCGTTGATCCACAAGGAATTATTCGTTGGGTAAGCGTAAATGACCTTTCAGTAGGACGTAACGTAGGAGAAGTTATCCGTGTATTGGATGCACTTCAAACTGACGAACTTTGCCCATGTAACTGGCAAAAAGGAGAAGCAACTTTGGCATAAGCCAGGTAGCCTCTCCGGCTTTAAAAGACTTTCCAGATTATCGCGATCTGGAAAGTCTACAATGCTCTCACCAATTCCAATCTCCAAAAATCATGTATCCATTTGCAACAACAGGGAGTACCAAAGACTCGCTGTATAAAGAAAATAATTTGCCTTCGGATTTCGAAAGCGTATTAATCGACAAGCTTGCAGCACTTGATCACCGCTATTTAAAAGACCTGAAAATCAATCTTGGAAACGTTTTGAAATCTCAAAACATCGCAAGAAAAGAGTCTTTACTGATAGCCTTGTCTGTTGCTGTAAATGAAAAAAATACAACTTTAATAACTGCTATCGAAGAACTGGCCGTCAATGAAGGAGCTGACGAAAAAGAATTGGCAGAAGTTACTGCTTGTGTGTCTTTGATGAACGCAAATAACGTATTCTACCGTTTCCGTCACTTCATGGACAAGGAATATTACAATACTGCACCGGCAGGAATCAAAATGAGTATAATGGTGAATCCGGTTTTGGGAAAAGAATTCTTTGAATTGCTAAGCCTTGTTGTTTCGTCTCTAAACGGTTGCGAAATGTGCGTGACTTCACACGAACAATCGGTATTAAACCACGGCGGAAGCCAGGCAAGAATCTTTGACGCAGTTCGTATCGGGGCGATTTTTAAGAGTTTTGCAGTGCTGATTTAACTTCAGCCTTCGGCAGTCGGCTTTCGGCTCAGAGCAACCTTAATCTGGTCGCTTTGAGCCGATTTGTATTATAACGGTGTCCCCAAATCAAGAAAACCGTATATCGTCACTAATCTATTAATGATCGACCATCTGATAGCCGAAGTTCGTCTGCCGAAGCTCCACGACAAAATATCTACTTCCAACTGCCTCACTTCTAATAATCACTCCCCATATCTGAGATAACAGGCATACAGAGATAAATTATCTAAATTTTAGATAGAATCCGGAATTAGTATCTACTAATATTCCCTTGCCTAGTTTTTATAGTTATTTTTGCCACAAATAGGAATCACTATAAACTTATAAATATGGCAACGTCCACAGAAACGTACATTCCGTACAAAGTAAAAGACATATCGTTGGCTGAATGGGGTCGTAAAGAAATTACCCTTGCGGAGGCTGAAATGCCGGGCTTGATGTCAATCCGTGCAGAATATGGCCCTTCTCAACCTTTGAAAGGAGCGCGTGTCGCAGGATGTCTGCACATGACCATCCAAACTGCCGTTTTGATCGAAACGTTAACAGCTTTGGGAGCTGATGTTACCTGGTCTTCTTGTAACATTTTCTCAACTCAGGATCACGCAGCAGCGGCTATCGCAGCAGCTGGAATTCCGGTTTACGCATGGAAGGGGATGAACGAAGAAGAATTTAACTGGTGTATCGAGCAAACTTTGTTTTTCGGAGAAGAGCGCGCACCACTTAATATGATATTAGACGATGGTGGTGACCTCACCAACATGGTTTTCGACGAATATCCTGAATTGATCGAAGGCATCAAGGGGCTGTCGGAAGAAACTACAACTGGTGTTCACCGTCTATACGAGCGTTACAAAAACGGAACTTTGCACTTGCCTGCAATCAACGTTAACGACTCAGTTACGAAATCTAAATTTGACAACAAATATGGCTGCCGTGAATCGCTTGTAGATTCTATCCGTCGCGCAACTGACTTGATGCTTGCTGGTAAAGTTGCAGTAGTAGCAGGTTATGGTGACGTGGGTAAAGGTTCTGCCGAATCATTAAGAGGAGCTGGTTGCCGTGTTTTGGTTACTGAAATCGATCCAATCTGCGCACTTCAGGCTGCAATGGACGGATACGAAGTGGTAACTATGGACGAAGCTGTACCTCGTGCAAATATCTTCGTCACTGCAACAGGAAACTACAAGATCATTACTGATCGTCACTTCCTGAACATGCGTGACAAAGCTGTAGTTTGTAACATTGGTCACTTCGACAATGAAATCGATATGGCTTGGTTGAACAAAACATATGGCGACACGAAGTCTCAGATCAAACCACAAGTTGATATCTATTCTGTTGAAGGAAAGGATATTATCGTGTTGGCGGAAGGTCGCTTGGTTAATCTTGGTTGCGCAATGGGTCACCCATCATATGTGATGTCATGCTCGTTCTCGAACCAGACGCTTGCTCAGCTTGAACTTTGGACTAATACAGCTGCCTACGAGAAAAAGGTATATGTGCTTCCAAAAGTATTGGATGAAAAAGTAGCTGCTTTGCACCTGGCTCACGTAGGAGCGAAACTGGATATCCTTTCTGATGAACAAGCGGCTTATATCGGTGTTTCCACAGAAGGCCCATTCAAAGGTGAAACTTACCGTTACTGAGAAGTTTCGAATATTCTGATATCAAAAAAACTCCTGATCGCTCAGGAGTTTTTTTGTACCCAATTTATTCAGCGGCGTGAGATTGCTGATGGTCCGGTTCTTTAATAGGCACATATTCCAGTGTCCGAACCGGAAATGGAATTGAAATTTTATTTGCATCAAATGCAGTTTTTATCGCCTTGATAGCCGCGCTCTTTGCTGGCCCAGGTCCCGTTTTATCCTGATCAATCCAGAATTGAATCTGAAAATCAATGCTACTGTCGCCAAATTTGGTATAGTTAAATTCCACGACACGTGTTTTACTCAAAAAATCGAGCGAACGAACCGCGGCTAGCGCAACCTGTTCCGAAACCGTTAAATCTGTATTGTAATCGACGCCACAATCTACCGTGACCCGTCGCTCACCTGTGAAGGAATAGTTCGTTATAGGCTTCTGAAATATATCCTTACTAGGAAGTTCAACCTGTTGTCCGGCAAAATTGTCCAGTGTTACAGACCGTAGATTAATGGATTTTACTTTCCCCATAAATCCGTTCGTCTCAATAATATCACCCACTTTAATCGGCCGTTGAATCGCTATGAAGGCTCCGGAAATGAAGTTGGTAGTCAAATCCTGAAAGGCAAAACCTACGGCCAAAGCCAAAACTCCCGCCCCTGCCAGAAGTGAGGCAACTGTTTTCTCCAGACCCAATATACCTAACGCAAAAAACAATCCGATAACAGCAATGACAATGCGGGTGAGTGCTGACAAAAGGCTGACCAACGCTTCATTACTTGAAATCCTCGTCAAAAAACGACCAACAAGTTTGCTCCCGTAATTGGCCAAAAATCTGAACCCGATCATCAAAATACACGCCGCTATCAGGTTCGGGAAAATCTTAATACCTGAGTCCAGCCACTCATCTATTTTTAATATTATTGGATCGACGATCCTGGATAACTTCATCAATATCATCTCAATAACCATTTATCAACTCCTAACTCTACCTGTTTTTTAAATATAAATCCTGCAAAAGCTGCATAAATACAACGTATAATATCTTAAATGTTGTTCCATTTTTCGAATCTTACGCGCTTCATTTTTGAAATTTAGACGAAATGTACTCCAGCTTAATGACATGGATTCAAAAAAAGAAGAGCGGATTTTGTAGATCCGCTCTCCCTATATAACATTCTATGTTAACTCATTTGTTAAACGCTTCCCATCACAAACATCTGGTCCATGGTAGGAACCGGGCTTCCCCCTTCTTTTTCCAACGTAATTGCAAATGCAACCGGACCGGCCTTAGTTTGTTTCATTTTAAGAATCTTGCCCTCATACTCGCTGTCAAGCATCCCAATATCTACCGGAGTTCCATTTACAATACTCCATAACTGATATTGTTTGCCGGCAGGAGGCTTGGGCAGATTGTGCACATCCAGCATCACATCATTCGTATTCACATCCCAAAGTGCAGTGACTGCGCTTTGCGGGGATTTTTCAAGCCCCTTCAGCTGAATTACTTTCATGGCAGGATTGCGATATACCTGTGCAACCTGATTGGTATAATCCATTTCCTTTTTCAACGTATCAATACGCTCTGCCATCCGGCTGGCTTCCGCTTTCATCGTATTGATCTTATTCGCATGCCATCCTAGAAGCAAGGCCAACACAACCGACGCAGCTGCAGCGAATTTGGCCCACATAGGCGTAATTACTGTTGTGCGCTCCAATACTGTTGAGTCCAAACGGCGCTCAATCACTGGTTCTGGAGAAATTTCGTTCTCGGTCAATTCTTCCGCTTCTTCCTCACTTGCTTTTGGTAACTCTCCTCCAAACGTCATTTTCCCGAAGATCGAATCTTTCAATCCAGCCGGCGGTTCTGTTCGGTGTCGTAAAGCATATTCCTCCAAAGCCATTTCAGTACGTAACAATTCTTCCTTTATTTCAGGATAAATATGTGACATACACTCTACCTCCTGTTTCTCCTGCGTAGAAACAATGCCCAAGACATATTCTTCCAATATTCCAGACTCTATGTAAGCTTGGATATTCATACTTCAAAGTATTGTTTTAACTCTTGAATAGCTGTTCTGATCCGCGACTTAACTGTCCCCAATGGTATATTGAGCTGATCCGATATCTCCTCATGTGTGAAACCCTGAAAATATGCCAGATCTATCAATACTTTTCTCTCCGGTCTAAGCAAATCAATGACTGCTTTTAGCTCCGTCGATCCAGTGTGATGATAGTCACTTTCGTCAGGTTCATTTTGCGCTACCGGATCATGAATATCATTCATCACCGGTTTTCTCCCCTCCATTCTCACTGCATCAATCGCAGAATTCCGCGCAATGTTCATGAGCCAGGTAAACAATCTACCTTTCTCAGGATTATAGGATGCAATATTCTTCCATATTTTCAGAAACGATTCCTGTAATACATCTGCCGCTCTTTCTCCGTCCTTAACAGTCTTTGAGATAATATTAAACAGGGCTCCGGAATAATGGTCGTACAGGAATTCAAAAGCGACCCTCTCATTTCGTTTGAGAGCGGCCACCAATTCCTCTTCCGAGTATTTTAGCTTACCAGTCACCAGATGCTGCTTATTACTGTGTAGTTTTTCGATTATTAGCAAGCTAATAAAATTTCCGTTCCACTCTGTTAAATCGCCATAATTATTTGATTGGTACCTTAAAGAGGGCCTGAACAACCGTCGTGACGGTTGCAAAATTAAATACGAATTATGTGCGAGATCTATCATCATCATTTGTCGCGTTCTTTTGTTTATATACGAACAAAATCAGACGTTTAGATTGAATAAGAGTTTATGAGCGGAAAAGATTTTTGGCGATCCCCGTAAATTTAGCCCTGAGCCACATCATAGGGAAATATGCGAACTAGTTTTGCATAGACTTGATCCGCCATAATGTAAGAAAAATAAAAAACGTGATCAGACTGACTAGATAAATCACATTCCGTGAGTCGATTAAACCTTTACCGAGCGAACGATATTGTTCATCCAAAGCAAGTCCACTGGTAATCTGGGCCATGATACCGCTCCCGAACAGACTAGAAACAGATCCAAAACCAATGTAAAAAACAAACGAGATAAATATGCCCAAGATGAAGGCGACAATCTGATTGCTGTTTAGTGAGGAAGTAAATATTCCGATCGACACGACCACGCCACTGTATAAAACAAGTCCCAAATAAGATCCGAAAACGCCAGCCGAATCTATATTACCCTTCGGGTTTCCTAGTTCAAACAAACTAAAATAATAAAGAGCTGTCGGCAATAGCATCAATATCACCAATAGCCAGTTGGCGAAAAATTTCCCCAGTATCAGATCCCGCCTGAGCAAAGGCTTGGTAAGCAATAGTTCGAGTGTACCATTTCTGATTTCCTCTGAAAATGACCTCATGGTAATCGCCGGAATCAGGAACAGCAACACATATGGTGTCAGGTAAAAAAAGGAAGCCAGGTCGGCATATCCATAGTCCAGCACGTTTGAATCCGGAAAAACCCATACGATCAACCCTACCGACGTCAAAAATACCGCCATCACAATATAGGCGATGAGCGAATTGAAAAACGACCCAATTTCCTTTTGAAAAATTGCTAACACTTCCAGCGTATTTAAAGAATCTAAAGCAATATAAGACCTATTCGAACACCGGCTTTTCCTTACGGATGATCAAAGAAATAATTAATGACAGAATAACGCCCATTAGGAGATAACCCACCAGTCCAATTATGAACATAATTCCGGGAGACATGAATTTTTGAGACAATTCCATGGCTTGGTCAATTTGGGCGTCGTCCATGCCTTTTGCTTCCATATCCGCTCTGGCTTTGTCCAGGGCTTGAGACAAAATAGTATTGTCAATAAACTGCATATAAAACATGCCAAATGCCGACCCCAACAATCCCATAATGGCAGATATCAAAGCTCCAACCCCTATGCCTTCGCCATAAGACATAAAGCCATGATTCTGTTCTTTGAAATTCCTCATCCCCAAAACGATCGCAACGATAAGAATCACGAAGGTCAAGGACGAAAGTGTTTTATTTTGTGACAGTCCGGCAACATTAAGAATCGTCGTGTAAATCATAATCACGACAGAAAACAAAACGCCGTATTTAAGCGCAACTCTGGCAGTAGAAACTTTTTCTTCCATTTTTTTAGCGGTTAGATGTTAGTGGTCAGGTATTAGTTTTTGATGGATTCAACATCAAAACCATTTTGGATTTATCAACTATCGAAATATCATGTCAGCTATTAACGAGCATCATGTCTTCCCCAATCACTTTGCCATGCAAAAACTAAAAGCTATTTGCTAACAGCTCCACAGCTACTTCCTGTCCTGATACAAACCGTAATCCTGTTTTCTCAATATTAGAGAAATAATCAGAATTGGAATAATCCCCATGACGGTTTTCTTGCTGATCTCGTCCGTTATTATCTCCGAAGTTTTCATTTGCTGAATACTACCAAATAATTTGGCATACTCTGCCTCGCCAATGTTTTTCACCAAATCTGCCTTGCCTTGTTGCATTAACGCTGCCATTTCCGCCAGGTACTTTGTAAAAAGCGACGGATCCACATAAGTTACAAAAAGGTATATCGCCCAACCAGCGACAAAAGCTGCAATTATATTGACAACATAGCAAATCGTCAGTGCTTCCCAAAGATGTAGAAATCCTTTTCCTACCGTCTTTCTATAATACCAGCAAGCGCCCGCCATCATAATGACGTTGATACCGAAGTCCAAAACTTTATTATTACCCAACGGCACTTTTCCCATTGCATACAACCCTAGGAAAAACGCGAACACCAGAATCCCCGCAACCAAACCAAACAAAAGGGAAAGTTTTAAAATCGGTTTATTAAAATACGCTATAATGGACTTCATTTTTTAGATTTTGAGTGAATGAGTGATTACTCACCCTTCATGCTTCTTTAGGAAAACCAGAGTGATTCGCCTTGATTTATTACTCCGTGAACTTTACCTTTTAATTCTTTGCCTAAAAAAGGCGTATTCTTTGATTTTGAATAAGTCTTATCAAAAACCCATTTCTCTTCCGGAACAAAGAAAGTCAGGTTAGCTTTGCTGCCTTCAGCGAGAACAGGTTGAGCTATACGCAATACCTTTCTTGGGTTGGTCGTGAATTTCTGTATCAGAATTTCCAGAGGCAATCCAGTATTCATCTGTGCTACCGAAAATGTAGTTTCCAGACCAGTAATCCCAAAGTCCGCGTGATCAAATTCCAGGTTTTTTGATTCTTCGTCATGCGGATTGTGATCCGAAACAATGGCGTCGATTGTCCCGTCGGCCAACGCCTCCTTTATAGCTGTGCGATCATCCTCAGATCTGAACGGCGGACTTACTTTCAGATTCGTATCGAACCCGATGAGATCCGCATCCGTGAACGCTAGTTGATGGGCAGCTACATCGCAAGAAACAGGAAGGCCTTGCTTCTTCGCGTCACGAATCAATTCGAGCGCGACGCGGGTACTGATCAGCGTGAAGTGAAGTAACGGTATATCAGAAGCATATTCCTTATTTTCCAATGCGTAGGCCAAAAGTTTCAGGTCGCGGATGACCATCATTTCCTCGGCCAGCGACGGGATACCCTTGGTTCCGATAAGCGTGCTGGTTATTCCTTCGTGCATCTGTCCATACAATGCCAGATAGTAATCTTCAGGCCTGTTGATCAGCAGCGTGTTCAATGGCTGCAGATACTGTATCGATTTGAGCAGCAAATCTGCATTTTGCACCGGATGTTCTCCGTCGGTAAAAGCAATCGCCCCTGCCTTGTGCAGATCCATCATTTCCGTGAAATCAACGCCCTTGGCATCACGCGTAACGGCAGCTGCTACATGCAATTGAACGGCCCTGCTTCCGTCAGAATTGAGGATATATCGAATGGTATCTTTGCTATGAACAACCGGCGATGAATTAGGGAGTAGTACAATTTCCGTGAACCCGCCGCGTGCGGCCGCCTCTTTTACAGAAGTGAGATCTTCCTTATGCTCGAAACCCGGATCACGCGAGGCAACTCTCATATCTAACCATCCTGTCGAAACATGGAGATTATCAGCCGAGTATATTGTTGCATCATCGGCCACTAAGCCGTCTCCTATCTTTGTGATAACTCCGCCCTCAACCAGAATATCTTTTATCTGACCGTTCAAAGGCGAACTCTTTTCAATGATCTTAGCCGACTTAATTAAAATTTTCATTTAAGCTCTATTCTTTTCAGTATTATATCTTAATGATCTGATATACTCCCTATTTCCAAAATAACAGTATATAAAAAAAGCTCCCTGGGGAGCTTCAATCAGGCACCTATAAAACTTTTGTATTCTTCGGCTGAAAGTAATCCGTCGACGTCCTCAGGACTTACAAGCTGAATTTTAACCATCCAGCCTTTTTCATATGGATCATTATTGACAAGCTCCGGCTCTCCGTCCAAAGCTTCGTTTACTTCCAGAACTGTTCCTGCAACCGGGATGAAAAGATCCGAAACAGTCTTAACCGCTTCTACCGATCCGAAGACATCACCTTTCGCAAGCTCATCTCCGACGGTGTTAATATCTACGTAAACAATATCACCCAATTCCTGTTGAGCGTGATCCGTGATTCCAATGTAAGCAATTGCTCCTTCCACGCGAATCCACTCGTGATCTTCGGTATATTTAAGTTCTGATGGAAAATTCATGATATTACTAGTAAGTTTCAGTAAATATTTTCGGGCGCAAATTACACCATGTATCTCCTATTTTCCAAATCGAAATTTTATTCAGCCAGATTGAACTTCAACTGAATTCCGCCCGAGGTGCTCGACCGGTAAAACGAATTGGACACGAGCGGATCATTGAAGGTCCGATCCAGATAGAAAGTAAAATTCAAACGATTGTTGACCATATATTGAATCGTCGGTCTCAGCTGGAAATTGATATTCCCTGCTATCGGCACATTCTCTCCGTCAAACTTACGCTGAATAGAGCGGGTATCCCTGAAAACAAGCCCCAGTTGCATTGTCATATCGTTTTTCAGCTTCTTTTTAACCCCATTTATCTTAAACGGAAGCGGCACATTGTTCTTGGTAAAACCGATATTCATTGTCAGATCCTGGTTGAACAACTCGGCTACCTGTGAGTTGGAAAGACCAAGTGCTACACTCCTATCCCGGTTGTACTCGAATCTGGCGGTTATCTTACTTTGAGTACGGAATTCAACACCCAACAGTGGCCTGAATTGCTCCTGTAAAGTGATCGTGCTCATTGAAAAAACTGGTATATACTGACCAAGATCATTCAGTTTAGAGGACAGCGGATATCCGTTTACGGCCAGGTTTACATATAACGCATCATAATTCAACGAAGACGTAAAGTTACCTACGCTATAATTTGCTGAATATTTATGGCGTAAAACAAACGAGCTGAACAATCTCTTGAAACCTGGCAGACGCGATAAACCACTATAGTTTACGTCCCAGTTCGGTAGTGGAAATTTCAGGAACGGATTGGTACTTACCGTTGTCGGATCTTTACCACGATATGCTGCCGAAAATGCCGTTATCAAGACATCCTGAGAGTTTTCGTTGTATTCCCCTCCATTAGTATTCTCGTTGTTCAACCTCTCTGCAACAATTGCGCGATAGGAAATAAACTTATTAAATACATCTGAAGAATTGTCCTTGTGCGCTTTTTCGAATGCCGTCCGGAAAGATAAAAACGACATACTAAACTGTCCGTTTCTTAGCGGGTTTTGCGAAGTGAACACTCCAAGTGAGTCAGGTCGATAGAATTCCTGATAGGCATCTTGCCGTGTAAACTGCGCGTCAATCGTAATTTTCAAATCACGTATCGGTTCGAGTGTTGTATTTGCGGTAAATTTCTTGGCAACAGTTTGTTCAAAAGGCTGATTCTGCTCTTTGCTCGTGGTAATCCACCCATTATATGCCGCCTTTTTCTGGAAATTCCGATCCTGTTGTCCTAATACAAATTCAATTCCAGGCGCATTGGCATTATCGAGCCCAAAATATTTTGGTGCGCGGAGATATCCTGGTAAAGCAGTTGTTTCCTGTATCGCGTAGCTGAAATTGATACCGCGCACCGTCATCAAAAGACGAGTCAGGTTTTTGGCAACATTATTCGTCCGCATATCAATATCTTCAATATCCCCCGGACTTCTCGCAAAGTTCTTCCTACCCGCAGAAGGTGTGTTGGCAAATTTCAGATACCTCACTTTATTGTAAAGGGCCACTAAATCCACACGACCACTAATTCCCCGATCTCGACTATTTCTTATCACATCTCCAAAAAGAGCGCCCGTGGTATCCACAAGTCCCAATGCATTGGCCTGATATTGATAGGAAACAGAATGGCGATAATCAGCAGCCATCCAGTCCAGCAGCGGTATTTTATCCAAAGGCAGACGGTATGTAAGATCCAGCTTCTGGAAATAATTCTTCATACGGCCCAGCTTCTTGAAATTTGACCAGAGGGAATCTTTTTTAGCTTGTGTATTTATATCACCATATGGCTCGTCAATAATTGCGCTTGCAGTAGCATGATATAGCAAAGTCATGTTACGGGTCAAATTCCAACCGAGGTCATAATTCCGGTTAAACCAGAAAAACTTCTGGTAATAAGGCAAAATACCATCTGTTGTCAGGTCGGCATTTCTGAGCTGTGTTTTCTGATACGTCCTGTCTACGTCAGCGGAGATTGACACTGTATTCGGCAGCAATGTAAGGTTGAAGTCTTTTACAAACTCTCCCCAACGATTTGTTGTCTGCCATTTTTTGAAAGGTTCAATCGCCTTCGGCTGGGTGCTGAAAGAATAAATAATACCGGCTTTGTACATCCGCTGGGTATATTCCTGCGTCAGGACATTCCTGCGTTTATCATCGCTGAATGCATATGTGAACCCGAAATTTTCAAAATCATAGAAGTGATTTTTCGCGCCGGGCGTGGTCTTGACTTTTCGGACATTGGAAAAATTGATACCCCGCTTAACGGCATGTTCTTCTACCATCCTTCGGTATCCGTCTCGTTGTTCGTCCGTCGAAAGATTATCCAATGAAGTCGATAGCTCCGTATCAGGATTCAGTGGATCAAAATGCGGACTGACATTTCGCATATCGTAGCTGACAAACATTGGAATACTGAAACCCCAATTTTGCGGCAAAAGCTTATCTAAAGACACATTGGAGGATATTCCAAATTCCTTGGTCAGGTTTCGGCTCCTTTCACCGATACGTTGCTGAACACTTCCAAAACCGAAAGTCTCAACCCGTCCAGAAGCCGTTACTGTTGCAAAATCTGCCAACTTCGCGTTCAATTGGGCAATGGCGGCAAATCCACCCTTATCATCGAAGCCTTCCACGTGCATTTCGTCTGCCCAGATACAGAAGCTCTTTGATCTCTGATCATCGGATGTTGGATTTTTAACACCAATCATCATCACTTTTACAGCACTTAAATCCGGATTTCCTACGACCGTTATTTCATATACCCCGTCTGCGGTAGTGATTGTATAAGGCTTGCTCTGATCAATACCTGTTTGTCTGTTTCTCTGAGATTTGACATTAATAAGCTGAGCGAGCTCGATGTTGAATTCATTTTCCTGTGGCCATATATCCTCCCGGTTACTGGCCGACGGGAGGGTTGCCTTTAATTTGGCAAGACCGATTTCGTAGTAATTCAGCGTGAGATCAGTTCCTATTCTCATGAACGTCCCAACCATATTGTTCTCGTCCTGATCATTCTGCATGTGCACATACATACGAAGTCTCTTTCTGAAAAGAAGATCAAGATTCACGTTTTTATATACTGCTCTCGAGTCGCCGTCCTTCAGGTCGGTTACACAAAGAGTCATAGATTGCTCATTTAGCAGAACCGGTGGTCTTTGAGTATTATCCTGATCCCGTTGCCAACCAGGAGGCAGGTCATATTGATATTTTCGGCCAGTAGGCGTCACTGAGCCCTTTTCACTATTTTCTTCAATGCTTGCAGTTCCTACGGTAAGATTGGCGTTGTAGGTCTCTGGCGTCTGCTGTGAGCCGCTGTTAAGGTCATAAGTATACTTTCTATACTGCTGACCCACCATTTGAAGCTGCGCAAAACGTAAAACGACCGGCTGCTGAAACTCCGTTAGATACATCCTGATAAAGCGAATGGACTTGAAGCCATTGATATTCACCGCTCTATCGAATTCCTTAATAGGCACTCTGAACAGATACCAATTTTGTCCGTCTGTTTCCGTTTTATCAACAATATATCCACTTCCAACCTGAAGTTGATTTGGTTTCAGGTCTATTTGATATTCGTAGTACGCCTCATTGTCGTTGATCGTGTTGTCCACATTCAGATCCTCACCGTCAGGCACGTTTGTCGACGCAGGGGTAATGTTCGTTCCTGCACCCTGACTTTCCGGAGAGTTATTCTCCATCCCAACGTAATTTTTATAGCGCTGTAGCACCTTGGCATCAGCCGCGTCTAACTCAGCTCCAAGGAAAAATTGAAAGTCATCACCGGACGGATCCTTCAAAATACTTTCTCTTGCCTCTGCCGTGAGGCCTGCTGGCAATCTGTTGATATAGTCTCTAAAGAAAACCTGCTCCTCGGCATTGCTCAAACCATCCAAGCCAACGTCCTGTTTTTCACGGGCGCCCGGTTCGTTATTAAAAGCATTGATCAGATACTGTGACTTTGTAGCGTAGCCCCAGGCTGTTGAGTCGACATTCGTTCCGACCACCTTTTGAACAAGAGGTAGTCCGTTTTCGAAGTTATACCGTTCGTCGGGAATTGCATCTTCGGCAATATCACCGAGGTTAAAAACCAGTTTACCACCCGTGTTGTTGTTTTTATTTTCAACGCCGTCTCTTACTTTACCATTGTCACCTGTAATAAATGGGTCCAACATCCAGAATTCGATATTCTCAATATTGGCATTATCAAAATCATTATCCGAAGTAATAGCTCTCGTTAAACCACCGAAATTCCTGGCTGGATTTTTAAGTCGTCCGTCAGAAGTCAGATCCGTATTAAAATTATACATCCCTCTTTCGCTTGGGAAGTATGCAATATCCAATATGTTAGTTGGATACGTCACTAATCCTGCAACTGATCTGTTGGGGAAGATGTCTGTGGGCAGAAAGGTTCTTTCGTAAAAATTTTTCCGGTCTGTTTCATCAATGTTTGGGGGTGGATTATACCCTCCACCAAGCCCATTCGTGCCATTGAAAACATTGTCAATAGTATATGCAGAGATCTTCGCACGCTTATACCCATAATTAAGTGTCTTCCCATCTGATCCCGAACGAAAATCCATCGTATCAGGAACACTCGACAAACGCCATTTTTGAGGTTGGCGTGCCAGATCATATACAGTTCGAGCAGATTCAAAGTCGTCGACGAGCGATCTGTTATTCACATCTTTCGCAACCCCTGGAAACAACTTTGCAAATTCAGCTTTAAACTGAATTGAAGACATTTCCTTCGTCTGAATCAGGGGAAGTTTGTCCAGCCATTTGGTAAGGAACGGCACATCCTTTCTGTAATTAATATCAAAACCAATTAATGTATTATTAACTGGCTCATTACCAATTGCAACACGTGTCAAAAATCCGGCAGTCCGCTCCCTGTATTTCATGGCTGTCAAACCAACACTCAGGTTCCTGTTTGCGACATAGTCCAGTCTTGTACCAACTAAAGTCCTGATCTGATTCTGGAACATATCAGGTCGCTCATATTCAATTACAATCTCCCGGCCCGAATTGAGGACACTTGGGTTGATAATCCGTACCTGTCCAATCTGTGCTTCCACGATATAGTCAGACCCTGCCGAGAGCGGTACGCCCCCGGAGGTAACAGTAACCGAAGTCTCGAGAACATTGAATGGCAGCTGAACCGTTGTTCCGGCGGTGGATTGGAATGATCCCTTTAAGAAAAACTTATTCTTCGCAACAACCTGCTGCGCATCGATCATCGTCTTATCATAGAGCTCACTGAAGACGTATTTGGTCCGAAAATCATCCTCAGTCGGTCCAAATTTAGAGGACAGCGTCGACCCAAACGGCTCGAGTACCGGAAAAATGATTTTCCCCGCTTTACTATCCACGGTTACCCCTTCAACAAAGTCAAAGTTCCCGTCGGGTTGGATATCATTGACTGGATTCAACCGGTCAAGTCCCATCAATTTTACCAGGGGAATATTGGCAATACTACTTTCCTGGAGGTTGGGATTATCTATCCCCGTCTTATCGTCTTTGTATATAATCTTAAGTTGAAAGCCATTCTTCTCGATCTGACTCGTGCTGAGCGAGTAAATGTTTTTCATCATCAAATCCCACATCGGCAAGTTTACATTGTTCCGGATGGTCGACGACTTCAGCAATTTCAACGCGATAACTTCATCATCTTTCCGGTTCTGATAGTCTTCCGTTAACTCCCCCACTTTATATGACCGACCGTTCAGGGTATACTCGTATGCTACTGCCAGAATTTCGTCGTTTCTAAGCGCAGCAGTCAATGAAACATATCCAAGTTGCGGATGGAAGGTATAGTCAACTCCGTTTACCAACTTTTTGGAACCTCGTAACAACTCATAATCAGTCGCTTTGGCGAGCCCCGCGCCTGTTAATGTCGCGTTGGTATTATCAACCTGCCTGAAACCCTGATATGTCGTTCCGGTTATAATATTGGCATACAAGCCGTTGGTTGCATTATCAGCAGGAAGATTTGACCGGATAGGTTGCAGATAAGTAGCTTGTGTTCGATAAGGCACCGGCTCTCCCAAATCCGTGAATCCGACGATGTTACGCAGTGTAGATGTGGTGGTAGTCCTGTTTGTGACATATACCTCCATTCTGGTAATTGTTACACCAGAAGTGATTTGAGGAGTCAAACGGAGGGCTTTTTCGTAATTATTTCGGAAATATTGGGAAACAAAGAAGTTTCTGTTTTCATCGTAGGTATCTGCTTTCAATTCAAATTCACGACTTTGTGCACCACCTCTCAATACAAGCCGTTCCTTATTCGACCTTTGCTGAGAAGCGACGAAAGTGGCGCTCAAACGACCAAACTGAAAGTCAGTCTTCAAACCAAACAAATTCTGAACACCGGGAATTAACTGACTGTTTATAGCCCAGTTGATATTTCCTGCTTCAATTTTGCGGATAAAGCTTTCCTCGGGATTTTTATAATTCAGCCTCAGCGCATTTTCAAAGTTAAAGTTGGCCTTGGTATCGAAGTTGGTCTGAAACCCGAGCTGATCGCCCAGTTTCGCATCAAAATTGATATTAATCTGCTGATTAAAAATGAATTGTGTATTCTTCCTTTGACGGATAGGTACCGCCGGATTATCCAGGAACTGGTGCATTACGCCCAGGTCCAGCGCTACAAACCCGGTTGGTTTAAAATTGATGAAATTATCTCCAAGCAATTTCGACAGCGCCGGTGGCATATCCAGTTTGGGCAGTAAACCCCTGGCTCCCATCGGACTTTTTCCATCCTGCCTCGCTGAATATTCTCGTAGTAGACTCTGATATGCCCTTTCCTCAAGTGCCTTGTCGTAGGTTTCGAATTCCATAAGCTCAGGTGCCCGATAATCAAGGCCACCTGTAGGCGTAGTAATCCTTTCCGTTACCCCTATTTTTCCCGAGCTATCGAGTAAAATATTGGTTGAAATATTGGACGGATCCTTGAGGTAAAAAGGTGTGCGCGGGCGTGGTTGAACAAACCGATTGGAATAGTAATCCTTCCATTGGGTATTGATTTGGTTGTTCTTATCGCCGTTTCTTTTTGTAGAATCAATAATGGTATCGGCATATGCCAATTCCATCAATGGTTCCTCTTCCGATCCTTCCTGAGTAGTATCAGGAATAGTGACCAGCAGCATCGCTCCGGCAGTGAATGTTATTGTCTTAAAAAGAAATGAGTATACAGTTGATGACAAGGCTAATTCTCTTTTTTAGGAAGGTTCTGGCAAGACAATTTCATGTGATAAAATCAGAAATCAAAATTCACAAATTCATGTAAATCCTATCGTAGCGCGAGTTTTATCAGTTGCTCAACCGTTAAATCTCTACCTTCTTTTTTAATAATCAAATCTATACTTTTTTCCGCGGTTGCCTTTGGAATACCCAGCATTACTAATGCCGCCAGCGCCTCATTTCTGGTTTGAGAAGCACCAGAGCCGTCGGCTTTGACACCTGTTCCAACAAAAGATTCCTTGCGCATCTTATCTTTCAGTTCCAGAATTACGCGTTGAGCGGTTTTGGAACCAATTCCTTTAATCGACTGGATCAAACGTAGATCTTCGTCCGCAATGCCCTTCATTATTTCTTCAAAAGATAATGAGGATAACATAACCAATGCGGTTGACGGACCAATACCCGAGACACCCACTAAATCGAGAAATAGTTTTTTTTCCTCCTGAGCCCAGAATCCATAAAGCACATGGGCATCTTCGCGAATACTCAGGAAAGTTACAAGTTTACAACGTACGCCAATCTCCGGTAATGAAGTATACGTTTGAAGAGATATTTTTATTTCATATCCTAAACCATTTACGTCGATTATCGCATAGGCAGGATCCTTGTGGACAACCGTTCCGTTAACGTAGGCAATCATATAAATTTTTCAGCATGTGTGAGAATCTGGCTTGCGTTAGCCTGATATTATTAGTTTCTGACCAGGTTTTATTTCATTGCCTCTTATTCTATTGGCCTTTTTCAAGTGGCTTAATGGCAATCCATAACGCTGGGAAATCGTCCATAGTGTATCGCCGTTCTGAACAGTATGGTAACGAAGTCTCAATTTTTTGCTACTTGAAGGACTTCTCTCATTTTTTGAAACTGCCGCTACCCTGGTTCCACTTACTCTTACCGTTTCCTTGACATCTTTATAAATCACCAGCCGTTGTCCTCTATTAATACGGGTGCTACGCATACGGTTCCATTTTTTCAGCTCAGAAACAGACACCCGATTCTTGTTAGCGATCGATAATAATGTTTCCCCACGGCGCACAGTATGAGATATTTTTTTACTCCTCACCCGGCTCACAGGTTCATCCATCTCCTCCTCGGCGTTCTGAACTGCGTAAAGCTGAGTAGCAACTAACGAATCAACCGCAGTGCTATCCAATCCGGCCGCCAACATGGACTTGGCTAACACATACTTCCTTGTACACGAGTCCATTATACTGCTCCGGTTAGAGACCAGATATGTAAACTGAACACTTGGGACTTTCAGAACAAAATCTCTCGTATTGTCGGGAAGTATTGTTTTTGTAATCTGCGGATTCAGTTTATTTAATTCCTCAAATGCGATACCGCTGTTTTTGCAGAACATTACCAAATCCACATATCCATTCACATGTATTGTGTCGCTTGGAATAATATACTCGGGATTTTCGGGAAAAATACCATGGTCATTTCCATAGTTCATCATATAGTTCATTGCAACGAACTGAGGCACATAGGAACGGGTTTCTTTGGGTAAGGCGTTATAAATAGTCCAGAAAGTAGTTCCGCGAGAACGTCTCATGGCGCGTTTCACGTTTCCTGGACCTGTATTATACGAGGCAAGGGCTAGTTCCCAATCGCCAAAAATCCGGTATAACTGAGTTAAATATTTACAGGCCGCTTCCGTGGCCTTTACAGGATCGAATCGCTCGTCAATATAACCATTCTGATTCAGGCCAAATTCTCTTCCGGTAGCAGACATAAACTGCCACAAACCTCCAGCTCTCACGCGAGACAAAGCTCTTGGCTCTAAGCCGGACTCGATCATCGACAAATACTTGAGCTCTTGAGGCAGGCCGTATTTCTGAAGTGTTTTCTCAAATAATGGAAAATACAGAGGCATTTTTTCCATCATCCGGCGAGTGAAATCCGCCTTTTGATAAATGAAATATTCTACGAATTCGTGGGAAGACTTGTGATATGTGAGCGGAATTGACTTTTCAAGCTTTGCAAATCGGGATCTTAATAGCGTCTCTTCTACCGGTGTCCTTGAGCCAAAAACTTCAATATCAGGCATGCTCGCTCCATTGATCTCATCAGCCGCAGCCGCGATACCCAACGTATCTTGTTCCCAACTCACTTGTTCCTGCAGCTCAGAAGCGTTGCAAAAATTCCCCAACCCTGCCAAAACGGTAACAAGCCAAAATGCTCTGCTTAAAATTTTCATCAATTAATGTTTTATATAGGTTAATCTTTTCCTTTTATAAACTCCAAATGGCCAATAGTAAATGCTCGTGGCATTTTTAATTTACAATCCCAATTACCTCACAAAGCTCCCTGGAATCAGAATAATCTTTTTTACACATTAGGTACTCATTTAACACCGATACCTTATCACTCTCTCTGCTGGTATGATATTTTATATTTCTATTCAAATTATATTAAAACCCAATAAATCAGGAATTTACTTCATGTAAAAGAGTAAATACCTGTAGGTACTTAGCGAACGAAAGCATTTTAGCTTCTTCAAAGTAAGGTGCCATGATTTGAATCCCTATTGGCATACCGTCACGGTCGTGCCCATTGGGTATTGAAATTGCAGGGCAGCCGACAACATTCGCGTGAACAGTGAAAATATCAGCCAGATACATCTGTAACGGATCTTCTGTTTTTTCACCAATCGAAAATGCGGTAGTAGGTGTTACCGGCGTAATAAGGAAATCATAGTCCTCAAAAAACCTTTGCGTCTCGCCTCTTACCAGACTTCTAACGCGTTGCGCCTTGGTATAGTATGCATCATAGTAATTTGCACTCAAAACAAAAGTCCCGAGCAAAATCCTCTTCCGCACTTCATCCCCGAATCCTTCGGTTCTTGTTTTCTTGTATAACGATTGTAAATCAACAGCTTCCTCGCTTCTATGACCATACCTCACGCCATCAAATCGTGACAAATTGGAGCTTGCTTCGGCTGTTGTGAGGATATAGTAAGTGGGAAGCAAAAAATCGAGGGTTTCCATTTTGACCGCCTCCACAGTGTGACCCTCATTCTTAAGCTGATCCAGCAACTTTTTAGTACGCTCCCGAATAGCAGGGTCTATACTTTCGTTTTCGACGGACTCAGCAAGATAACCGACCCGTACTTTCTGCTCTCCTCCCAACAAAGCAGAATATGCAGGAACCGGTTTTTCAGAAACCGTGCTGTCAAATTCGTCTTCACCCGCCATAATTTCCAGAAGCAAAGCGGCATCCTCCACACTTTTGGTGATCGGACCAACGCAGTCAAAGGATGACGCATACGCAATAAGTCCCCATCTTGAAATACGACCATATGATGGTTTCGTCCCAACTACACCGCAAAAAGCAGCTGGTTGTCTCACAGATCCACCGGTATCACTCCCAAGCGACGCATGGCAAAGCCCGGCCTGAACAGCAACTGCCGAGCCACCGGAAGAACCTCCGGGTACTTTTGTGGTATCTAATGCATTGAGAACAGGACCGAAAAATGAATTTTCATTGGAAGATCCCATCGCAAATTCATCGCAATTTTGTCTTCCAATCACAATCACATCTTCGTCCAATAATCGCTGAACGGCGGTGGCGGTAAATGGGGCTTTATAAGAGTCGAGGATTCGACTGCCTGCGTGAACGGAATGGCCTTCGAAAGAGAAAACATCCTTGAGGCCAATAACCAAGCCTGCTAGCCTGCCGGCTGTTCCGTTCTTTATTTTGGTATCTACAAACGCGGCTCTCTGAAGTGCTTCTTCGCCGTAAACCTCTACGAAAGCATTGAGATGTGCATTTGCTTCTATTTGCTGAAGATAATGACTCACTAACTCCACACACGTCAAATTATTTTCACGTATGTCATTCTGGATGGCAGTCAGCGTCAGGTATTCTTTCAAAATCTATTTTTTTGTGGGGTTATCAATAAAGAATCAGAGCCATTTAAGATTGAATTAAACGGCTCTGCTATATCCTTCCTAAAACAGCTCAGACCTTATTTTTGGTCGTCCATGCTTTTTTCGATACTCTCTTTTACGTCTTTTGTTGCATTTTTGAATTCATTGATCCCTTGACCCAAACCACGCATCAACTCAGGAATCTTTTTTGCTCCAAAGAACAACAACACGAACAATGCCACCAAAAAGATCTCTTGACCACCTAATCCCATAAATGCTAAAACGGCTGAAAATTCCATATCTCTTTAATTTTTTATGTTTACAAATTTAACTATTCTTTTTTAAGAAATTAAATTAAACGACCGACTTTAGCCTATTTTAATTGTTTTTTCATTCTTCTCCCACTCGCTGAATTTCTGGATTTCGTCGCTGAGACTCTTCATAAGCCATACAATAAGCGCCATATCGTCCGCAATTCCTATGACAGGAAGAAAATCAGGAATAAAGTCTATAGGAGATACGAAATATATCAATACTGCGATCACCGCAACGATACTTTTTAACTGCACCCCTTTGTATTCTCCCGATGCATATGCTTTTACGAGCCTCACCAATTGTAAAACGCTCTGTTGCACAGCTACCAGATTATCTTTCAACCCGGTCGAGTTCATCTTGCTTAACACGTCCTGCGCCAAGCCATACATTCTGGATGCATTTCCTGCATATTTCCCTGCCTTACCGGTCGCTTTCTTAAAAAAGACTGACTTTAAAATTTTACTTATTAACGATTCGTTGTCCATTGATCAATACCAAAGAGTTTAAAAACACCAATATAACCTTCAACATACATAAAAAATTGCATGCCACTTCCCTACTATTACTTTATACATAAAAAATTTCACTCAGTGTGGTTTTAACAAATTATGTATTCTAAATTTAAGGCAACATTTAGAATACTATTTCTTTTCATTAAAACCTGATTGTTTATGAAGATTACTGTCGTAGGGGCTGGAGCGGTTGGCGCAACCACTGCTGATAACATTATCCGTCGCGAATTAGCCGAAGAGGTTGTCTTGTTAGACATCAAGGAAGGCGTGAGCGAAGGGAAGTCATTGGATATGTATCAAACTGCCGCTTTACTCGGCTTTAATACCAAGCCAATCGGATCAACAAACGATTACGAAAAAACCAAAGGATCAGACGTTGTAGTAATCACTTCAGGTCTTCCACGCAAACCTGGAATGACGCGCGAAGAACTTATAGGAATTAATGCGGGTATCGTAAAAGGAGTTACAGAAAACCTCCTGAAATACTCTCCGAAAGCCATAGTAATTGTGGTATCCAATCCGATGGACACCATGACATACCTTGCATTCAAAGAATCCGGAATTCCAAAAAAACGCCTGATCGGTATGGGAGGCGCGCTGGACAGTGCACGTTTCAAAACGTACCTGGCTCTGGCCATGGACGTATCACCGCTGGATATCCACGGAATGGTGATCGGTGGTCACGGCGACACGACGATGATCCCGCTAACGAGACTTGCTACGTATAATGGCATTCCGGTAAGTCGTTTTCTTTCTGCTGAAAAGCTTGAAAAAGTCGCAGCTGACACAATGGTTGGCGGCGCGACACTTACCAAACTAATCGGAACATCTGCATGGTACGCTCCCGGAGCCGCCACCATGATGCTGGTAGAAAGTATAGTTCGCAACCAGAAACGAATCGTTCCCTGCAGCGTTTATCTGAATGGAGAATATGGTCAGAAAGATATATGTATGGGAGTTCCGGTTGTTCTGGGCAAAAATGGCTGGGAGAAAATCGTCAACCTGCGCCTGAGCGATGCGGAAAAGGCTGCTTTTGAGAAATCAGCCGAAGCGGTTCGCAATATGAACGCCGCGTTGACTCTTTAAATCTGATATGCTTTAAAAAACACCCGATGATTTCAGTATCATCGGGTATTTTTTTGCCCCGAACGAGAGCGCTTTACCCCCACTTTCTCACTTTCCTTATATAAAGATCTGATATTGAATAACAAACCCACCCTTTCTACCATCCTTTGTCAGGATATTCGGGTCAGGTGCACTATTTTTGTAAACGGTACGGCTATCGTAGTTAAGCGTGATTTTACTATTATGCCCCTGAATGAGCCAGTTCAGTCCTATATTATAATAGTCTGAGGCTTTGTCTAACCTTTCATAGTCACCGCGCTGATAAGAAGCATATGGCATCAGCGTTCCCTGGTTGCCCAGAAGATTTTCCCTAAACTTATATCCAACTTGCGCATAAACGACATTTCCGGTTCCAAACATTGGAAATGCGTTTCCCCATGTTCCGCTTGCACCAGCGATCGGCATATTGGTTCCGGTTGCCGGATTCATTGCACCATTGTAACGCAGATATCCCTTACCATAATCCGTTCGAAAATAGCCCAGATATCCGGAAAAAGCCGTTCCCTTGGTAGCGTCAATCGGCATATCAGCATATGCAGCCACCGACCATAAGGTCATATTATTGTAAACTGTATCACCAGCTTCCTGCCTCCATGTGGCATTTTTCTGAGATATAATCCCCGCTTCAAGGTTGAGTACTTTCTTTTTACCCAAATAAGTACCCGTCATATATCCCGGCGTTGTAAGCGTTTCGGTTTCAAAGAAGCTATATATCAACATGCCCTGGAACTGCTTTTTGAAATTCTTCTGCGCGAAAACCGAGTTGACCCCGATACCCGGAGGAGTACTTCCATTTGAATTGATCGGAAAAGGATCGGAAACCACTACGCGATAATTGACCTTCCCGACCTGCCCTCGGCTGTATACGCTTAATTTTCTACTAAACTGATCCGTTTGATCGACAGTTGCCTGTAAAAACACGGGCACATCCATCGTCATAATCGTAGTAACACTGGGCTGCGTAAATCTGGAGAGGCCACTGATCACGGTCAGGCCTCCACCGAAACGGATAAAGTTTGTTCCTTTACGCTGAACTTCGTATTCAGCAACGGCATCATGAAAGAAGGATTGCAATTTTCTGTTGCCGGCAGGGTAACCGCTCGCTTTGTTGAAATTGTTTTGACCAAACTGTGTATAAAAAAAGACACGGTCCGTCAGCTGACCAAAAAGCTGAATCCTTGTTCTGCGCAAACCAACATCGAATGTATTGGATTGAGGATCACCAAAAACGGTTGTTCCAGGATTATTTTCATTCAACCGCACCCAGGCCTGATTTAAAAATGTCGCCTGGATATAGTGCGAACCGGATTCATTCAAATCATATTTAAGATTATTTCGGGTATTTTTATCAGACGGCTTTATTTGAGCCCATGAAGTTGATATGGAAAGAACAATAAAAAAAATTACTTTTCTCATAAAATTCGTTTACAATAAATAACAGCGCCAGTAGCCCAAAACATGTCTACCAGCTGGAAAAAAAAGATTATTAAATGGCTTTTGAATACACCTCCAACTATACTTACTCACGATCGGTTATCTTAAGCCGAACGGTAAATATACGGGTTGGTATTATATGTATACTTACTTTCGTCATATTTTCCCATTACGGATACGGTCAGGAAACGCCGTTGATCACCAATTATTCCCTCGATACTTATAAAGCCCATAATCAGAATTGGGGCATTAGTCAAAGTGCCGACCGCTTTATATACACCGCCAATTCCGACGGTCTTCTTGAGTTTGATGGATCTTCCTGGAAGCTATATCCTTTCCCCAATGGACAAATTGTTCGCTCCGTTCTTTGCGACAATTCAAGTCCAGTTGATTTGAAACATCAATCGTTCCCGCCGCAAGGAAAAAAAAGAATATATGTTGGTGGATACGGCGAGTTCGGATATTGGGAAAATCTACCCACCGGCAAACTGAAGTATATATCTCTAAGTAAAAACAAAGGCTTGGCCAGCCTGAAAACTGAAGAGATATGGAGCATTCTAAAAACCCCGAAATACATCTTTTTCCAATCCTTTGCGCGTATATATAGATACGATGGAAAGCATATCGTAGAGATCAGAGCGGCTGGCAACCACAATTTCATGTTTCTGAACTACATCAATGATCGGCTGCTGATTCAAATTATAGGAAAAGGACTTTACGAGTTGAAGGACACAAGATTTGTGGAACTGTCAGTAACGCAGGAATTGTCTTCAGCCACCGTAACTTCCATTTTGCCTTACAACAGAAAGATAATGGTCACTACGGCAAAAAAGGGCATTTATATTTTGGATGGGGATCAGCTTACTCCGTGGACGACACCACTATCGAAAGAATTAACCAGAAACGTGCTTAACAAGGCGGTATATCTCAGCAAAAGAAATTTGTATGTTTTCGGAACCATTAAAAACGGGATATACGTAACAGATCATGAGGGAAAACTGCTTTACCGGATCAGTAAAGAAAATGGACTACAGAATAATACAGTGCTCTCGTTTACCAAAGATCAGGAAGATAACCTATGGGCCGGACTCGACAACGGTATAGATCTGGTCAAACTGTCTGCACCGGTACTTACCTACCAAGCGGCAGATAATCAGCTGGGAACCACCTACACCGCTGCACTATGGAATGGCAATCTGTACGTAGGATCAAACAACGGTGTCTTCGTAAAAAAGTGGAATTCAGCGGAAAAATTCGTTCCGATATCAGGCCTGGAAGGGCAAACCTGGAACCTCACGGTATCTAAAGGTGAACTCATCTGCGGTCATAATGACGGTACCTATAGAATTGATCAGAACGGAGCCCACAAAATTTCTAATGTGAATGGTGGTTGGGTTCTGATTCCTGCCAGAAGCGGATCTGATACCATTCTCCTGCAGGCTTCTTATAATGGGCTGCATACTTATCGAAAGAAAGAAAATCAAAAATGGACTTACTCAGGAGCCGTAAAAGGCATACCAACTATTCCGATCCGCAAGCTGGCGAGAGACAAAAGTGGAGCATTCTGGCTTGCTCATGCATATAAAGGACTATTCAGAACAAGGTTAAATGCTACTCTCGATTCAGCACTTTACTGGAAAGAATACGAGGCAGGGAAAGAGCTTCCCAGTCAATTTTCTGTAGAAATCAATTCCTTGGAACAAAATATATATGTGCGATCAGCCAACCGCTTCTTCGACGCAGACACCAATGGTAATCTCACGCCCAGCAAACGATTTCCGGTGCAGGCGGAGTTTTACAAAATCAGGGAAGGTGCAAATGGGGCCTGGTTCCGGGTTTTTAATGACAGGCTCGAATACCATCACCCTAACTTTTTCAATCAGGTTCTGAATGTATCATTGGTCAGGAATAATGAAAACATCGTTAGCCTGGACGATCATTTTTATTTCCTGTGCCTGGATAATGGATATGCGCTTTCGGACAAAAAAATGACCGACGCACCATATCAGAGTCAGGCGGGCTCTGTGATCAGACGTATCACGAACCTCCAGAATTCAGGGGAGGATTTCAATATAACCAACAATGTGACCCTTCCATATAAAGCCCGTTCCATCCGTATCACTTTTTCTACCCCACAATATGGAAACAATATTCAATACAAATACAGATTGCGGGGATTGTCTTCCCAATGGTCCGAATGGACAGAACTCAATTTTGCCGACTTTACAAATTTGCAAGGTGGATCCTATACGTTTGAACTCATCAACACGCTGAACGAGAAGCCGACAATTTTTGAATTCAATGTCGCACCCTATTGGTATGAAACCTTGCTCGCCAAAATTGCCTTCATCATTATAGGCTGTTTTCTGCTGGCCGGTCTCGTTTTTTATCAGGAAAAAAGGCTGGCCAGGCACAAAAAGAACTTATTGGCAGAACAGGAAGAGAAATTAAGGCAGCAACGTATCGAGAGTGAGAAGAAAATCATGGAAATGAAAAATGAAAATCTCCAAAAAGAAATCAAAAACAAGAGCCAGCAGATTAGTAACGTAGCGATCAACGTGGTCCGAAAGAACGAAATACTTGAAGAAATCAGAGACGAGCTGAAACAGGTAAAAGAAGAGATGGGGCAGCAATTGCCAAATATCCATTATAACAAGCTTCTGAACAGTATCGAAAAGAATGTCGCCGGCAAAGAAGACTGGGTACTTTTTGAAGAGAACTTCAATGAAGTACACGACGAATTCTTCACAAGACTGCGTTCTACCTGCCCTTCCGTAACACCATCTGAATTAAGACTGGCGGCGTGCCTCCGCATGAATTTATCTACCAAAGAAATGGCACCGGCATTGGGAATCTCAGCCCGGGGTGTGGAAATAAAACGCTACCGGCTGCGAAAAAAGCTCGGTTTGGATGCAGATTCAAATCTTGTTCAATATATGATGGACATTTAGCGTATTGAATAAAAGAAATAAATACGCTTACATATCCTACAAATGATTGCATAATTCTCATTGATGTAATGGTGATGTAGTGCCCTTTTTGAATTGCAATAGCGATTAGTGATACATTTGGGCACAATAATTTCTTACAATAGTTATATCACAAATCAATATTCAATGAAAACTTATCTACGAAGCACACTTGTAGGATTGCTGTTGATGTGGAGTTTTGCTTCGGTGGGGCAAGACATCACTGTAACCGGTAAGGTCACTGCGGCTGATGGTTCGGGGCTTCCCGGCGTCAGTGTTTTAATCAAGGGAACGACAACTGGAGTTCCCACCGACGCGGAGGGACTGTATAGTGTAAAAGTCCCCTCTCAAAGTGCTATCCTGGTTTACTCCATGATCGGAATGGCCCCTCAGGAAATCACAGTTGGAACTCAAAGCAATATTGATGTAGTCCTTCAGGACGATGCGAAGGCGCTTAATGAGGTAGTAATAGTGGGATATGGAGCTCAAAGAAAGCTTGACGTGACCGGATCGGTAATTCAGATCAAAGGTGCTGAAATTTCAAAGCAGTCTTCGATGAACGCAGTAAGTGGCTTGCAGGGAAAAGTGGCCGGGGTTCAGGTTACAAACTCAGGGAAACCTGGTGAGGCTCCTCAAATTCGTATTCGTGGTGCAGGAACCGCTTACGGAAGCGCTAACCCACTTTACGTTGTAGACGGTGTTTGGTTCGATGATATCAGTTTCCTGAACTCAGGTGATATAGAATCGATGAATATTTTGAAAGATGCATCCAGCCAATCCATATATGGTGTGAGAGCTGCGAACGGGGTGGTTTTGATAACGACTAAAAAAGGAAAAGCCGGAAACGCGGTTGTAAACTACAACGGATTCGTTGGGTATCAAAAAGTTACCAACCAGATCAAAATGGCCAATGCAAATGAATATGCCACAATGGTCAACGAATTGAGCCAAATCAACGGTAAAGGAGATATTCTCGATGCTTCTCAATATGGCGAAGGTACTGACTGGTACCATCAGATACTTCGCAACGCGCTCTTGACCAATCATCAGCTATCCGTCAGCGGTGGTGGCGAAAAATCCACTTACAACTTTTCGCTCGGCTATCTGGATCAAAACGGTATTGTAGAAAATAACAATTATAAACGTTATACTGCCCGTCTGCAAAACGATTTTCAGGTATTTAAGAATGTGAAAATCGGGTACTCAGCTACTGGTGCTTTCAGTAATTCCAAAGACGAAGCTGGTGGAATTTTCAGACAGTTATATGCCGCAGGTCCCGTAGTTCCAGTTTATTATTCTGACGGTACATATGGTGACCCGACTGACTATAATTTGGGTGATGGTAACAATTTCAACCCACAGGCAACGGTTGATTTTTACAACCAGGTGACGAAAAAGACGCTGTTAACAGCTAACGCATATGCCGAAATAAACATCGTTAAAGGATTGACATTCAGGACAAGTTTTGGCGGAAAGTACACGCAGGACGAAACACGGACTTACGTTCCGGAATACACTGCAACCTTTAAGCAGAGGAATACAATCAGCTCGCTGAAATTTGTGAGGCCACAAACCCGATACTGGATTTTCGAAAATACTTTGACTTACACAAAAGATATCGGCAAGCATTCGTTCACTGCCCTTTTGGGTCAATCTGCGCAAAAAGACAGAATGTATGAACTAACGGCAAGCGCGTTGAATGTCCCTAATTCTAGTGAGGGCGATTTATATCTGGTACTTGGCGACACCGATGGGCGCAACGTTACGGACAAAGGAGATTTGGCAACATATGCTTCCTATTTTGGCCGTGTCAACTACTCTTTCAATGACCGCTTCCTTTTAAATGCTTCCCTTAGAGCCGATGGCTCTTCGAAATTTTATCAGGGGGGCAATGCATGGGGTTATTTCCCATCCATTGGCGGAGGCTGGGTTATAAGCAATGAGTCATTTATGGGCTCACAGCATATATTCGACAACCTGAAACTTCGTGCGAGCTGGGGTAAGATCGGAAATGCATCAGTGCCATCTAACCTGTCGACCCTGACAGTCGCAACTGGTGGAGCTTTATCTCCAATTTTCGGTGGACAGCTTTACACTGGAGCGAGTATTAATTCGATCATCCCGCCTGTAACGGTTTGGGAAAGAGGAGTTGGTACCGATGTCGGAATTGAGGCAGCTTTCCTGAAGTCACGGCTTTCTGTTGAATTGGATTATTATATTAAAAAGACAGAGAGAGCTATCTTCGATATCCCGGTGTTAGCCTCAATCGGAACCGCATCCGGAAGTATTATTGGCAACCAGGCCGACTTCCAAAATAAAGGGGTGGAGTTTGCATTGAACTGGCGTGATGATATCAATTCCGATTTTAGCTATTCTATCGGAGTCAACGGTGCAGTCAACAATAACAAAGTTTTGTCGGTATCTACAGGCGCTAACCCTATCTACGACGGAGGTTTGGGACTTACCGGCGGTGCACAGGCGACACGTACCCGCGTTGGCGATCCCATCGGTTCTTTCTACGGATATATCGTAGACGGGATTTTCCAAAATCAGGATGAAGTAAACAAATCGGCACAACCAAGTGCAAAGCCGGGTGACTTTAAATACCGGGATCTGAGCGGAACCGATGGCAGTCCGGATGGAGCGATAACTGGCCTCGATCGGGTAGTGATAGGCAATCCAAATCCAAAGTTTACATATGGTATCAATATGAGCGCAAATTATAAAGCGTTCGACCTTATGCTTGATTTCCAGGGCGTTGCAAAAGTTGACGTTTATAATGCAAATCTGGGATGGCGATATGGAAATGAAAACTTTACCAAAGATTACTTTGACAATCGCTGGCATGGGGAGGGAACCTCAAATACCTATCCATCTGCCAATATTGGAGGTGGAAGTAACTACCTGCCAAACTCTTTCTATGTTCAGAGCGGAAGTTACTTCAGAGTAAGAAACGCGCAGCTTGGGTATACCTTCCCGACAACCCTCACAGAGAAGTTGAAATTGAAGAAACTGAGATTATATGTGAATACGCAAAATCCTCTTAATTTCTTCAAATACAAAGGGTTATCGCCTGAGGTAAGAGCTAACGAAAACAAACCTACCAGAGCCGGAATAGATGCCGACGTTTATCCGCTTTCGGCGACTTACAACTTTGGTATCAATGTTACATTCTGATATAACTCAAAAAAAGATCATGAAAAAGGACTTAATATATATATTCAGACAAGCGGGATTATACTCAGGGTTAGTTGGTATGCTGATCCTTCCCTCTGCCTGTGACAATAGTTTTCTAAAAACCGACCCGCAAGGGCAGGTGGCGGGTGCCGTTTTTTGGCAAAATGAGGAAGATGCGACAAAAGCAGTCAATGCGATGTATGCAAACCTACGGGGCTGGAACAATACGGCGTTTGCGCCAATCGCATTAGAAAGCGTTGGTTCAGACGAAACAGAAAAGGGAAGCACAGCCTCCGATGCCACGTTTTTTAATAATTATGACGATTTCACAGTAGGATCCAGTGATGGGCAGCTATCTGGTTTTTGGACCGGGCAATACCAGAACATCAACTATGCCAATCAAGTAATAGACAACCTCCCAGCAATAGATATGGACGGCAATCTGAAAGCCAGATATCTTGCAGAGGCGAAATTCATTCGTGGCTACTCTTACTTCAGGCTGGTGAGAGCTTTTGGAGACGTGCCACTTCGGCTACATTTACCTACTGGTACCACAGAATATAACCTGCCAAGAACTCCAAAAGCGGAAGTTTATCAGGCAATTGAGTCGGACCTGGCTGAAGCCGAAACTGTATTGCCTACTTCGTACGGATCAGCCGATGTTGGGAGGGTTACGAAAGGTGCTGCTCTTTCACTTCATGCCAAAATAGCAATGTATCAAGCTAACTGGCAACAAGTTTTCGATTTAACTAACCAGGTAATGGCCTTGGGAACATACTCCCTGTTTCCGGATTTTGAAGCGCTTTTCCGTGTAGAAAATGAGAATTCGACCGAATCCATTTTTGAAATACAGAATGAACTGATTCTTGGAAACGCGGACGCATCCAACTCACAATACTCTCAGGTTCAAGGCGTAAGAGGCGTAATTGGCGGCGGATGGGGCTTCAATGTACCCACTCAACAATTGGCAGACGCATTTGAAAAAGGCGATCCGAGAAGAGACGCAACTATTATTTTTAGAGGCGAAACTACGCCAGATGGCGATGCAATTCCCGCCGTGGGCGACAATCCTTTGTACAATCAAAAGTCGTATGTGCCATTCAGATTATTTGCAAGTGGATATAACGAAGGCTCACAGCAGAATGTAAGAATAATCAGGTATGCAGAAGTGTTGCTGATGAACGCAGAAGCTGCGAATGAACTAGGCAACTCTGCTCAGGCACTTGCTTCACTGGAGTTGGTAAGGGCCCGTGCGAGAGGAGCCGACAAAACGATCCTGCCGAAAGTTACTGTAACCGATAAAGCTGCGTTAAGAACTGCCATATGGCATGAACGTCAGGTAGAGCTGGCCATGGAGTTTGACCGTTACTTTGATGTGATCCGCCAGGGAAGAGGCGCCGAGATTTTTGGACCAAATGGCTGGAAAGCAAGCAAGAATGAAGTGTGGCCGATCCCTCAGAATGAGATCGATATCAGCGCGGGACTGCTTGTCCAAAATCCTGGTTATTAATTTTCATCATAACATTCTAATACGATGTCTAAAAGTAAAATCTTATATATCATAGCGTCCGGCATATTGTCTACAGGATTGTATTCCTGTTACGAGAAGTTCGACCCGGAAAGTTACGCGCCCGATGTCTCAATTGGCGGATATACCTCTTCCGCAGATATCGCACCTTCGAATCTGATCGCATATTTCCCATTTGATGGATCATATGCAGAGACAGTATCTAAAACGAACGGAGAAAATACCGGGACTACATTTGCCGGTGGGATAAAAGGCCAGGCTTTGAAAGGGGCCACAAATGCGTATGTCCTTTTTACTCCTACGCCGAAAATCCTGGGTTTGAAAAGTTTCACGATGACTTATTGGGTTAACAGCCAGTCAACCACCGCTTCGGGCGGGATTATCGGATTGGTTACACTCTCGAACACCAAGAATTTCTGGGGAAATATGGAGACGTTTTTTGAGAATGGCGGAACCAACGAAAATGGGAAATTCAGGGCGCACGTTCAGAATGATTCATTGGATGCCTGGGTTTCAAAAGACGGTCTGATCAATCTGTTCGACTCCTGGAATCATATTACTGTAAGCTACGATGGGACGACTTCAACATTCAACCTATATGTAAACGGTTCTAAAACTTACACCAATGCGGTTAAAGATTTTGGAAATATCAACTGGAAAAATTCGGGGAAAATGGTTTTTGGAACTGCCCAGTTCCAAACCGATCCCAGCCAGACAGTTGCAGCTGATGCGCAAAGTTGGGCGAGTTTTCTAACCGGATCACTAGACGAAGTCAGAATTTACGATATAGCTCTTTCAGATGCTGACGTTGACGCGCTGGTGAAGCTGGAAGCGCGCGGAAAGTAATGAATTGTAGGAAAATTTTCATCTTACTCAATATTGTATGGTTTGGGATTTCCTGTCAGAAAGACGGGAATCCCGAGCCACCAATTGAGAAACCAGCTTCCTTTGCTTTTGCAAATTTGGAGGTGGATAGCGCATTCGATGGGTTTGAATATGAAGACGTATCTGCCAAACCGGAAATAAGGATCAGCTTTAGTGCCCCGTTAGACAAGCAGTCTGCCACGGAGAACATATCGTTCCGAACCCAAACCGGAGATGCTGTGCCATGGCTTTCATTTTTTGAGGACAGCGACAGCACCGTTATTATCCAACCAGAACAAGACCTTAAAGCACTGACCAAATATGTAGTTTCGGTGTCGACCAATTTAAAATCAAAGTCAGGCGGCAAGTTGCAAAGCGAGCTCACAGTCAAACTCACCACTGCGCTTGACTCGACCGACAAATTTCCGCGTGTATCCGACGAAGAACTGCTTACCCTGGTTCAAAAACAGACATTTAAATATTTCTGGGATTTTGGTCACCCTGTGAGTGGACTCGCGCGCGAACGGAATACTTCAGGAAACACAGTTACCTCAGGAGGAAGTGGTTTTGGAATAATGACCATCCCGATTGCCGTGGAAAGAAAATTCATATCCCGACAAGAAGGATTAGAAAGAACACAAAAAATCGTGACTTTTCTGACGGAAAAGGCTGACAAGTTTCATGGTGCTTTACCGCATTGGCTCGATGGCGGTACAGGAAAGGTTGTTCCTTTTAGTCAAAAAGATAATGGAGCTGACTTGGTTGAAACGTCCTACCTCATGGCTGGCTTGCTTACGGCACGGCAATATTTCGATGGCCCAGACGCAGCCGAAACAAAATTGAGAAACGATATTAATCAACTCTGGCAAAACGTGGAATGGGATTGGTTTCGGAAAAACAATGAGAACGTACTTTACTGGCATTGGAGCCCGGAATATAACTGGGATATGAACCTACCGATCCGAGGCTGGAACGAATGTCTGATCACTTATGTGCTCGCGGCGTCCTCTCCTACTCATTCAATTGACAAAGTTACTTATACCAATGGATGGACTGGACAAGATAATTTTAGGAATGGCAAGACTTATTACGGTTACACGCTTCCGTTGGGAGAGAACTATGGAGGTCCGCTATTTTTCTCTCAATATTCTTTTTTAGGTCTGAACCCAACCGGCTTGTCTGATGCATATGCCAATTATTTTACCCAAAATAAAAACCATACGCTGATCAACTATACCTATTGCAAAACCAATCCGCTGAAATATCGTGGATATAGTGACAGCTTCTGGGGGTTGACAGCCAGCGATATTCCCGGAGGATATAGCGCCAGCTCTCCAACGAATGACCTGGGTGTAATCACGCCGACGGCTGCTTTATCGGCTTTTCCATACACTCCCCAGGAATCTATGAAGGCGCTTCATTTCTTCTACTATAAACTGGGAGATCAACTCTGGGGACAATATGGCTTTTACGACGCATGTAGTCTTGACAAACTTTGGTTTGCCGATTCCTATCTAGCCATCGACCAGGGTCCGATTATCGTGATGATCGAAAATTACAGAACAGGATTGATATGGAACCTCATGATGAGTGCTCCGGAACTGAAAACGGGCTTAAAAAAACTTGCCTTTTCTGGCCCCGGCCTCTGAGTCTTCAGGAAATTCCTGGATTATCAATGCTCAAAAAATAAACTGGCAACTATACGGCGCAAATAACCATCCAATGCAAGTATGCGTCTAGTCCTAAACCTGCAACAAACCGAAAAACGGTGAGTGGCGAAAACTTTTATTTAATGAAAAAACTATTTCTTTACATCTATACCGCACTTTTTTCACTGCTGCTTATAACACATCCCATTTTTGCACAGAAAAAAGACAAATCGCCGGCAAAACCTGTAGTTTTCAATCCTGCCAATCGGCCTAAAAACCTTTCTGATACTGCGTTATTGGAACTCGTGCAAAAACAAACTTTCAGATACTTCTGGGATTTTGCTCACCCAGTAAGTGGTTTGGCTCGCGAGCGAAGCAATAAAAGTTTTGACTATGGAGATGAAGTAGTAACAACCGGAGGTAGCGGGTTTGGTATCATGGCCATGATCGTCGCTGCCGAACGCGGCTGGTACCCTCGTGATTCAGTAGCTGCCCGATTGCTTAAAACAGTAAAATTTTTATCGAAAGCCGATAATTACCACGGCGCTTTTCCTCACTGGCTTAATGGAGCCACTGGTAAAATCATTCCATTCGGACGCAAAGATGACGGCGGTGATTTGGTTGAATCCGCGTTTCTCTTTCAAGGATTATTAACGGCGCGACAATATTTTGACAAGGATAATAGTGTTGAAAATTCGCTTCGTGCCCGCATTACATGGCTTTGGAATGAGATCGAATGGGATTGGTATACGAGAGGAAACCCCGATCAACTCTTCTGGCACTGGAGTCCGAACAACGGCTGGGCGATGAATTTTGAACTGAGGGGTTATAATGAAACTTTAATCACCTATATATTAGGTGCTTCATCACCCCGATACCCTATTACAAAACAGACGTACGAAAAGTGTTGGACGGAGAGTTCACATTTCAAAAATGGACATCAATATTACGGGATAACCCTTCCATTAGGCTTTGAATATGGCGGACCGCTATTTTTCGCCCACTATTCATTTGTGGGGCTGGATCCACGAGGTCTTCGGGATCAATATGCCAATTACTGGGAACAAAACACCAACCATACCTTAATTAACTATAAGTACTGTGTTGAAAACCCTAAAAAATTTAAAGGATATGGTGAAAACTCATGGGGGCTTACCGCCAGTGATACGTATGACGGATACAATGCCCATTCGCCGACGAATGACTTTGGAACCATTACTCCTACTGCCGCACTTTCATCTTTCCCATATACCGCCAAAGAATCGATGAAAGCTTTGAGGCATTTTTATTATGATCTGGGTGATAAGATCTGGAGTGAGTATGGTTTTGTCGATGCATTTAACGAAACCAAAAACTGGTATGCTGACTCCCATCTGGCGATCGATCAGGGACCTATCATCGTGATGATTGAAAACTACCGAACCGGACTGTTATGGAAGTACTTCATGAAAGACCCTGAAGTGCAGGCCGGGCTTAAAAAGCTTGGTTTCGAAACCGATAAGAAAAGCTATTAGCTTTTAGATGCACGTGATTGGGCTTATTGTTGGTAATGAGTGTGGGCTTTTACCCAATTAAACTCCGTGGTTTACTGCTTTTTACCACGGAGTTGACTGAGTTATGCACGGAGCGACACCGAGTTTACAGTACAAAACATTAAACTTCCAAATCAAACTATGTGTGCCTTAGTGCCATACTCCGAGTAACTCGGTGGTTAACTATTATTCACCACCGAGTTCACAGTACAAAACGCTTAAACCCATTTTTTAAGCTGCTCACATAAAATTGATAAGATAACCGACTTTATATTGACCCAACCGCATGTAAGTCAAAACTTGTGACGAATGGACATCGTGCAAAGCCTCCACGGATTTAAGCTCAAGCACAATGGCATTTTCTACCAATAAGTCAATCCGGTAACCACATTCCAGTTTTACGTCTTCAAAAATCAAGGGCATCGGTTTTTCCTTTTCAACCAAAAGACCGTCTTTCATCATTTTATAGAAAAGACATTCTTTATAGGCATGTTCTAGCAATCCTGGTCCCAGTGCAGTATGAACGGAGTACGCTGAAGCTAAAATCCGATATGTAATTTGATCAAACTCTGGGTAACTCAGTGCCATACTTCGTAAACTCTGTGGTTAAATGTTATTGAGTGGCTATATATCCTCAAGTCATTTTCATTGATAATTTCCTGGATGAGATTTTGTTTGAGGTTTTACTTATAGACGTAGTAGAGGATGTTCACGCCACTTTATGAAACCGTTATTCACCACGGTGTTTACTAAGTTATGCACGAAGTAACACTGAGTTTATAATACAAAATATTTATCCCATTTTTTTTATAGCTCCCAATCAAACTCCGCGTAACTCAGTGCCGCACTTCGTACACTCCGTGGTTAACTGTTAGGTAGTGTGTATGTATCATCAAGTACACTTTCATTGATAATCTGTTGGATGAAATTTTGTTTTTCATATAGACGTAGTAAAGGATGTTCACGCCACTTTATGAAACCGTTATTTACCACGGTGTTTACTGAGTTATGCACGAAGTAACACTGAGTTTATAATACAAAATATTTATCCCATTTTTTTTATAGCTCCCAATCAAACTCCGCGTAACTCAGTGCCGCACTTCGTACACTCCGTGGTTAACTGTTAGGTAGTGTGTATGTATCATCAAGTACACTTTCATTGATAATCTGTTGGATGAAATTTTGTTTTTCATATAGACGTAGTAAAGGATGTTCACGCCACTTTATGAAACCGTTATTTACCACGGTGTTTACTGAGTTATGCACGAAGTAACACTGAGTTTATAATACAAAATATTTATCCCATTTTTTTTATAGCTCCCAATCAAACTCCACGTAACTCAGTGCCGCACTTCGTACACTCCGTGGTTAACTGTTAGGTAGTGTGTATGTATCATCAAGCACACTTTCATTGATAATCTGTTGGATGAAATTTTGTTTTTCATATAGATGTAGTAAAGGATGTTCACGCCACTTTATGAAACCGTTATTTACCACGGTGTTTACTGAGTTATGCATGAAGTAACACTGAGTTTATAATACAAAATATTTATCCCATTTTTTTATAGCTTCCAATCAAACTCCGCGTAACTCAGTGCCGCACTTCGTACACTCCGTGGTTAACTCTGATCTACACAGGAGAACATCAAGTTTACAATACAAAACCTGTTCATAAAGGGCTTAATAAACTAATCCTGATGTTTGGTGAGAAATAAGAAAACCCCACCCTCAAAAGAACAGGGAATTCTTTATATTTATTGATCCAAAGGGCTTGTTCACGGATGAGCCCTTTTTCATCTCAATAAAGCCAAACATGAAAACCATTCTCAAATCTGCCATTCTGATTGGTATAATTTGCAGTTCTTCCTTATTAGCACAGGCACAAATATGGAAGGTGGTTGAGCCTGAAAACTTACCCGACAAACGTCACGAAAACGCCATGGCGGCGGTCAATGGAAAACTTTATTTGTTGGGTGGACGAGGTATTAAAACCGTAGACGAGTATGATCCAAAAAAGGACAACTGGACTACCCTGGCCAAGTCGCCTATTGAAATGAGCCATTTCCAGGCTGTTTCCTTCAAAGATGAAATATATGTACTTGGCGCGTTCACAGGAAGTTATCCTCATGAATTACCTATTCCAAATATTTACATTTTCAACCCTGCAAAAAACGAATGGCGAATGGGACCGGAAATCCCCGCGGATCGAAGACGTGGAGCCGCCGGTGCCTTCGCGATGAACGACAAAATTTATCTGGTTTGTGGTATTCAGGATGGACATTGGGACGGCCAGGTTGCATGGTTTGATGAATATACCCCAGCCACCAACACATGGAGCAAGTTAACGGATGCACCCAGGCCACGAGATCATGTACAGGTAGCCGTTCATAATAACAAATTGTACGTGGCTGGCGGAAGACTTTCAACGGCCCGAATTAATCAGGTTTTGAATACTACCATAAAAGAGGTGGATATATATGATTTTAAAAGCGGCAAATGGACAACGCTCGGTGAATCAGGAAATTTGCCTACTCTACGCGCGGGGAATACGACTGTGGTCTGGAACGATTTGATTTTAGTAATCGGCGGCGAAAGTGGAGCTCAGGAAGCCGCGCATAGTGAGGTAGAAGCCTTTAATCCAAAATTGCAGGTTTGGGAAAAACTGCCTTCTCTGCATCAGGGAAGGCACGGAACCGGTGCCGCGGTTATTAACAAAAAGTTATACATCGCAGCTGGCTCAGCCAACAGAGGTGGTGGTCCGGAGTTGAATGATACTGAGATTTTGGATAGGTAATTTTTCAATAAATTCAATCCAACAAATCGCCAAATATGTAAGGGGTTCGTAAAATCCAAATTTTTGAAAAAGGATATCAATATTATTAGTGGCCTGGGAGCTGACGAAAGGGTTTTTCAAAAGATAGATTTTTCAGATTATACGCCCCATTTCCTCAAATGGGTTCTTCCTACATACAATGAGAGGATCAAAGAGTATGCATTTCGAATGGCGGGCCAGGTAGATTCCCCCAACCCAATATCATCATCGGATTATCATTTGGTGGAATGATGGCCTAAAAATACGCCGGCAGCAGCCCTTTAAACTGAAAAACCATTATTATTACGCTCAATTCAACCATTACCTTTGCATCCAACCATCATTTCGTCATAAATATGTTTAAGTATTCCCTGGCCTTGCTGTTGGCGTTGATCTCGTTTTCGTCCATCGCTCAAACCCAAACATTTACTCATGCCGATACTTTGCGTGGAGCTATAACCCCTGAACGTAAATGGTGGGACCTTACTCATTATGATTTAAAAATCACTCCGAACGAAAAAGACAGCACAATTACCGGCAGCAATACGATCAGCTATAAAGTGCTTGACCCATATCAGCTTTTGCAAGTTGATCTGCAAACACCCTTGGTGATCAGCAAAATCACGCAGGATGGTAAAGAGGTTTCTTTTAAAAGAGACGGCAATGCATTTTTTGTGACGTTAAGCAAAAAGCAGGTAAAGGGCAAAACTGAATCCATTACAGTCTTTTATTCAGGCAAACCGAAGTTGGCTAAAAGACCGCCATGGGACGGAGGCGTGCAGTGGGAATATGATACAAAAGGCAATTCCTTTATCTCGACTTCATGCCAGGGTCTGGGCTCAAGTGTTTGGTGGCCTTGCAAAGACCATATGTATGACGAGCCGCAAGACGGTATGCGCATAAGCATCACGGTGGCAGAAAAACTCATGGACGTATCGAACGGCCGACTCGAATCCGTGACAACCAACAAAGACAATACCCGTACCTTCAATTGGGTAGTCAAAAATCCGATCAATAACTACGGCGTTAATATGAATATTGGCGATTATGTGGAATGGAAAGAGGTATATAAAGGAGAAAAAGGACCGCTGGATATTAGTTATTATGCTTTAAGCCAGGATTTGGATAAAGCCAAAGAGCAATTCAAGCAGGTACCGTTGATGATGAAGGCGTTTGAGCACTGGTTTGGACCCTATCCGTTTTATGAAGATGGCTACAAACTCGTTCAGGTTCCATACCTGGGAATGGAACATCAGAGTTCAGTAACCTATGGCAACAAGTTCAAAAATGGCTACCTCGGCCGCGACTTATCGAAAACAGGATGGGGGTTGAAGTGGGATTTTATAATTATTCATGAAAGTGGTCACGAATGGTTTGCCAACAATATCACATATAAAGACGCGGCGGATATGTGGATTCATGAGAGTTTCACAAACTACTCTGAAAACCTGTATACCGAATATTATTATGGAAAAGAGGCAGGTTCGGACTACGTAATCGGCACCCGCGCAAACATCGCTAATGATATCCCGATTATTGGTACTTACGGTGTGAACAGTGAAGGCTCGCGGGATATGTATTACAAAGGCGGAAACATGCTGCACACCATTCGACAGGTTATCAATAATGATGAAAAATGGAGAAATATACTTCGGGGTCTGAATAAAACCTTTTATCACCAAACCGTCGAAAGCTCGCAGATTGAGCAATATATAAGCGAACAATCCGGGATTAATTTTTCAAAAGTATTTGACCAATACTTGAGAGACATCCGAATTCCCGAATTGGAATATTCATTCAAAGGAAATGACCTTCAATATCGTTGGGTAAATGTAGTGGATGGATTCAATATGGCAGTCAAGGTAAAAATCAACGACAAAGATGTTTGGCTGCATCCATCAACCACTTCCCAGACGCTTCCTGCCACTGGAGCGACAAATTTGATTGTGGATCGAAATTTTTATGTGGAGGCGAAAGAAAACAGAATCAACTAGTAATTGTCTTAACAAAAAATACAATTTGGGGCGAGGAGAGTCTTTATAGAATTCACCTCATTTCATTACAATTGATGAATTTTAACGTTCAATCCCAGCACTCCATAATCAACAAATCTCCCTCACCCGCTGAGATTTTAACTAATCCGTCGCTTTCAGCTTCGTTGCTGTTGCCTGTTCGGTAGCCTAGTTGCAGGCTTTCGTTATTGAGATTATATTTCAGACCGCTTGTCGAGATTCCGGTCACTGTGCCGATTGGAATGAGTGATATAGGTGTACCCGCTACATACCACTTTGCAAAAGTACCGCTGAGTGGGAAAATCTTGGAATAGTCATCGAACAATACCAACCGAATCTTGTTTTTGTAACGGACTATATTGGTCATATTTGTTACAGAATGATCGGCTCTACGGCCTGTTGCCCAAACGATATTGGCTGCCGGAAATCCTCTGTCGATCAGAAAATCAATAGCTTTTTCGAGATCTGTCTTTTCCTGATCAGGCGTATTGATAATTTCCAGCGGCTCCTGACGACTGCGTATCATATCAAAATCGTGCTGCTGATCGAAATCCCCCATCCACACATCGACTTTTATACCCAGATCCAATACCCGGTAAATTGCATGGTCGAGCACTACCACAAAGGGGCTCCATTCAAGCAATTGTCCAAGCAGTTCCTCGCTGCAGGATTCGCCATTGGCAATAATGAGCGCCGGTTCTTGTTTTTCTTTGACGATATGATGTGAAGACATGTTGAAACGCGGAGTTAACGGGATTTGGACGCTAAGTTACGCGGAGTTTTTTTCCCTGCGAAACGCTGCGCTCCACTCCTCCGGCTCTGCGTTTAAAAACAAGTATAGATCTACGAACGACTTTTACCCAGCCCATCCAACACAACCGCTCCGATGATAATAACTCCCATCACAACCTGTTGATAATAAGAAGTAACATTGAGTAAATCGAGGCTATTGCTGATCACCCCTATCAAAAGCGCTCCGATCAGCGTTCCGGACATCTTGCCAACTCCCCCTGAGGTGCTCGTTCCTCCAATAATCGCTGCGGCAATAGCATCGAGTTCAAAGCCTGCGCCTATATTCGGTTGTCCCGTTGTGATTCTTGAAGTAAGCAGAATTCCACCCATAGCAGCCAATAGACCGCATATACTATATACCCACAACTTAACACCATTGACATTTATACCGGATGCTTTGGCCGCCATTTCGTTGCCCCCGATTGCATATACATATCGGCCAAGGATGGTTTTGTTCAATATGAGCGAACAAATGATATAAAAAACGACAAGCAAAATAATGGGAAACGGAATCCCGAAGATATTTCCACCACCAATAAAATTAAAAGAATCAGAAAGATTGGATATGGGTCGGCCTTTGCTAATGATCAATGCCAGTCCGCGGCCAATCGTCATGGTTCCTAACGTAACTATAAACGGTGGCACTTTACTTTTGGTAATGATCAGGCCATTGAATAACCCGATCGCCAGCCCCGCCACTAATCCGGTTAATATGGGCACGAAGACAGGATATGTATCCGGATGCGCCATCATTGCGGCCGTAACGCCAGCCACCGCGACAATAGATCCGAGTGACAAATCGATCCCTCCGGCGATAATCACAAACGTAACGCCAAATGCCAGCAACGCGTTGATAGACACCTGATTACCAATCACCAAAAGATTGGACAATGTAAAAAATCGTGGTGTCGAAACTGCAAGTATAACGCATATCAACAAAAATGCCAGGAAGATTCCATATCGTCCCATGTTGGAGAGCCTGCCAGTTAATTTATTTTCCACTGAGGAGTTTTGGTTTTAAATGTTTAAACGCAGAGTTAAGAGATGGGCAAGCCCAGTGTTTTCGCTGGATACACGGAGTTTTCTCGCTTCGTCTCCTGTCCCTTTTTTCCCTTTCCTCCGTTAAAAAGCATGCTTCATAATTAATTCCTCCGTCGCTTCTTTACCTGATAAAATTGCTGTTTGTGAACCTTGGGCCAGTACCATTATTTCGTCGCTCATACCCAGTATTTCAGGGAGTTCTGATGAGATTAGGATAATCGCTTTTCCGTTCGCTTTCAGTTCGTGAATCAGTTTATATATTTCAAATTTTGCCCCGATATCTACTCCGCGTGTGGGTTCGTCGAGCATAATAATGTCCGGTGATGACTGCAATATCTTCGCTATCACCACTTTCTGTTGATTACCACCGCTCAGATTCTTCAATTTTTGATCAATACCATCCGACTTGATTCTGAGTTTTGATACCATATCGTTAACGGCAATCTCTTCACTTTTTTCATTTACAAAAATGCCATTTGTGTGTATGGCTAAACTGGATAAAGTCACGTTTTCTTTCACCGACATTTCCGGTACAAAGCCCAATGCCTTTCTATCCTCGCTTACGTAGGCGATTCCATTTTGAATAGCCTGTTTCACTGAATCGATTTGAATTCGTTTACCTTTTAAAATGACGTCACCGCTCGTGATTTTGTCCAGCCCATATATTGCCCTCGCAATCTCAGTTCTGCCAGCGCCCATTAACCCTGCGATACCCAATATTTGTCCGGCACAAACCTGGAAATTAATATTTTGAGGGCCATTTAAAACACAAAGATCTCTCACTTCCAACATCACGTCACCAATTCCTGACTCTGTTTCCGGAAATAACTGGGTGATTTCCCGACCCACCATCATAGTTATCAGCGATTGAATATTCGTTTTGCTTGCTGGGCTCGTTCCGATCAAACGACCATCACGAAGGACGCTGATCGTATCTGCGATCTGGAATATCTCATCCATTTTGTGAGATATATAAATGATAGCAACGCCCTTACTTTTTAATTCAGCAATGATTCTGAAAAGACTGGAAACTTCCTTGTCTGAAATAGCAGACGTAGGCTCGTCCATGATAATCACCTTTGCGTCGTTTGACACGGCTTTGGCTATTTCCACCATTTGCGTTTCCGCAACGCTTAGAAATTTCATCTGCCTGTCTGCTCGAATATTCAGCCCAAGCTGGTCGAGTAATTTTCCAGCACTTTCTTTTAACTTATTGTCATTGAGCCATCTGACATTCTGAATGAGCTTTTCCCTGCCTAAGTATATATTTTGAGCGACGGTCAATTCGGGCACTACCAATAATTCCTGATGAATCATCGATATCCCCATTTTCTGGATTTCGAGGATACGTTTGTCGATAATACTTTCGCCATCCAGAGCAACAGAGCCGCTATCAGCTTTCAGCATACCGATCAGTATCTTCATCAACGTCGACTTGCCCGCGCCATTTTCTCCCATCAACGCGTGCACTTCGCCCTTTCTGATGCTCAGATTGACATCATGCAAAACCTTGACTCCAGAAAATGATTTGGACAGATTGGATATATCCAGAATAAAATCAGCAGGCATATTGTGTATTCAAAGCTGAATATCAAGACTTTATTCAAAAATACCGCGCTGCCCTATTAGCATAAGACAGCGCGGCAAAAATTTCAATCACAGACGACTAGTCTTCTTTCCAGCTGACATTTGTATCCTGCCAGCTTCTGCTATTGGCGGAGTTGATGACCGCATCGCAAACCTTCTGCGTTTCGTAGGCGTCCTGGAATGTCGGATGGCATTCTTTTCCGGTTTGAAGGCTTTCAAAGAAATCAGCCGCCTGGTGAATAAACGAGTGTTCATATCCAATGCTGGTCCCCGGAATCCACCAACGTTTCATATATGGCTGATCGCCGTCGGTAACCAAAATCCTTCTCCAGCCACGAACGATGGAATCATCATTATGGTCGAAATACTCGATATAGTTCATGTCGTGCAAATCCCAACGAATGGATGCATGCTCGCCATTAATTTCGAAGGTATACAAAGCCTTGTGCCCCCGCGCATATCTCGTAGACTCAAAAAGACCCAGGGACCCGTTGTCAAAGTGGCAGTGAAACAGACATGCGTCGTCAATACCCACTTTTTCGACTTTACCGGTCAGGTTGTGCATCCGCTCTTTTACGAACGTTTCGGTTACTGCTGAAACATCCTTAATACCGCCATTGATCCACATTGCCGTATCGATACAGTGAGCCAACAAATCTCCCGTTACACCAGAACCTGCTGCCGCAACATCCAAACGCCATAATGCAGTACCTCCTTGTGGTAAGTCCTCACTGATGGTCCAGTCCTGAAGGAAGTTAGAACGGTAATGGAATATCTTACCCAATTTACCAGAATCGACGATTTGTTTTGCCAACGTTACAGCGGGGATACGACGGTAGTTATACCAAACCGTATTTTTTACACCTGCAGCTTCGACTGCATCCACCATGGTTTTGGCTTCTGCGAGCGTTCTTGCCAGCGGTTTTTCACAAAGTATCATTTTACCCGCCGCAGCTGCTGCCAGCGCTATTTCCGCATGCGTGTCATTTGCAGTACAAATATCGACAGCATCCACATCATCGCGTGCTATAACCGCTTTCCAGTCCGTTTCATAGGACTCGTAGCCCCATTGTTCGGCAAAGGCTTTTACTTTTTCCTCATTGCGCGAACAACATACTTTAAGTACTGGGCGATATTCAAACTCAGGAAAAAAATCGCCTATTCTTTTATATCCATTGGTGTGGGTACGGCCCATAAGACCTGTCCCGATCAACGCAATTCTTATTTCTTTATGTGCAGCCATGTTCTTTTAACGCTATTGGCTATTAGCTGGGCGGCAAACCGCATTTAGCTTTTAGCCTTTTGTCAATAACTCGTTTTAATGATTCAATATTCCCAGCTACTATCTTCGCGCTTTTGGTTTCGTCAAAAACTTCCCTTTGACATCTAAAACCCGTCAGTCCGTAATAGCTAACTATACTTTTACGCTTCAGACCAGCCGTGGGCCTCACGCACCTTAATCAACGCTGCAAGGATATCATTCCAGGTTTGCTGATCTCCCATCACTGAGTTCGGAAACATACATCCATCCCAGCAAATATGTCGAAACGCCTTCGTCAATTCCCCATTTTCATCGCGCAACCAATAGCCCGCATCGTGGGTGATATCCAGTTTACCATTCGGATCTGTTGCGAGGCAATGACGACCCGTTTTATCGTGCGAGCCTGTTCCGTGGACCGTGCCGTCATTTTGTGCAACGTGGAAGTCAAATGTCCAGGGACGCAGTTTTGCTGTCATTGCCTTAAGTCCTTCTTCCAGAGCAGCTCTATCACTCCACTCAAAGTCGGTAGGCAGGATGCGGTCCTCCGGGCTGTTGTAGCCCAGCAGATAAAGAAAAGTATGGGACATGTCGGCTTGGAAGCCCATGTTCGGACGATCTACTGCTTCCAGGGTATCCAGCATTGCCTTCCAGCTATGCATGCCTCCCCAGCAGATTTCACCTTCTGCCGCCAATTTTTCACCGTACTCAGCCGCAACGTCACAGGCACGTCTAAATGTCTCGGCAATTTGCTGCGTATTGGCAACAGGATCGGCTGACCATGCCTCAGGCGAAACCGCCGAGTCAACACGGATAACTCCATTTGGCCGGATACCCAAATCACGCAGTTTTTTTCCAAAAATACATGCCTTGCGAACCTGCTCTATGAATTCGTTTCGTGCTTCTTCACTTCCCATTGCCGAACCCGCCCATACATTGGCAACGAGACTTCCGGCTTCGAGACCCAGGCCTCGGAGTTTTTCTGCAAGGCGTTCTGCACCATCTTCAGAATTCAGGTAATCACCGATGTGATCATCAAAAAGACCAATGTCAACACCATCGAATTTCACGCCGTTCACCTCAGCGGCAACCGTTTTTTCCAGCATGGTGTCAAAAGAAATAAGCGGTTCCGAATCGGAACCTTTGCCCACAATACCAGGCCAGGTGGCATTATGAAGCTTGGGATAATTATTTGGCATAGATTAAAGCTTTTAGCGATTAGCTGTTAGCCATTAGCTACCAGTCATCTTGTAAGAAAATTTATATTTCAAAAAAGAATAGATACTTAGTATGACTTAGGTCGTCGGCTTTCGGCAGAGGCATCAAGGCCGACTGCTGAAAGCCGCAGTATCATAAAACCAGATCCGGGTTGTTCGGACCAAAGTGTTTCAACATTACAATAGGGTCATTGGCTGATGGGTTTGTAATTGTAACCCCAGCCTGGGCTGCCTTTTCTGTCACAAAAAACTCATCGTTTGTCAACTGTCCGTACCGAATCAACGCCGGTGTTTCGATATCCCAATCACCCAGCTTTCCATGACCTTGCATTACGATCAAACCATATGCACCACCGTCTTTTATAGTCACGGTTTGGCCCGGGAAAACAGTAAGTTCCTTGGCACTATATGCTTCATTTTTGTAGCAAATCCAGTTTTCACTATAACCTTCAGCCGCCATTTCAGCAACGTCTTTCACTGGTTTTGGTCTCATGAAATGCTTTTCCATCAAATTAGGATTCACATTTAAATCCCAGTCGATTACTTCCATTAATAGATCGTAATCACCTATTCTGTCTTTCGGAGTACCCTTCCAAAGCAACTCTTCCGGAATAATCGCCTCATTAACAAGCGATTGATACATTGCAAAAATATCCGATGCTTTCTGCGGCTCGTAAGTACACAAGCTACCAGGTGCGTGCAACATGCCAGGAGGTACATCCCAGCCAGTTCCCGGCTCTAAACGGAATGCCTGGGAATAGTTGGTGATCTTATTATCACCCTTGGTAAAGTTCATCAGACACTCTTTAATCTGCTCTTTTGAGGTACCAGGCGCAATTCCGATAAATGTATATGGAAAATCGCCTCCGTGGTTGTTGAGTTGTGGCGGGAAATAATATGCTTCCGGCTTTCCGTTCTGACCCACCATTGCAGCGTGTTCGTCTCTGTGGTGGATATGGTGCGGAAGTGGGCCCATGTTGTCAAAAAACTTGGAATACATCGGCCAGCTTTTATATTGATCCCACAGTCTGTCTCCGATGATTTCTCCCTTTAATTCTTCAACCGCATCTTTCAGTGTTACCTTTTGAACTCCCGACCCGTCGTTGAAAACGATTTGGCTTAAACCTTCATTTTCTCCGGTAAGCGGTCCGTTTTCGGCCGGAGTTGTTGAAGACAACCAGCGTTCGTCAATCCCGCCACGCTCGCCACCTAACACATAATAGTCATCCGGGTGAAGTTTTATTCTTCTTCCAGGCACACAGAATGAACGTGGTACCCAGGTTGGAGCCAGTCGTAATATCCCCTTTCCTTGTTCTAGCGCCTTTTGAGCAATACTTGAAATTCCCATTGATTTTTAATTGATATTAGATTTTGGATTCAGAAACTTATTTAAACTATTCTATTTTTTCAGCTTTGCTTGACTGACATCACTACTTCATATTTTTTACTTTCACCTGGCTCGATAAAAATCAGAGTTCCGTCGGCGCGGGCGCTCGCTTGTCCGGTGAGCGGATGAGTACTCGGTTCCAAACCTGTTACATATTCGTCCTTGCCCCAATGCTGCCAGTTGGCAAACCATGGTAGTTGTTCCTTTTGAAATTTGATTTGCAGTTCTAATCCCAGCTTGTCATTTTTCAAACCACATGTTGATATACCCGCTTCGTCTGCCTCGATATCCACCAGTGCAACTTCCTCTCCTGAACCTAAATGCGATTCCAATGGAGCCGGACACTTTTTAAAAGCATTTCCTTCCTTAAAGATCCTCGCATTTTCCTCGCCATGACGTGGAAACCATTTCCCTTCCCAAAGTATATCTGTTCCCTCGTCGACCAACGGCCAGCCGAAGTTGAAATGATATAGCAACATATGTGGAGCCGGCATATTTCCCCGGTTAATTACTTCATCCTCAATGTATATCTCGGCACTGCCCAATGTACATCTGATCGTACGGCGCAGTTCGAGACTTGGACCAAAAGGAACAGTTTCTTTAATGATTCCGGTAATGCTCATATCCAGCTTTCCCCGGTTCGGATCAGGCTGAATGATGGATTCTATTTCGGCCGGCAAATTGCTGATCAGTCCGTGAAGACCTCTACTTCCAAAACGATCTTCTTCCGGACCGCCTACATGAGACAATCCACAAGTTGTAAGCAAACCGCCTCCAAAAGTTCGAAGCCAACCAATGCCTTTATCTGTAAAAGGTTGGGGAGAAGTAACGCCACCATGACTCAGCCATGCCAGGCTGTGCTCATTATAAAATGCATCTGCGATATCCATTCCACGATCCAGCACAACTTTGAATCTCAGCCCTGTGCCGGTATTAATCCACGCAATTCTGGTTCCCCGACCTGAGCCGTTATCCAAAACCGATGTTTCTATACCCCCAAGCTGCTGATGATTCGAAATTTTATCTTTCCAGTTATATGACATTCGACTTAAACTCTTTGATTTTTTGTATTAAATACGGCTTTTATCCTAATTCGTTTAACGCAGAGTTTTCAGGAGTTAGCGCTGAGTTTCGCTGAGTTTCTTTCCGCGTAACTCCGCGTTTCCTCTGTTAACTTTGCGTTTAACCTTTTAAACTAATGCTTCAAGAGCCAATTTCTCACTCTTGGGTTAAAGTCCTCTGTATCTTCGAAATGGAAAGCATGGCCCAGGTTTTCATACAGAAACAGATCCGCACCAGGGATATTACCAGCAACTTCCTCCGCCATCCAAACTGGGGTGAAAATATCCTCCCGTCCTCCTATTACCAATGTTGGTTTGTCAATACCGCCAAGTTTATCCAAAGCATTGTGATTCACACATGCCGCTGCTTGTCCTTCCAATCCATGTAAAGGCTGTGGCCAGGGATTCACGGCATCCTGTTTCCTGCCAGTTTCCAGCTCGGCCAGTTTTTCAGCATTGTCCCAGGACTGCTTCGCGAATATCAGCAGCTGAATATGGAGACTGAATTCCTCGGGTCTGAAACGGGCTTTCGCCAGTTTCATATGTTCAAAAATTCCTTTTGCATAATCGTCGCATCTTGCCCACGGACACATCAATACCAACGATTTCACCTTTTCCGGATGACGAATGGCCAATTGCTGCGCGATGGTGCTACCCATGGAACAACCTACCACCGCGACATTGCTCAGACCTAAATGATCCAGTAAGCCTGCATAGTCGTCAGCCATCTGTTCCGTTGTGTATGCTCCTGATGGCTTATCCGTTTGCCCAACTCCTCTGTTGTCTCCAACGATGCAACGGAAATGTTTTTGCCAGTCAGCTAAATGGACATTCCATACGGACCCCGCTGCTGTGATGCCCATAATAAGAAGTAACGGCTCGCCCGAACCTCTTTCTTCATAGTAAAAATTAATTCCGTTGGTTGCTATCAGTGGCATATCATTTTAAGCTGTCGGCTTTCGTCAGTCGGCGATCGGTCATGAGTCGATGGCAGATAGCCAGAAGCCGAGGTTTTATTTTAATTGCGGAATTAAATCTTTCTGAATCCATTGACCGTCGTGTAAAGTCACAAAATCTGGATCTTCCAATGCTTCAACGCCTTCATCTTCGCATATAATCCATCCGGAATATCCGATATCCTTCAACCATTGCGTCACTTCCAGCAAATTCACTTTCCCTTTTCCCATCAAAGCAAATTCAGGATTTCCGTCCCAGTCTTTATAATGGACATGATTTATCAGGGATTGGTATTCTTTCATTTTGGTCAAAGGATCCATACCGCCGTTGATGATATGGCCCACATCGGGCGTCCAACCCGTTGCCGACGAGTCCAGCGATTCCAGCACAATTTTGTAATCTTCCTCTGTTCTGATAATCGAACTATGCGGTGAATTGGGGTGATAACTGCAGGCGATACCCTTTTCTGCCGCTCTACGTGACACAGCATTTACCGTTTTAATCAGTCTTTGCTGACGTTCGGCCAGGTCGTGTCGCCCCGTTGGAATCTGGACCGTATTAAGAACGGCACCCGGAAATTTTTCCAATAAACTGATGGCATGGTCGGCGACTTCCCGTTCTCTTTCGGTCTCGTTCTCGCCATTCCATTCCAGCGCAAGCGCCAAAGCCGCAAGCTGGATCCCATTTTCTTTCAATTTTGCTTCTAACAAAACAGGATCGATCAGATCACCCATCCATGTAAAAATGGGCTGAATCCCTGAAAAACCTGCTTTGGAAATAATTTCAATCATATGACCGAGGCGGCCTTTATGGGTTTCCCCATTGCCACTCATATACCATGTATATACCTCAGACCCAAAACGAAATGGAAGTTCTTGTGACATTGTTATTTGGCTATTAGCTTTTAGCGGTTAGCGTTTGGTATTAGTAGTTATCAACTCTGCATTGTTAACAAACGGTACATCAAAATGAGAGCCATCGGGCTTGTTTCATTCGTTCACTCTTGTCGCAATCGTTTTGAAAGACCAATTAGAAAAGGCCATGCTTAACGCCCATCTCACGAATAAATTTGTATCCTTTTTCAGCGATATCCCATGGATCCGAAAACTCACGCCACACACCAATCGCGTTGGCAAAGTCAGGATCATTTCTTGAAAAAGCTTCAATCGTAAGCCAGCCGGAATATTTGATATGAGCGAGAGAAGAAAAGGCATCGTCCCAAAGTACCTGACCGTCGCCGGGTGTACCACGGTCATTCTCGCTGATGTGTACGTGAGCCAGATATGGCTCTATTATTTCAAGTGCAGTACTATATTTCTTTTCCTCAATATTGGCATGATGGGTGTCAAACATTGCCCGCACGTTGGGGTGAGCTGCTGCTTCCACCAGCTTCCGAAGCTGCACTGTTGTGTTGCACAAATAGCATTCAAAACGGTTGAGCGCTTCCATCGCAAAGGTGACGCCAGCCTGAGCCGCATAATCTCCCGCCACGCTGAGAACTTCACCTGCAAGGGCATATTCACTGTCAGTGGCTGGACGGTTGACAAATACGGTGTGTGCAGAGTGAAACGGGCCGCAAATTATCTTCGCATTCAGGTCATATGCCCGATCCACAGCCCACTTGATCTTGTCAATGGCTTTGGCCCGTACCTCAGCAGACTCGCTGACCGGGTTATCGTCTTTTCCCAAAGTCATCACGGCTGTTGTTTCCAGTCCGGCGTCCTTTGTATATGCCCCCATTCTCTGAAAAGCGGCCGTATCGGAGCCTCCGAGATAAAATTCAACACCGTCGTAGCCAATATTCTTGAGCCTGTCGATGATCGGAAAAACATCGTCTGAAACTGTTGCGGTCCAAGCTAAAACATTAAATCCTATCTTATTCATTGTTAAATGGTATCAGACCACCGGCGGCGAGCCGATGGTCAATTTTTATTCAAAGAAAATTCATTGTTTGATTCGGATATTCTTGTATTCCACACGCATCGGAGGTCCCACGTGAACCTGAACACCCAATTTTCCGCTTGCCTTGCTATTCACAGAATCGTTATCAGTCACGTCAGCCATTAAAATACCATTGACATAGTGCTGAAGACGGTTACCTTTTGCTACGATGCGGATCTCGTTCCACTCCTCACTTTTGATTTTGGTTTTCAGTTCGTCTGAAGTTCCCAACGATCCTGTCACGGTTCTTCCCAACCAGGCGTTGTTTTTAAGATTAGCTTTAAACGCTTCGGCAGATTTGTCGGTCGGGTCGTTGACAGTGACGATCTCACCGCGATATGCTAATGTTGTTCTTTTACGTTCTTCGTAATTTTGGCCAGTGTAGCGATTAGCGCCGTCAATATCAGCCTGATATCCGCGTAATGCGTTAGGGATATCTGTCAATTGTTCACTGCGGTAGTTTATTCCTGAATTACCTTTTTCGGTAATTTTAAATTCAGCTTTCAATTCGAAATCTCCGGGATTACCTCCTTGCCATACAATGAAAGAGTTGGTTTTCAGCAAAGTTTCGGGGGTAATTTCTCCTACCAGATTTCCATCTTTGACGCTCCAATACTTCGTGTCGCCTTCCCAGTTTTTGAGCGATTTTCCGTCAAAAATCTTAACGAAACCTTCCTTGTCCTTTTTTTGAGCCAAGCAAGTTTCGCCTGTAGCAATTAACCCAACAGCCAGCATCAAAGCGGCTTTAACGAATTTAAATTTCATTATGATAAAAAATTATAGGTTTAGGACTCTGAACTCTGCGACTCCCCTTATGCCAAGAACGAACGAAATTGTCCAAACTCTCGAAAAAGATGAAAATAATATCCAAAAATTCCTAAAATACTTTATACGACTATCCTGTACTAACCTGCCTTTTGTTTTTTACTTCGGCCATCGGCTTTCAGCAATCGGCCACGAATGCCGAAAGCAGGTCGCCGAAGTTATAATGGTAACGGATCTCCGTTCGTTTTCAGTTTAGGATCAAAAACTGCGACTCCCACGCGCGAATCGGCGCACCCATAATAGAGATACCACTTTTCTTTGAAATAGACCATCCCTTCAATAAATACCGTCCCTGCTACATATTGACCACTTTTTTCAAATGCCTCCATTGGCCTGAAAAACGGCACGTCCATCCTGGCCAAAACCTTTGACGGATCATTTTTATCAAAAAGCACCTGACCGGCGCAATAGCTATTGCCAGTAAAACGCTTGTCTCCGTGATCCTTATTGTTTTTGCCGTTATAAAGTAGCACAATTCCTTTTTCTGTAAGAATTGCCGGTGGACCGCATTCCGTCAAATCGCTATCAAAATACCCTTTTCTTGGTGATATCAGATTGACAAGATTAGTATCCTTATCCACCAGCGGTTCCCAATTGACAAGATCCGTCGAGGTGGCTACATTGACATTAGACTCTCCAAAATATAGCCAGTATTTCCCATTGACCTTCGCAATGACCTGTTTACCGTCCACCACTTTTGTCAACAGCGAAGCCGATTTAGACCAAATTTCATTGAATTTACCGCCATATGCTTTTTGGAAAGCCGGGCCATGTTTGTCCCATATCTTAAGATCTCGGGAAGTTGCAATACCCACCCGTGCCTTGTCCTGATTCCATTGGGTGTATGCAATCACATACAGACCGTCCTCTGTGACGGCAACCCGCGGATCTTCGCATCCTCCCGGCCATTCGTTTGCCTTCTGACCATCTTCGGCAGGATATAAAACGGGTTCTTTGCTTCTCAAAAAATTAATTCCATCAGTACTTTCCGCATATCCAATTCTTGAAGTTCTTTTACCAATTGCCTTTCCCGCCTTATCCTCTGCCCGGTATAATACGACGATCTTTCCGTCCTTAATTGTTGCAGCCGGGTTGAAAGTATCGTTCGATTCCCAATCAATTTTCCGTTTGTTCATTGGGCAAAAGAAGGAAGTCGTGCTATCCGGGGATATAACCGGGTTGACACCGGCCGGTCGGACAAAACCGCCAAAGGCCCAGTCGGGTAATGTGTTCGCCTTCTGCCCAAAACTGGCCTGAAAGGTAAGAAGCAGAAAAAAGGCAATAATTCTTAAGTGTGCCATACAGGTATAATGGTTGATATATATGAAAGTCGGTGAAGGTCCTGTACTACCCTTTTTGGCCTGAAGCAAAAAATCCGGAACAGCGACTGCTCCGGATTCCTGATATTCAAAAATAATAGATTACAAGTTGGCTACCACATTTACGTCCAAAGTAAACTCGTCCATGATCGCCTTGTCTCCCAGGTTTTCAAAGAAGTTCGTCGACCTGAATTTAATATCGTATTTGGTGCGGTCAATCGCCACCTTTGAAACAGCAGTCAATTTTTTACCGTCTGTGGTAATCGTTGCCGGGAATGTGACTGGCTTGGTAATGCCTTTGATAGTCAAATCTCCAGAAACAGTATATTCATTTCCGCTTTTTGGCGTCACAGAGGTTATTACCAATTTCGCCTGCGGGAATTTCTCAACCGAGAAAAAGTCATCGCTTTTTAAGTGATTCGTCAACTTTCCGTTCATGTCAGCATCTTTCACGTCCTCTACCGTCAGAGATTTCATATCCATGATCACCGTACCGCCTTTAATCTTATTTTGATCAACTATGATCGTTCCACTGTTGATAGGTACAACGCCCTGGTGGGTTCCGGTTACCTTTTTTGCATTCCATACGACCTTACTGCTCTTCGTATCAATCTGTACGGTCTTATCCTTGGCCTTATCGTCTCCTGCCATCGCCGCAGTTGATAACCAAAGTCCTGCCATTGCAAACACAAATAATTTTTTCATAAACAAGTAATTAAGTTAAGATTCAGAAATTGGTTAAAGTTATCAATCACGTTTAAAACTAAACTTGGGGTAATTCTACTCCACTAATATTATGCAAAATTACTTTACCTTCCCTCCAGTCTTCCAGACCGGAGACCGCATTAATATGACCTTTTTTACCTATATTAATTAACTCGCTTCCCCAGTCTTCTGCAAATTTCTCAGCTCTCTGAATGGATGCATATATATCATTGGTGCTTGCAACAACATACGATGGGAATGGCAGCTTTTTCTCAGGAATAGGCCTGAAACCCACTACAAACGTTAGTCTCTTCGACAACTCCACATCAGCAGGCGCCACTAGCAACGCTCCTTTGACAAATGGTGAGGAAAATTCCTGTGCCCAATGCGCCACTGTTACACAGCCCATACTGTGAGCAACAAGATACACAGGATCAGTCAGTTTCGAAACATATTCCTGTAATCTGGCTACCCACTCATCTTTAACGGGCCAATCCCAGTTATCTTGCTTTACTCTTGAAAAATACTGTGGATACTGGCGTTCCCAAATACTTTGCCAGTGGCCAGGGCCAGAGCTGGCCAGTCCCGGAACCGTCAAAAACCTGTAACTCATATATTAATTTCTCCTCTTATTTTGCTGATGCAACACACCTGAAACCCAAATTATTAGTTCCGCTCGAAATTTCTCCCTTACCTCTGCTGCCGGCCTTATACCGGATACAATATTCATCACTACACAAAAATGATCCTCCACGTTGTACCTTTTTCACAGCACCCGGTTCATCAGGGTCATAGCTGTCGGAAGGCCCAGTCGGGTTACTTTTCGGACTGCCTTTGTAATAGTCTGGTCTGTAAAAATCCTCGCACCATTCCCATACATTCCCGTCCATGTCATACAATCCGAATGCATTGGCCGGAAACGATTTAACGGGCGCTGCGCCAGCATATCCGTCTTCCTTGCTGTTTTTATCCGGAAAATGTCCCTGATAAATATTGGCAATCCATTTATTTCCAGGCTTCAGTTCGTCACCCCAATAGTAGGTATGATTACCCTTATTCGCTCTGGCTGCATATTCCCATTCCGCTTCGGTTGGCAATCTTTTTCCTGCCCATCTGGCATATGCTGTAGCATCTTCGTAACAAACATGTACGACCGGGTAATTTTCCCGTCCTTTGATAGAACTCTTAGGTCCTTCGGGGTGAGCCCAATCGGCACTTGCGACGTAATTCCACCAAACCAATGGATTTTCCAACGAAACCGGCCCTGGCGTTGGCGTAAAAACCGCGGATCCCGGAACCAGCTTATCGGCAGGAACGTCTGGATAGTCCGCTGGATTTAACGGGCGCTCTGCATATGTTTTGTAATTCGTAGCTGCAACAAACTTTGCAAATTCCGCATTCGTCACTTCATGGTCGTCCATGTAAAATGATGCAACCGAAACCTGGTGCAAAGGTCTTGAATCAGTAAATTCATCTGAACCCATTAAAAACGATCCGCCCTGAATGAACACCATATCCTTTTTATCGGCAGTTCCTTCTGTGACCAATGACGCGTTCGATATCGCAGCTCCTCGCGAAGGAATTTTCTCTGCTATACAATGCGCAAGGCTATCCGCTTTCCTTTCTTCGGCGGTTTGTTTGCTTTGGCACGAAAACTGGAGGAAGGCCATGATACCAACCACAGCCAGACTTATCCCCTGATTCTTAATCCTTAGGTTTTTCACTACTCACTTGTTAAAATTTCACTTTGCCTTCGCAAGAACATCTAATGCCTCCACGTCTTTATATGAGGTCATCAAAGTTTTCAGCTTTCCTTTCAGGTCCTTGATCAACGGTTCGTTTTCCTTTACGCCATAGATATTCTTCATTTCCGTCGGATCTGTTTTCAGATCGTATAACTCCCACGAATCGGCGCCACCATAGAAATATACCAATTTGTAACGCGAGGTTCGGATACCAAAATGAGGATACACGTGGTGGGGCTGTGGAAATTCATAATAGTGATAATACGCCTCTTTTCTCCAGGGAGTTTTCGCGGTAACACTCTTGTTCAATAACGGAAGGAAAGATGTACCCTGCATTTCGGCCGGAACTTTTGCTCCTGCCATAGACAAAATACTCGGAGCCCAGTCGATATTCAACATCAAATCATTTATTTTGGTACCAGGTTTTACCACTCCCGGATAACGGATCACAAAGGGTGTTTTCAGCGATTCTTCATATATAAAGCGTTTGTCAAACCATCCGTGCTCACCCAAATAAAAGCCTTGATCTGAAGCGTAAATCACGATCGTATTTTTAGATAAACCACTCTCATCCAAATAGTCGAGCAACTTACCAATATTACGATCAAGCCCCTTCGCAGTGGCCAGATAATCTTTCAGATAACGTTGATACTTCCATTCAACCAACGCCTTGCCACTCAGCTTTTTGGATTCGAAATCAGCGCCTATTTTGTCGTAATATGCCTTAAATACTTTCTTTTGTTCATCATTGAAACGGTTATATATATAACCTTTGTCGTAGTTCGGATTCACCTTAAGATCTTCACGAAGCCTCATCGTCTTCTCAATCGTCATGTCCTGATCTGCCGCTGCTGCCCGTCCTTTGTAATCATCATAAAAATTGGCCGGCATCGGGAAAGTCTTGTCGTCGAAAGCACCCAGATCCTGCAGGTCAGGGAGCCACTCGCGATGAGTTGCCTTATGGCCAACGATCATGAAAAACGGCTTCGCTGTATTCCGTTTGTTAAGCCAGTCAATCGAGAATTTCGTAATTAAATTGGATACGTATCCGGTATATCTCGTTGTGTCGTTCGGCATACTGATGAAATCGGGGTTGTAATAATGCCCCTGATCTGGCAAAACATTCCAGTAGTCGAACCCGGTTGGGAGGCTATTCAAGTGCATTTTACCAACCCACGCCGTTTGATACCCGTTTTTTTGCATTTCCTTCGAAAGCAAAGTCTGATCTGTGTCAAATTTCGTACGATCGTTTCTTTTATATCCGTTCAAATGGCTGTACTTGCCCGTTAACAAGGTTGCACGGCTCGGCCCGCATATCGAATTGGTAACCAGCGCATTGTAAAATATTGCACCATCCCTTGCAATCCTGTCAATATTGGGTGTTTGCATCAATTTGCTACCATACGCACTTATAGCCTGGTAGGCGTGGTCATCCGAAAATATAAAGATGATATTGGGTTTCGATTCCGCTGTGGCCTTCGGTGCCTGCGCATGAAGATCATTAGCGATTAAAAACCCCAACAAAATGACACTCAGTGAATGAATTTTAAACGATTTAAGCATTATTAAATATTTTCTATGACAAATGGTTTAGGATGAAATTTCATCAGACCATAAAGAAAGTCGAAATTCAAAGAAATTACAAGTTTATAATGTCTATTGATTAAGTATAGTTTAAAGATAGCTATTTTATTTCAGAGAGGAAACACTCGTTAACGATTTTGAGAAAATTCATACTTTTAGATTTGTATACTTACCTTTGCAGCTCAGGTATCCCGCTTTGATCCGACAGATATCTCATCACAAATTTTACCATTGAAAACTCTTCCGGGGATCCGGTCTGTTGCTGGTGATGGGTTAAAACAATTTTGGCGGATTTGTCCATTTTATTAAGGGAGCACAACTCATTTGTGCATTTGCATGAAGCAATCTAAGAATTACCAAATCATATTGGCGGACGACGATGAAGACGATATATTCCTCTTTCGGGAGGCACTTTCGCAGATTTCTGTTGAAACCAATCTGGAAATAGCTGAGAATGGAATGGCGCTAATTAACATGCTGGGGGAAAAAAGCGAAGCGCCGGACATCATTTTTTTGGACATGAATATGCCAATTAAGAATGGACTGGAGTGCCTGTTGGAAATTCGTAATTCACCTGTTTTCAAGGAAACACCTGTTGTCATTTTATCAACGTCAACGCAACAATACTTGCTTGAATCTACTTTCGATGCGGGTGCTAACTATTATATTCAAAAACCCAACAGCTTTGACAGCCTGGTTGAGATTATTCAAAAGAGTCTTTTCGCCCAAACGAATAGCAGCGACATGCAATCCATGGAGCAGTTTTTTATCAGAACAACGAACAACCTATCCGATTAAAATTTCAGAAACTGTAGCTCAACCGGATGTCCATTATAAAAGCCCATACCCCGTTAAAAGCGAAACGGGATATGGGCTTAAAAGTATTTATTAAAGCCGCGAGAGCAACTCCTTCTTCTTCTCCTTGTATTCCTCCTCTGTAATCAATTCGTCCTCGTATAAGGTCTTCAACCGTGCGATCTTTCCATATATGGCATCTTCCTCACTGCTCGACGTGTGGGGAGCGATCTTGGAGTGAACATCGTAAAGTGGCTCGGGAGTGGCTTGCTTTTCCGGCTCGGAAACGATAGAAAGCTCTCCAATATCTACCGCCCCATGTTGGCTGCTGACGATAAACGAATTCGTACTCCCTTGTTGCTGAGACACGCCGGAGATCACGTGATGCTTGGTATCATAGATATAACGCTTACCCTCTTTATCAAGAACCAAGCGCTTTACTGTGGGAAAATAAGCATATCTGAAATTATTCTGAGAGCCTGACGCGCTCGGCTGCCCGAACACCGCCGGCCAATGAGTGGATTGTCCCTGATGAATTTCTCCCACGCTATCTTTTTCAATTTCGAAAAGACCGCCCGACTCAAGCTTCCGCGCCAATGCAGAAGATAAATTATCGACCCTGGCTTTAAGGCTGTTGTTAAACATATCTCCGACCATCGTCATTCCACCTTTCATCCATTGCCCATTGCCACCCAGTTCGGGTATATTAAACTGTGCCATGCTACCATTTCCAGCCTGAATGGCTAATAGCAAATCGCGGACAGTCTCTGGTTTCACTTTATATTCTGAGGCAATTTCTTCAACGATTTTTTGCCCCTCTTCTGTCAGTTTTTTCATTTTATTGAGTTTTTGATCTGATAATCAATGCTAAAAGCGTAAAAATCGTGCCAATTTGAGACTGTTTGAAAATAGAATACATTAACTCTTTATTTTATTACACCTCACTGACCGAGCTGTTTGCGGTATGTGCAGACTTATTCTCCACCCTCCTCAGTAAAATATCACTTCACTACTACAACATTGTAATATTCTAACTCAGCGATACACCAACTGCCTTATGTATCGGGAAAAAAGGTTGCGTAATTGAAACATTGGAGAAACTTCTAATCAATTTCTTCGTATCAATGATTCAACATTTGACAGTATCGTTATGAAAAAAAGGCAGTCCGAAGCGCAACTTTACATCTCCTCCTGCGGGTACGCTACTTTCCCGTCCAATAGATCTATTCGCCCCGACCAATCAACCAAACAACAGCATCAGTGCCCCATCATAGGAAATGAGAGATTTTGTTCATTAAGATACCTTGAAACTCTTTCGATATGAAATATTACTTATATAAAGCTGTAACAGTACCGTTCAAAATGATATTGGCTTATATTTCTATGCTTAGTATAAGAGATAAAAAGCTTTTTGTATTTGGATCGTGGGATGGTAATAAGTTCGCCGACAACCCCAAATATCTATATCTCCAGACGTTGAAGAATCCCGATCTCCGGGCAGTATGGGTTACTCGTAGTGAAAACGTTTATAAACAGTTATGTGACTTAAACCTGCCGGTTCACAAACAGCTCAGTATCAAAGGCATTTACTATCAGCTTCGTGCCGGAGCCTGTGTTGTTTGTTCACATCCAGGTGATGTTTTTATATATCTGCTCGGCAACGCAGTTCATATCAATCTTTGGCATGGGGTTTCGCTTAAGAAGGTAGTATTTGATGATCTGATTTCAGGAATAATGGCTGGTGGCTCACTCAAATCCCTTCTGTTCAACGTTCGAACCGCAATCTTCAATATTCCTTTTAGAAAAGAGTATGTTGCCGCAACCAGTGAAGCGATGGCCACTATCTACCTAAGTGCTTTTCGAAAGGACAAAAGCAAGATATTGAATCTGGGACAACCAAGAAACGATGTGTTTTACGATGACTCTCTTGAAATCGAGAGATTCAAGTTGAAAGAGAACTTCGATCGTATTGTGCTCTACATGCCCACTCACCGGAATAGCGGAGCTCAAAAAATATCGCTGACTGAAATACTAGATCTCGAAAAACTCAACGCTTACCTGGCATATCACAACATCCTGTTTGTTGTTAAAAAGCACTATTATCACCTCCATGAAGAAGAACCTTCGATATCAGCACTCTCCAATATATGTGATATTACCCATCAGGATATTGATAGTCAGGTTCTACTCAAACATGCGGATATTTTAGTTTCTGATTATTCAAGTGCCTTCATCGATTATCTGTTACTGGATCGTCCGGTAATATTCTACAATTACGATTTCGAAAATTATCTGATAAACGACCGTGAATTATATTTCCCGTATGATGAAGTGACCCCAGGGCCGAAGGTATCAACGTTCGATGACTTTTTCGATGCATTAATAAATTCCATAGAAAATCAACAAGACCATTTTGGCCCTGAACGAAAACGGGTCAGAGATTTATTCTATTCAACCAGTAACCAGGGACTTACTGGCGCAAAAATGTTAGCATACATTAATGGCACAATTCTACGCAATCCAATTAAAGAAAGTTCTGAAATCAGGAATAAGTAAACTGATTCAATATGAATAAATATGAATGCTAATTTGAAAGGAAATACCAAAAGTAATTCTCATATTTTTTTTACCAACACATCGGCACTATTCTTTATACAGATAGCAAGCTACATTTTACCATTTTTATTAATTCCCTATTTAACACGTATCCTAGGTACCGATATTTTCGGTATCGCAGCATTTGGCCTATCGATTGTCCAAATCTCATCGATGATTACCGACTATGGATTTAATCTATCTGCCACTTACGAAATCTCGAAACAAAGGGAAGATAAATTATTTGTAAACAAAACAATAGCAGCAGTCTTCGCTTGCAAGTCAATAATACTGCTCGTCGTTGTGATTGGAATAGTATTTTTTAGTTTGTTTGAGAATAAATATGAAACTTACACCTCCTATTTTCTATTTCTGACACTCCCTGTTTTTGGACAAACCTTTCAACCCATCTGGCTTTTCCAGGGAATCGAGAGAATGGTCCCTATAACCATTTACACGATATTGTCGAGAATTTTATATCTAGGATTAGTAGTATTATTTGTTACATCTCCTGACGACTTAAAATGGGTCGCCATATCGAACGGGATTGCCCATATCGCTGCAGCTGTTGTTGGAATCGCCTTATTTTACAAATTAGGGTTCAGACCAATCTGGCCGGGATGGAATTTTGTAAAAACTTCCATGGTGAATTCAACAGAGTATTTTTGGTCACGTGCAGCATTGGCAACATTCACCTCAGGAGGGGCATTCTTTCTAGGCCTTTTCTCAACTCCCCTTCAGATCGCTTATTATTCTGCTGCGGAACAAATATACCGCGGAACGCAATCGCTTTTTGCGCCGGTGAGTCAGGCTTTATATCCTCATATGGTTCAACATCGAAACTTCCCACTTTTCTTCAAAGTTATAAAAGTAGTGATTGCTATCTGTATATCAGGCTCATTAATAGGATTTTACCTGTCCGACTGGGTAGTAAGCTTTGTATTCGGATCAGGATTTGAAGGGAGCGGTTCCATTTTGATAATATTCCTGATCGCCATAGCGGCCAACGCCCCTTCGGTACTTCTCGGTTATCCATTCTTAGGTGCACTAGGCCAAAACAGATTGGCTAACAGGAGTGTAATATTCGCCGGTTTGATTCAGATTCTCCTCCTGGCGTTTTGTTATTTTATGAAATTGACTTCTGGATTCTATGTCGCCTGTACCGTATTGATAATTGAAATTGCAGTGCTTTCATTGAGAGTATTTTGGTCAAGAAAACTATATATAGGAAAACATTTCAACTGAGATATTAAAAAAATAGTATACGATATCAATATATTTTAAGAAAATGAAAGAGCATATATTACCCTTGAAAGAAATCTTACATGATCACTATGAAAGAGGGGCGGCTGTTATGGCATTTAATATCCAGAATATTTATCAACTGGAATGCCTTTCAAAGTTATGCGCGGAGAGTAATTTTTCTGCAATTGCACAATTTTCTGCAAAATATATACCATATTTTGATAGCTTATTTGGATTACTTGAATTAGTAAGAAAATATCAAAATAATGGTTTATTTCTTCATTTAGATCACTGTATTGACCAGGAAATAATCAAATATTGCATTGCATCTGGGTTTGCTTCCGTAATGTTTGATGGGTCGACGTTAAGAATCGAAGAAAACGCAAAAATCAGCGATACATTATATTCATATGCCAGTCAAAACGGCACACTATTAGAAATAGAACTAGGTACAATTGGTGGTATTGAAGACGGATTTGGAACTGATCAAAAATCGTTCTATTCACAAAAGGACTTAAAATACCTAGTTGAAAATACAAGGTTTGATTTGTTGGCTCTGGCAATTGGAAATGCCCACGGTGTTTATGAAAATTTATCAGATGTAAAAATTGACAAACTTAAGGAAGCAAGGGACTTGATTGGCAATACGCACTTTGTATTGCACGGCGGAACGGGTATGACTGACGAGATGATCAGAACAGGAATTAAACACGGAATTGTTAAGATTAACATTTCAACCGCCCTTAAGATCAAACATTTAGAAACTATGACCAATTTTTGCAGGGAAAATAAATCATTCGACGAACTAAAATTTATTGATTACTATATGCACACTGTCACACCATTCTTTCAAGAATTTCTTGATAAATTTAGTATAATATGTATCTCATAATAAACCTGGGACTAAAATCTATCAGAGGGATTATTTTTGATGAATTAGGAGAGCAAATATTTGCCATTTCATATCCAATCCATACGTCGCTATTTGAAGACAAGGTGGAACAGGATTCGTCCGAATGGATATGCTGCCTTGAAAAAATACTTTCCGAAATCGCTGGACAGACAAACCTTAGTTCGAGGATAACGCATATCGCAGCCACAACAAGTTCATCTTGCATTCTGGGATTAAACGCTCATTTCGAACCCGAAACTCAGGTTTTGATGGTCTCTGATAAGAGAGCATCCGTAGAAGTAGAAGAGATCAATAAATTTATCGGGCAACTTGAGAATAATACTACTCAAAGGTTACTTAACTCAACATCCTGCCTTGCGCCGAAAGCATTGTGGTTTTTGAAACACCGTGTTTCAACCTTTAAAAAAGTCAAATATTGGTTGGGAGCCGGAGAGATCATCAACCACTACTTTACCAAAGAATTGGTGACGGATCCGATTAACGCTGCAAAGTTTCTTCACAACGGATCACAATACGAAGATTCGTTGTTAGAAAAAATTGGTCTGACGAGTGATAACTTACCAAAGGTTGTTGAGATTGGCACTTGTCTGGATGTTTCCGGGAAAGTAATAGACAAATACAAGCTGTCTTCTGCCTGCAAATTTATCGTGACCACTTATGATGCAATTTGTGCAGTTATTGGCTCTGCCACCGGCGGCGATAGAAATGCATGCGATGTCTCAGGAACTGTAACCTCTGTCCGGATTTTGAGCGATCAGGGCGTTGCAACGAGATCAGACAATCTTCTTATCCAGTCTTTACCGTCTCTGAACAAATATATAATTGGATCTTCTAATAATCTGGGCGGTGGAATAATTGAATGGTTTAAACAATCCTTTTTTCAATCTGATGAAAATGAGGTGTATTACGAAATGGAGAATTACGCACAACAGTCCAGTATCGGGAGCAAAGGCATCGTTTTTCTGCCATTTCTTCTCGGAGAACGGTCTCCTTTCACCGCTCACAATGCCTCGGGTACATTTTTCGGTATAAACAGAAGCTCAAACATCAAAGATTTTACCAGAGCTGTATTCGAATCTACCGCCTTCGTCACAAGGGATTTGTTAGAATTAATTGAAGATAATGGCATACGAATTGAAAGCCTGTCAGTGAGCGGTGGCCTGGCACGCTTTGATACTATAAACCAAATAAAGGCTGATGTATGCAACAAACCAGTGCATGTGACAGAAAATTTTGAGAGCACTTCCATAGGTGCTTTTATATTGCTGTCGCTCGCTATCAAGAAATATGATTCCTTAGAAGAAGCGAGTTCCAAAGTAGCCAAAATCAGAAAAACGATTTACCCCTCGAAGAAGAACTATCAGATGTATGACAGGTGTTTCAAACTCTACCGAGAACTAAATCAGCAACTCCTCCCGATGTACGAATTGCATAAAGAAGTGATGTCAGGTCAGGTATCTTTTAAAAATGAGATAGTGAAAAACTTATGAGTTTCTACAATATACCTACGAAAATTTTCATCGCAGATTTAACAACCCTCGTCAGCGAGATCGCTTTATTAAATGTAACTAATATTGCAGTTGTCAGCAGTCCGACTGTATTCAGAATTTCAAAAGTACAGGCTTTTGTCCACCAGCTTTCAAAAGAATACCAGGTGGCATCTTACGCAGATGTAAAGCCTGATGCCCCAATTGATTATCTGGACGGAATTATTGACCACAATCCGAAACCTGATTTAATTATCGCCATCGGCGGCGGCTCAGTGATAGACTCCGCCAAAGCGCTCTCTCTAGGTTGGCAGTCCGCAACCATCAACGAACTCTTTTATCGAATAAAAGGGCTTCCTGCTGGAAAAATCCCGGTAATAGCGGTGCCCACCACGGCTGGCACAGGAGCTGAGCTTTCTTATGGTGCAATTTTGTTTGATGTTCCAAAACAGTTTAAAAGTGGAATCCGGGGAAGCATTTTGCAACCTCATATTGCTTTTCTGGATGTTGAGCTTTACACTTTTGCGCCCAAAATATTGATCGCAGAAGCGGGCTTCGACACACTTACTCATGCTATCGAAACTTACGTATCCACGGCGGCAACGGCATTGGTTCGATATCAATCAGTGGCGGCCATAAATACAGTTCTTAATCACCTGCATGGAGCGGTGAAAGGGAGCGTCTCTGATATGGAAAAGATGGCTATCGCTGCCACTATGATGGGGCAGAATTTGGCACTAAGCTCTACTTGCCTCCCCCATCGAATACAATACAGCTTGGGCCCGAAGACTGACACATCTCACGCTCAGGGGTTAATCGCATTATATAAAGGTTGGTTAGAAGAAATTTCCAAAACTGATGTCTTTCGCGAATTGGCCTATGAGATCGACCCTGAAAAAGGAAAGCTGGTTGAAAGAATAAAGGATCTGAAAACAGTTTTGGGAATTGATTATTCCATATCTCAATTCGGAGTAAGCAAAGATTCAATTGAGTCAATTGCAAACGATGTGACGGGAAATCTGTTCAATGATCCCTGCTATCAATCGAAAGAAACAATAATTAACATTTTGACTAACTCACTATGATTGGCGTAATACTGGCGGCTGGAAAAGGAAGCCGATTAGGAGAACACACCACTGACCTTCCGAAATCTTTACTAACTCTGAACGAATCAAAAACACTTATGGACTACAACATCGATATACTCGAAACGATTGGTGTCTCCACGATTATGGTCGTAACGGGTTTTAATGCGGAAAAAATCGAACGACATCTTTCCCGGAAAAACAATATAGAATTTGTGTACAACCCATTTTGGGACTGCTGTAACGTTTTGGGCTCGCTGTATATGGCACTGCCTTTCATTCAAGAAGATTTCCTGTTTTTGCATGCGGACACTTTAGTTGATATAGATGTTTGGACCAAACTTCAGAAGTTTGATGGAGAGATGGTTCTGCCATATATCAAAAAAGCCTGCGGGGAAGAGGAGATGAAAGTAAGGCTGGATGAAACGGGCAAATTACTCGAGATCACGAAAGAAATGGATTGCGCTTCGGCCGACGGGGAGTTTCTTGGAATTGCCAAATTTTCGTTCCAAATCAAGTCATATATGCAGATGACTGCCGAGAAATTGTTCAAGCTCGGAAAATTGAATTACTACATGGAAGCCGTTGTGCAGGAAGCTATATTAGAGGGTAAGGATGTAAGATCGTTTGACATCGGCGATGCCCGATTCATTGAAATCGATTTTGAAGAAGACTATATCCTGGCAAAAGAAAAATTTAGTTTATAATGCCAAACGTCACTAAGCGCTCAGAAAATAACTAAGCAATCTTGAAACTTTTGTCTGCCCACAAGTTGAATAGATAGGGTTTTTGTTGACTCAGGTTCTACCGAAGTTAGTTGATACTCCTTTATCTGCCCTCATCTGAGAAAAGTAATATCGATTATTTTCAGGTATACCTGAAAAGTATATGTTACTTTGCATCATACTCCTTACTATAAAAGTAAAACATTACTAATCAAATACTTATATAATCTACTCGTATCGAATTTTTGTTTGTGTGATCTGAGGTTATTCTTAGAAAATAATTGCTTTTTCTAAGAAATTAAAATAAGAGCCACAGCTATAATTAAGCAGAATTTGATTATCTATGTAGAATATACTTAACGGAAATGCGCGAACGCGTCGGATGAAACTTCTTTGTTCCTTTATTGCAATCATTTTTGCTGCAACCAACCTTTTTGGTCAGTCATTCCAATCCATTCCTGGAAAAAATGAGGCTGAAAATTATACTAATATTTCTGGCGTATCAACAGAGGCTTGTAGTGACGAAGGCGGGGGTACCGATGTCGGTTGGATGCCTTCCAACAGCTGGGCAGAATACAAAATAAACGTTCCTGCGGCTGGCTATTATTCATTTAAATTCCGAATCGCCAATGGATTCAGTGACGACGCCAAGTTGCAGCTACTCACTTCATCAGGCTCTTTGATTACCGAAACGATCCTTCCCCGGACGGGCGGAATGCAGTCGTGGGAAACCGTGGCAGCCTATGGATTCCTTGATGCTGGCGATCAAACCATTCGTCTTTTTGCTCAAACAGGAGTTTTCGCCGTCAATTGGTTTGAAACAAATCTTCCAAAAAACATTCCAGCAAGAATAGAGGCCGAATCTTTTGATAAATTCTCAGGGGTCAGGACCGAACCGACCAGCGACGTAGACGGACAAAAAAATGTCAGCTATATAGACGATGGTGACTGGATGGATTATAATGTAAATGTTCCCGAAGCAGGCATCTACCATTTTGACGTCCGTGTTTCAAATGCCTGGGGGAACGGACTTATCAAACTTTTAAACAATTCCGGAACCGAACTGTCTCAGATCAGTGTACCGGTTACCGGAGGTTGGAATAACTACAGTACCTTGTCTTTTTCGGCTACCCTGCCTGCAGGAAGCCAGATCTTGAGGATATATGCCCAAAGAGGTGCTTTCAATTTCAATTGGTTTGAGGTTCGCGGAAGCACGGCAATCAAGCCCAAAGGCGTGATAACATTTCAAGCCCTGACACCCAAAACCGTGGCCAGCGGATCATTTATTTTAACCGCTACGAGTACGAATAATGAGTCGCCGGTGCATTTTTCGACTTCTAACCCAGATGTTATTTCAGTCAGCGACTCCGCCGGCTTTTGGAAAGCAACACCCTTAACTGCCGGTACTGCATTGATTACTGCCTCTCAGGAAGCTTCAAATTCATTTTCGAAGTCTGGCGATGTGTCTTTAACGCAGGTCATCCAATCACCATCTGGTGAATCTTCTGACCCAGCTAAAATCACGCTGGATGGGTCGCGTTGGTATCAACTTAACAATACAAGCAGCAGTTTGGCAGCATTATCTGACGGGATTACTTCCGAAAACGTCCAGACCGGTTGGGGTAAAGTTTTGAATACTTACGAAGCATATTATCCACTGAAGGATGGGGAGGAAATCACCATCAATGCGATCAGGTTTTATGATTTGGAGGGTTCGGAAACCGTGAATCCGATGACACTTTCGGTGATCACGGATCAGTGGCAAAGGATTGAACTTGCAACTTTCAAAGGATATGAATATGGTGCCTGGGTAGGACCATACCCTGATCGCAATCTGACTGGCGATGCCAGATTTCAGCTTGATGCCCCGATAACCAACGTCCGGTATCTTGTCCTCAAAATTCAGGGGGTATTGCCTACTGAAATGGAATTACATGGTACCCATATCGAAAACAACACCGGAAATTCTCCTATACCTGTCAAAAACATAAGGCTCGACGGCTTATTTGGTGTCAATGGTTACGAGTGGAATTTTGAGGATGGTAATGCGCCGTCGGTAATCAACGAATCTAAAATGGCCGCAGCCAAGAACTTTTCCGGATTCAGACATTATATGGACTGGGAAAGACTGGAAGCTCAGGAAGGCTCGTATTCTTTCAACCCGACCATTAGCGGTGGCTGGAATTACGATGCTATTTATGAGCGTTGTAAAGCGGAAAACATCGAAGTACTTGCTTGTTTGAAAACGATACCGAACTGGATCCAGGAAACATATCCGGTTGGCGATCGGGATTTAGAAAATGTCCCGCTTCGGTTTGGGAAAGATTTCGCTGACCCGGCCTCTTACACCGAGCAGGCGAAAGTTGGTTTTCAATATGCAGCCAGATATGGTAGCAATTCAAATGTTGATCCTTCACTTCTTCATCTGAATACCACACCAAGATGGAACGGGGATGTTGTCAATACGGTCAAAATCGGACTGAATCTGGTAAAATATATTGAGTGTGATAATGAAAGAGACAAGTGGTGGAAAGGGAGAAAAGCTTATCAGACAGCTCGGGAATATGCTGCAAATCTTTCAGCTTTCTATGATGGTCACAAAAATACGCTGGGGCCCGGCGTAGGAATCAAAAATGCTGATCCTAATATGAAAGTAGTTATTGCAGGACTGGTGACCGGACCGGATTATGTGAGAGCGATGGTGGATTGGTGCAAAGAATTCCGCGGATATAACGCCGACGGAAGCGTGAATATCTGCTGGGATATCATCAATTTTCATTTATATCCGGATAATGGAAACTCCGCCCAAAGTGGTACATCAACCAGAGGAGCTGCTATTGAAGTAACAAACGCTACTGAAAACCTTCAGAGTTTCCGAAAAGTTGCTTACGAGTTGTGCGGCGATATGCCGGTCTGGATTACGGAAATTGGCTATGACATCAATCAGGGAAGCCCATTGAAAGCGGTTCCTATCGGTAACAAATCGATTCTTTTAACACAGGCTGACTGGTTGCTGCGAACTTCCTTATTCGCCGCCAGAAATGGTATCGAGAAATTATTTTTCTACCAGATGTACGACGATAATGACGGCGGCGGCATGTTTGGCACTTCAGGGCTTTTAAATGCCAATCAGACCAGACGACCAGCAGCTGACTTTATTTATCAGGTTAACAAAAAATTTGGAAATTATAGATACCAGGAAACAATTAGCAATGATCCGATCGTCGACAGATATGAAACAGATGGAAAGTCGGTATATGTAATGTCGATTCCCGATGAAGTTGGCAGAACCGGAACCTACACCCTCAATTTGCCTGGAGTGGACTCTGTGATCATAAACACTCCGGCAGTTGGAGCGAACGATATGATATTTCAAAAATTACCAACAGTCGACGGCCAAACCGCCATCAGGGTTTCGGAAACACCTGTTTTCGTCATCCCGGTTTATCACTCATCGGTAAGACAATCGGGCGAAAATGGTTTGATCCAGAAGGGTCTCGAAAATCAATCTCCGTCTCAAAGAGCGATGGATCAGGCGTTTGTATATCCCAATCCTGCTGCAGAGTATTTAATCATCAATACCGAACCTGGGCAATTGACCAAAACGGAGGTCAATATATTTGACGCGCATAGTGGTCGGTTATTCAAAAAATCTACGTTTGACGCCGGCGCCCGATCCACAAAACGAATTGATATCCATTCACTTCCGGCAGGTAATTACATTGTAGAAATAAAACAGGGCAGTACTCATGCGTTCAGAAAATTGGCTAAAATCAGGTAGACCCGAACTGTCTAAACCCTGCTGAACTTTTCACGGTATTCTTTCGGAGTTATCCCCGCAGTGCGTTTAAAAAGCTGACGGAAAGCTTTCAGATCATTATAACCAGTATTCAGCATAATCTCCAGCACGCTCTGATCTGTACGTTCTAATAGCCGTTTGGCTGCTTCCACACGCGTTTTCTGCAGGTATTCAATAGGTGTAATGCCTGTAGCATGCTTAAATCTGCGTACCACATTCCTGCGACTAGAAGGCAAATCCTGAATAATTTCTTCGATAGTGGTGGTACGGGTATACTCCTCTTCAATTTTTTGCTGCGCCATCAGCACCAGATGATCTCCGTGGGATTGAGTCGGAGAGAACGTTCCGAAGTAGGATTGCTGGATCCGGTCCATGTCAATGGCAAACATCTTGGCTATTTTCACGGCCATATCTCTTCCGCAATAACATTCGATCAAATGAAGCATCAAATGGAAACTACTGGTCGCCCCGCCACTCGTGTAAATGCGGCGATCTTCCGTCACCACAGCATGTTCTTCCAACTGTACTTCCGGAAAACGATTTGCAAATTCTCCTACCGCATCCATATGTGTTGTCGCCTTCCGCCCATTTAGCAAGCCAGTGGCAGCGAGCAGAAAAGCCCCTGTACAAACACTTGCCAGTTCAGCACCCATTTCATACTGCGATCGTAGCCATGGAATACAAGCCGCATTCTCCATAATCGCACCCGGTAAAGTGTCGTTTAGAAAAGCAGGCACAAAAATCAGGTCCATTTTTGTCTGCGGCAAATACAGCGCATTATAACTGTCAGTTGGAAGCGTTTCTTCAACCTGCTTCACAACATGTATATCGAATCTCCTATCTAATCCATCCCTTTCATAAAACCGATTGACCGACTCAAAAACATCCAAAATGGCCGCGACACTCAACAACCGATGTCGCCTTGTCAAAAGTAACGCAAGTGTTATCATAAGGTTGACTTCTACTATTTTGAAGTGAAAATCTTAGTTTAAATATGATTTTAAACAATCTGAGAGGCATCACGAAAACATCAGTTGCATATATTAAGAAAATATTAAAAAAAGGAGTTAATATTTTACATTGACTCAATAAACTAAAGGCTCATTTTCATATATTGCGATATCTCTACCAAAATTGTTTTATTCGAAGGCGCAGCTTTCTGCAAATCAAATCACAAGTAAATACTTTCAGTTGACACCTCGCTTACCGTAATGTAAGTGTTCTCCGAAGTAAGGAAAAAACTTCTTTAACGGTTCAAGCTTATAAATAATAATTTTTAGCCGGTTTTAAACATCATATCTGCCGTAAGACACGATACTGACAAACGACCAGCAAAACTCAACATTATGAATAGGCACAAAAAAATCCTCATTGTAACCCCATATATGCCATATCCGCCAACAAGTGGAGGAGTCATTGCACAATTCGAGATAAATGACTGTATTCGAAATTTTCTGGACATCACCATCACATTCCCGGTGGGGAAAAAGGATTGGGACAACTTTAAGGAATTGCAGGAACTTTGGCCTAATGTTCACTTCCAGCCATATACACCTACTATCTTTCAAAAATTCCGTCACAATCTCCTGAAAACTATTTACCATGGGTGGCACCACCGCTTTAGAGCTATCGCCCCACTGATAGGCGCTCGAAAATTGGCAGATAAGGAAGACTGGACCATTTTGACTTCAACTACTCTTTTTAAAACATCGACCATTGATCCAGGCATTAAAGACCACGTGCTTAAATTAATATCAGAAGGAACCTACGATTTGGTACAGGTTGAATTTGCCACCTATCTTGGATTGGGCAAAGTACTACCGCCCACAGTCCAAAGGATATTTGTACATCACGAGCTACTATTTGTAAGGGAGTCGACTGAATTAAACATCCTCAACCGGACATCCAACCATTTGAAAAGTCTTCTGGAAAGAAACAGATCCAGGGAAATCGAGATGTTATCCGAATACGACAAAATTGTAACACTTTCGGAAGACGACAAGTCGAAACTGGTTCCCGATATTCAAGCTTCAAAGATTATCGTATCTCCATTCGTAATAAGAGGCAGGCTTGACAAACCAGCAGAATATTCCTTCAATAATCAGTTAATCTTTATCGGAGCGCAAGGGCATCTTCCAAACACCGATGGCGTCAGATGGTTCGTAACCAATTGCTGGCCTCGTTTGCGCGCGAACTTCCCAAATTTAAAATTACTTGTAGTAGGCCAATGGGCTCCAAAATCGATTAATTGGCTTCCGAACGACCCACAAATCAAGTTTTCAGGCTTTGTGGAAAACCTCGAAGAGGTAGCAAAGAACGCGATTTCGATCATCCCAATACGCATAGGAAGCGGAATTAGAATGAAAATCATTGACACAATTAATATTGGTATTCCATTTGTGACTACTACGATCGGCGTTGAAGGTCTTAATTTCCAGGACGATCTCGACTGCATAATTGCAGACGACCCAAGCCGGTTCAATGAAGGGATTGAACGTATTATTAAAGATAATGAACTGGGCCAAAGGTTAGTTTGGCAATCGCAGAAAACGCTGGCGAGAGAATATTCAATCGAAAGCATTGTCTCAAAGCGATTGCAGGCGTACGGGATCCAAACTCCATATTTAAGCTCACAGAAATCCGCCAGATAAACAATCTCAGGCACGACGAAAACAGAATACTATTGAATTCCGTTAAGCATACATTGATGTTTTACACGTGGCAAGTATTTCTCGATCTTGTTTTTACTGTCCTCCAGTTCCTCAAGAAATAACGAAACCACCTTTGCGCCATCTTCTAAAGCAGTATAATCGATCAGGTTATTTTCGGGATTGATTTCGAATAACTTTAGCATTCCCTCAAATTTATTGGCATAGCATACGCCAAACATCGGTTTTCCAGACACCGCCCCTGAAATACCGAGATGCATCCTTCCTGTTACTGTAAAATCCACCAGACTCAAGTAGGCTTTCAAACTAACACCATTTGAAAGACTTTCAGGAAAAAAGCATTCAATTTCATTTTCCAAACAATGATCATGCATTTTTTTGCTTATGGATCTGTCATTGTCCTTTCCGCAAAGAGGCCTTAAGTCATGAAAAAGAAATACAAACGATAAGTCATCCCTTTTAACAAACTCAGCTAAAAGTAATTTGAAGCCTTTCAGGTATTTTTCCAAACCTATTTTGTTGGCTTGAATCGAATTGGGACAAACTGCCACGATCTTCTTCCCGGCTCTTGCTTCGCACCAGGACTTGTAGGCAACGAATTCTGCTGACAAGTAAGTTTGCGGATCATCGGGACAAATGAAAGCAATGTCATTAGTTAAAACCAGGCGTTCAGCGGGTATGAATTCATTTAGCCTCTCGAAAGAATCAATATCCCTTGCTTTCACTTTAACAAGCTCAGAAGTCTTCGCCATCTCTCTCTTTATCGACGGCAAAATTCTGTTACTGATACTAAAACCTGTAAACTTACAGCCTAATCCTAGAAAACTGGCCAATTTCATAACGCGTAGTCTGACCACAGTTGGAAAATATCCATAAGTCCCATCCATAATATCCGCCCCGATCACGAATACCTGCGAATGTCCTTTAAGTACTTTTAATATCTTCAAGTAGTTTAACTCTTTGAAACCACCGCAATATCTAATTCTTTCATTTTTCAAAAAATCGTTTCGGTCTATCAAATTCGCCGTCATGATAGTTACGTCCTTCGCAACACAGAAATTAGAAATAAGGCTAAAAGTCATAATATCGTCGCCGAAGCCTCCGTTCAAATCTGCAGCCGGTATGATCAACACAGATTCACTTTCACTTTTTTTTATGAATCTCACGATAATCAATGCCAGAAACCACAAAAGTTGATCAGGAATGATCTTTAAATAAAATTTGATAATCTTCATTTTTTTAGATTATAATTCGCAAAAAGCTCTTAAAATCAAAGCTTACGACGGTAGTCAACGAACATAGATTGTGCATTTTCATTTTACAACTGACCTTTCAGTTTATCTTTTCTATTTCCGGAGACCAAAATACCTGTTCAAACGATGATATGTTCCCGTTACGACATGAAGCAAAAACAATGCACCACGCATTTTTTTGTCAAATATTACTGAACTGTTATTCTCGCGCCAAAATTTTAAACTTAATTTTCTTGTCAGCAACCTGACCAGTTGCACCGGCAAATACAACAAAGAAACCGGCTTCATTATTCTGGTGCGCATATATGGCAAAAATGCCCCTACAAGCTTAAAAACTCGGACCCTAAATAATAATCCATCCTGTCGGTGCCGAAAACTTGATAATTGAGATCTGATGATTAGATCCTTAGAAGTCTCTGCACCCACCAGTTCTTCATTTTTAAACCCATCTCGGATAATTTTATCCGAGATAATGGAGCGAGTCACGACGATACTGTTCCCCAGGCCATCTTCTCGGTATTCATCAAGCCAAGCATCTCCAACGGAGATGTCTGCAAGCTCGGTTAATACGTCTGTGCAAAATTCACAGGCATATGACTTAAACAACCCCGTTCCCCACAAATCACCGACTTCCCTCATTTTCATCTGATGATAATTATCTTCCTGATCAAATGCACCAAATGAGTAGTCTGATGACAAACTTTGCTCATCCTTGATTCGATACTCCTGATCGTGGTATACTCCTGCAATGCCGGCCCGCTGAGCGAGATAATCAGTAAAAAACCTGCTTTTAAGTCCGCCACAAATTATCCCAACCAAAAATGGAATTTTATCCCGTAATTCCGGATGGTAATGCTGCTTCAAGCGAATCGCTTTTATGAAACAGGCGACGCCCGATACACCTACCCTCCCATCGAGATCCTGGATTTTTTCAAAAAGGTCAGCTAAGGTGACTGGTATATATCTTGTTTTTGAAATCGTCCGGATATCCGAAATGTCTTTGACCAGCTGGTATTTATACGTACCCTGATCCTCTTTCACTATAAATAGGTAATCAACTATTTTTGCTTCAAGCAGTTTCTTGAAGACGTAGGTTGCAATACCTCCTGAGGAAGAAGTACCGCGAAACTCCTGGGAATATCCAATATAGGTATTTTCGTATCTCCCAATTTTTTCATCAGAGTTTGGGGTTTTCTCTAAATAGATATCTGCCAATTTATCCTCATCTGCAACCGCGTGGTCTGGTTTTGGATTAAAAGGGCAGACCCTCAAAATATCCCCCTTAACCAAAGAGGGATCCAGCACCTCGGGGACCAGAAAACCATTTTTGTCCCAGTTCATCCGATATGCTCCTTTGACCTCGGAAACGCAGCATCCGCAACCTGTACATAATTCATGTGCAACAATGTCTGTTGGGTTACTTGCCATCAATTCAGAAGGTATTCAAATGATTGAACAATAAATATAAACAAGATCAAGATTGAAGTCGTAGCGAAAATTTCAACGCAAATTGGTGAAGTATTTCGCGGTTTACTATATATGTTAATATCAGTGAAAACAATGCATTCGAATAAAGAATATATACATTTTCAGAAATGGTAATTATTGAAGTTAAAATTAGAAAAGCATTCAGCAATAAAACTTTATTCACAGGAAAGGTAATTGAAAAGTATTTTTTTGTATCATAAATCCTGTAAAGAAATAAGAAAACATAACCGATTAAGACAGCGCTGCTGGCACCAATTAGACCAAAGCTCGGAATTAGTAAAAAACCAGCTCCAATTGTTAGTACTGACCCTACTAATGTGGTGGATAGCGCACCGATAGTATCTCTTGAACTTAAATAGCCAGTTCCATAAAAACCTGCAAGGGATTGATATCCAATCGCCAAGTAAAGAATAGGAAGAAATTTCCACGTTTCATAATAAGAAGAGGCCACAATATATTTTAACGCTGGCTTTGTAAATGCAATAAGAATAATTAAAAAACAGAAAAGAATATTACAGTACTTTTTCAGCACTTCAGTATAATATTCATTTCTGTTTTCTGCCTCATAGTATTTCATCGCCTTCTCCTGCCATGCCATATAGAAAATATTTGTCAACATCATGAGTATGGATGGGAATTTCATAGCCAATGCGAAAACCCCGTTTGCTCCAATACCAAGAAATAACACAATAATGTATCTGTTTGCCATAGATATCGCCCACCACCCAAAAGTGTTGGGCAGCAACGGAAGAGAAAAAGCAACCATCTCAGTCATCAGAGCTTTATCAATATATGCGAGCCTCACATACTTGATCAAACCTATTCTCTCCACCAGAAAAAGGATAGTTATGGCAATTGCAAGTATATTGGAGAACAACAATCCCTCGACTTTTAAATCAAAATAATACAGAGAAATAAAAGTTGAAATAGTGAAGATAGAGGAATATAAGATTCCACTTAATACATACACATTATTCTTTCCTAATCCCCGGGCAATATATTGGATTACAGGATATGCCGTGTTCAACAAAATCAACAAAAAAATTAAAATGTAATGATTTATATCGAAAAAGAAACCAAGCACACCTAATATAAATATTGATATTATCGTTCCCAATATTAAAATAAATATTGAATTGGTAATTACTTTTTCGGATTTCGACGGCGTATGATCCTGAATGAGCCAGCGTAGCAACGCGTCATAAATTTGTAAATTTAAAATGGGTGATAGTAGTGCTATGGTGGATACGATCAAATCGAAATAGCCAATATCTTCCTTTGTCAGGAAAAAAGTATATAAAAAAAACAGCGCAAAAGATATAACCTTCGATACGATATTACCCGCGGTATAAATTGCTGTTAATTTCCCTAAACTAATATCCTTTGACATCTGCTAATTAAATTTGCGTGACTGCAAAAACATAGACTGACTTAAGGTTTCGTTTGTTTTTTTACCAGCGATCTCGCCACTTCGAAAACTACTTTTATCGATACGCTGGAAATCCATATAAAACAGAACACTTCCCATATCGTCGCCTAATAATTATAAATCAATGTCACACTTTATATATTCATTCCCAGGCAATATCACCATTTTTAGGGTAGAAAAAAAGTTGGTTTAGAGTGATCGAGTATCGTCGAATCTTCTTCCGCACTTAGGCTTATGGCTCATACAGTCTTTACAAAAAACCCAAATCATAATCAGCACAAACATAGGCTTTGTCTTCTCTTTCAAATCTTACCATATTTACCTATTTCGAGGCTGCCGTCATCAAGACTCGCTTTATCGTAGGGATCATATCAGAATATCCCCCGATTTCACACATTCACTAAGGAAAATTTCGCTTGATGGGCTTGATCGAGAGGCCCATAACTGCAAGCGGCTCATGTAGGCAACATAACCCTGAGCAACAGGAGCAAGAAACTTATTTTCGCTCAGTTCTTTTTCTTCAGGCAACACCGAGACATTCACACTACTGACCATACCATCATCATTTTTGGTGTTTGCAGCCTCACTGCCTTTCAATAACAGGTAAGTGATCGATCCATCGGCGAGATTTGTTAGAGGAGCTTTCTAATTGCAAAATTGTTACGTAAACAACAAGTTAAAGCAATAAATTTAAATACAGTCTCGATTTTTCGGAGCCTGGAAAGCAAAACGTCAACAACAGATCCCGCTAGATAAAAGTTTAAGCAGCCATTTTTTAGAGCAAGGGAAAGTTTTATATATTCATTATCTAATAGCAAAATTCATACCCATGGACGCCACATTCAAAAAACTCAACCTCAAAAACCAGAAAGAAGTCGTTATTCTTAATGCGCCGGAGTCATTTGAAGTAAATATTGATAGCATACTGTCAGAAGCTACGGTATTGAGAAAAGCAGACGCGAGCGATGCTGTGGAGTTTATGATGATTTTCGTTACAAAAAAGACTGAAACTGAAACAATTGTTCCTTTGATCGTGCCCAGGCTGGCCGGAGACGCCGTGTTGTGGATGTGCTATCCGAAAGGAACTTCTAAAAAATACAAATGCGACTTCAACCGAGACAACGGCTGGAATATTATGGGCAATTACGATTTGGAACCTGTCAGAATGGTGGCGATTGATGACGACTGGAGTGCGCTACGTTTCAAAAAAGCAGATTTCATTATGACAATGACACGTTCGACAGAACATGCACTTTCCGAAAAAGGGAAACAAAAAACCGGACAGAAATAACGCTTCACCTAATCCGACTCAAAACAATGGCAGCGAAGTCTGATACTCACCATTTTCTTGAATTACTTACGGGCAGCTGGAAAGGCGAAACCAAAACCTGGTTTGAGCCAAACGTACTGGCAGACCAATCGCCCATGACGGCAAATGCTAAAATGGTTCTTAACGGTTCATTTTTAATCGTGCAATATACCGGGCAGATACAGGGCAAAAATTTTGAAGGTATCTACACTTGTGGCTTTGATATTCCCAACCAGATCTTTCAGGTTTCGTGGATTGACAGTTTTCATATGGGAACCGGTATGATGCATTTGACGGGAGTACCCAAACCTGATGGTTTTGATGTCAGAGGAACCTATACCTCTCCGCAAATGCCGGAACCGTGGGGCTGGCGAATCCTATTTCAACTGGCTGAAAATGGTGAATTACATATCATTTCCTATAATATCTCGCCAGAGGGTCAGGAAGACCTGGCGACGGAGACTATATTTAATAGAAGTTAAGTCATGCTTTTGTCGGATACAGAATTAAAGCCAACCGGATAAAACCAGCTGGCTTTGAGGTGTTTTTCTGCATCTTATTTAAAACGCCTCTCTAATATTCCATCCTTTCCTATAAATCCGGCTCAGATAGCGTTCGGCTTCCGGATGATTCGGGAATTTCATATTTTCTGAATCCCATTTAAGCAGCTGTCCGGGCACCCGAATGGCTACTGTACCTAAAAGTATTGCCTCGGTCATCGGTCCTGATTGTGCGAAATGGGATTCGGTTTTTTCACCGCCTAAACAGGCGTCGACAAAATGATGATAGTGGTTGCGGCTTTCAAAACGTTTTAACGTCTTGTCCTTAAATTGGCTTTCAGGTAATAAAACCGGCGTACCTCCGTGCGGGATAAGCAACGCACCTTCGGTACCAACGAGCATCGCCGACTCAGCCGGATAATTTTCGATCGAGTACAAAGCCCTGATATCATCGGGCGGATACATTGCTCCGTCAAACCATTCAAGCGTGAGCTCTTTTTCCGCCGTAAATTTATTTCCCGGAAATACCCACGTGATATGATCTCCCTGCGGCCAGGTGTCTGCGCGTCGCTCCGGCGAATCCTGCCACGACTTTTGTACCTCGGCCACAACCGATTTTGGCGATTTCAACCCCAGTCCTTTCCAGACCGCATCAAAAATATGACAGCCGATATCGCCGGACCAACCGGTTCCAAAATCCTGCCACGCACGCCATTTAGTTGGGTGATATATACCTGGAGCATAGGGTCGCATCGGAGCTGAACCAATCCAAAGGTCCCAATTCAAAGTAGCTGGCGGCGCTTCCGTTTCTTTTGGACGGGGGCCAACAAGCCGGTAAGTATCGATTGCGCCAGGGCGATTCGAACACAGATATACATTCTTTACCTTTCCGATCAGCCCGTCTTTTATCCATTGCACCGCCGTGCGGTCACCTGCAGTGGACGCTACCTGAGTACCGAGCTGGGTAATAGCACCAGCTTTCACAGCGGCCTGGGTCAACAATCTTACCTCCGCAACGTCATGACACATCGGTTTTTGACAATAGACATTCTTCCCAGCCTTTATAGCCGAATATGCAATCGGGAAGTGATTATGATCAGGAACTGTTACATTAACAGAATCAATATTCCCTCCCTCCTTTTCCAAAAGCTCCCGCCAGTCGGAATACAAACGGGCGTTGGGATTCAATGCGGCCGCTTTTTTTAAATTATTTTCATCAACATCACATAAAGCAACTATATTAACCTTCGGGTGTTCCATGAAATTTTTGAGGTCATGAGCACCCATTCCTCCCACGCCAATTGAGGCATGGTTTAGCTTATCTTTTTTAATACCAGCCTTCGCCGATGTGTTTAATAAAAATGAAGGCGTGATCGCAGCTGCGGCGGCACTCAGCAAAAATTCCCGCCTGTTCAAGTCCGTAATTTTGTCTTTCATTTTGTCAGGTTTTAGGTAGTGTATATAGAAAGCGGGGGGGTGCAAAATATACTATTTTAGTGGGGGACAAAAGGAGGCAGGAATTGCCTTGCTCAAAAGTCATTTACGTGACATTCAAAACATCAATATGACAGTCAGTTACAACTGTTATCCAACAATAAAAACGGGTTCGTGGTATATCGGGAAGTTTACCGAGTTGGCGATGAAACATAACTTTCCGGCTTCCTGATGAAGTTCATATGCCAGTTCAATCTTTGATCCATCCGTGATGGTGATCGTTGGATGTAGCGTTATTTCGGAAAAATGTCCCGCACCTCCCGTGGTTTCCACCAATGTTCCGGTTGCATGGTCGATGTAATCAGTGACAACGATTCCGCCCTTTACACAGACAAATAAATACGACATCATATGACAGGATGATATCGCAGCCAATAGTAACTCCTCGGGATTGTGCCTCGTTTTGTCACCTCTGAAATAAGGATCTGCGGAACCCAGAATGTCGGGCTTGTTGTCAATTTCAATGGTATGAGCTCGCTCAAAATCCCGAAAAGACGAAGTTCCTGTTCCCTTGTTTCCCGTCCAACGAACCCTGAGATTGTAGATATGCGCTCCTTTCATTTTTACAAAATTTGGTATGATATTGGCCCGAAAACTTAATAAACGGTGATTTCTTATAATGTAGCTCCAAATATTAAGCTTATTTTAACATGTATTTACTTTCTTCGCACTTTCGTTTTTAATGACTATTAAATTTTACCTGATTTCAAATCCAAACGTTTTTCGGTCTCATCTGATGAGCGCTTTTTCATTCGATTTTAAGTCTGAAATACCTATCCCAAACCCATGCTCGACAAAATCTTAAAACAGACGTTTCTTCTCTCGCTATCGGTTTCGGCGATGAGTGTGGCACAAAATATTTCCGGAAATTTAAAGTATATCGATCCAAAAATCGGGAATGTCGGACAGCTTCTCGAGCCGACCCGGCCGACGGTGCAACTTCCGAATCAGATGATCAGAATGGCACCAATCCGTGCCAATTATCTGGACGATCAGATTTCAAGCTTTCCGCTGACCATCGTTTCGCATCGGTTGGGAGAGGCATTTTCCATTAAGCCTTCCGTGAAACCTGTGGATAACGCCATCTGGTCACAAAAACTCGCTTACGATCATGATTTAGAGCAAATTCGCCCGTGGTTTTATTCAACCTATCTGTTTGATGATGATGTAACCGTCAATTATGTGCCCGGCAAAAAAACCGGTATTTTTCAGTTTGATTTTCCAAAAAATGGAAACAAAAGTATTCTCTTCGATCTCTATAATGGCGAAGGAAGCTGGCAGTTTGTGGACGGAAAAGAAGTGCTTGGAACAGAGCTATATAATGGCGATATACCGATTTACTTATATGGAAAGTTCAGCGAAAAAGGAGCTGCCGGCATCAATCAAAACGGTGGCCTGGCAACTGACCAGAGCATTAAAGGTAAAAAGGCGAAAGCTTATATCAGCTTCCCTGACAACAAAACCGGTAAAATAGAATTCAAATATGCCATTTCGTTTGTTTCTGCTGATCAGGCCCGGAAGAATTTCAACAACGAATTGCGATCAACGGATTTTGAAAGTCTGAAAAAAAATGGGGAAGCTGCCTGGTCGAAAGTGATAGGTCAGATTAATATCGAAGGCGGCACCGAAGCGCAGAAAAGGACTTTTTACACTTCGCTTTACCGAACTTATGAACGTATGGTGGATATCACCGAGGACGGTCAATATTATAGCGGTTACGACAAAAAAATCCATCAGACAACCCGACCATTTTTCGTGGACGATTGGAGCTGGGATACCTATCTGGCCCATCACCCGTTGCGCACGATACTGCATCCCGCGCAGGAAGAAGACATGCTTCAGTCGTATGTTGAAATGTATAAGCAAAGTGGCTGGGTGCCTACTTTCCCGGTCCTTTTTGGGGACAGTCCTTGTATGAACGCTTTCCATTCCTCCATCGTTTTTCTGGACGCTTATCGGAAAGGATTGAAGAATTTTGACGTTTCGAAAGCATATGAAGGCATGCTCAAGAATGCGAACGAAGCAACGATGTTGCCGTGGGTGAACGGCCCGAAATGCGAGCTGGATGATTTTTACCACAAAAACGGATTTTACCCTGCACTTGGAAAAGATGAAAAGGAAACCGTTGAGTTGGTAACCCCTTTCGAAAAACGTCAGGCAGTCGCAGTGACACTTGGTGGCGCATATGACGACTGGGCAGTTGGGCAAATGGCCAAAGACCTGAAAAAAGACGCTGATTTTAAAGTGTTTGAAGCGCGTGCTTTAAACTACAAAAACCTGTGGAACAATGACCAGCATATGTTTATCCCCAAAGACAGCAAAGGCGAATGGATTAAAATCGATCCGAAGTTTGATGGGGGAATGGGCGGCAGAGAATTTTATGACGAAAATAATGGATATACCTACAAATGGCAGGTGCAACACGATATACCGGGTTTGATAGGGCTAATGGGTGGCAAAAAACAATTTGAAGCGGATCTGGATCAATTATTCAGAGAGGATTTGGGACGCAGTAAATATGAATTCTGGGCTAAATTTCCCGACGCGACCGGACTGATTGGTCAATTTTCGATGGGTAATGAACCGAGTTTTCATATTCCATACTTGTACAATTATACTGCTCCATGGAAAACGCAAAAGCAGATTCGTTTTTTGCTGGATGTATGGTTTAAAGACAACATTTTCGGAATTCCGGGAGATGAAGATGGTGGTGGCATGACTGCATTCGTCGTATTTTCTTCTTTAGGTTTTTACCCTATCACGCCGGGGAAACCTGAATATACCATTGGTAGCCCTCTTTTCGAAAAAGCTACAATTGACCTTGAAAACGGCAAAAAATTTACTGTACTGGCTCATCAGGCGTCAGTAATTAACAAGTATATCCAAAGCGCAAAATTCGATGGAAAGCCATTGAATACTCCAACTTTCACCCACGCCCAATTACAAGCCGGCGGCACACTTGAGCTTGAAATGGGACCGAAGCCTAATAAGAGTTGGGGAATTGACTGAGGGAAGGATGAAAGGGAGGAGGGATGAAGGGAGGAAAGGGTCGCTGTTGTCAAGAAAAAAAGGGTCAACGGTCAAGGGTTCAACGGTTAACTGACTTCGACGAATAAAACGGGGATATATGGGCTTGAAACCCATATATCCCCATTTTATTATTATTCAGACTTATTATTTGTCTTTAAAAAAGTGATTGCTGCGTTTAAAACTGTGTCGTTTCCGGATTGAAAATCATTGACAGTTGGCTTTACAACAATATTGGGCTGTATACCTTTGCCGTTCCATTCAGTCCCATCCGGATATGCATCACGCTTAGTACAAACACGGGCCTCAATACCTCCCGGCAATGAAAATCCCAAGGGTTGCCCTGTACTGCCGCCAGTTGCTTCACCGATAATGGTTCCCCGTTTCATTGAATCGAAGGCTACTGCAAAATCTTCCGCAGCAGAAAAAGTACGCCCACTTGTCAAAACAACGACCGGTTTTTGATAAAAATGTTTGCCATTCGGCCCCACACCGTTTTCAATGTCATTCACTTTTTCAAACAGCACCGACTCACCCCGAGCTCTTCTGACCGGGCTGTATATTCTGGATGTATACGAGCCTGTAAAAAAAGTTTTATCTGTAAGAAAACCGAGAATTTCGAAACCATATCTGCTGTTCCCGCCCCCATTTTTCCTCACATCAATGATTAAGGCAGTTGTTTTGGAAATCGAGTCAAAAGCGGCCTTGAAACCATCCAGCGCCTTATTACTTTCAAATTCATTGAGCTGAACATAGGCTATATTACCCGGCAAAATCTGAAATCCGAAAGCGGATCTAGGCTTTACATTTCGATATCCAAAACGAGGGAGACTTCGTTCGAGAGCTTTACCCTTTGCATCACGAAATTCAATTTTAACTGACTGGCTTTTCGATCCGCGAAGCAAGTGAAAGGTATACGTCTGCACATCCACATTCTGAATGGTCGATCCGCTTTGATAAGGTCGAACAAACTGGTTGGCATATTCATTGACAGGCGTCCCATCAATCTTAATTATTTCCAACCCGGGTGATATTCCGGTCTTTTCCAAACTATCTGAAAAAACCTCTTGCACAAAAACTTTTCCACCGATTAAAACAGGGGCAATTGGAGGGCTGTAAGAAGTAAGATTTACTAATTCTTTATCGCGAGGATATACATCCGTATGCCCATCGTGAAGCTGCGCGCAAAAAGCTTTTAGAACCATGAGATATTCCACTGTCGATCTGGTGGCTCTCACCTTTGGCAAATATTCCAGATAAAGCCTGTCCCAATCCACTTCCGGAATATGGTCAAAGTATGCAAAATTATACTTTACTTCCGACCAGAATTTTGACAAACCTGCCACTTTCTCATCTTCACTGATATTGACCTGATAAGGCGTTTTCAGTGCTTCACTGTTGAACACCCTTTTTATGGCAAGAAGTTTTCCGATCATTGAAGATATAGCCGAATCCTTCCTGACTTCCTGAAAAGCGGGTTCCTTAAAAATCATTTCAGCATAGGATGCGCCATACTTGCCGTTCAAGGGATACTCTAAAATCCTTGCCGCCGAAGCAGCTTTCCCCATTTTTGCCTGTACATAGGCCAAATCGAAAGATATATCTCCTTTCCGATAAAATAAGGATTGATCCTTTTCAGCAAGTTTTAGAACTTCCGGACGACTATAATAATCCAGTGCGTTCAGCAAAATCTGCTCAGCTTTTTTTAAACTGTCAATCGACGGCCTTTCGATATTATTGTAAAATGGTCTCGCAGCGGCTCGCTGATCCTGCAGGTAATCATATGCCTGGTTTGCAGTCAAGGCATTGTTCTGTGCTAAAATTGTTTCAGAAAAAAGCAGGACGAAAATTGCTGTGATTAAATAATTGAATCTATATCTCGAGCTCATCAGATTCCATTGATGGATAGACAATTGCAACATGGCTGGGTTTCGTTTTGCGATGAACTAGGTAAAGAGTCTCCTCTATCTATTATACCTCTATCCTCCTCCAGCAGGCGACAAGTCGTACCGCACCCGAATTTCTCCTACTAACTCGTTAACCATGGCCAGCCAAATGAATATAAAGAGATTTGTATACATTCAGTTACTTGCTCTCTTGGATTAAAAGACCTTATATTTCCCGCAAAAACGTTGTCAAATTCAATGGGTCATTGAGTTGCTTTTGTTGTTGAATGAGCCTCGTTTTCAGGTCGTTTAAAATTGCTGCGTTTGCAGTTATACCTGCTATATCAGTCATTTCCAGTGGATCATTTTTGAGGTCAAACAGCAGGATTTTGGAAGCTTTTGGATACACGATCATTTTATATCGGTCGGTCCGGATCATACGTTGGGCGTCCATATAACAACCATATATTTCCGGATAACTGCTCTTTCGCCCTTTATCATAGATATAAGGTAGCAGGCTTTTAAAATATACGTGTTGTGGTTTCTTAATATGCGCAATGTCATATGTAGTAGCCATAACATCTTGCAAATAAACCAGTTGATCCCGCTTCTCTCCTTTCGGAATTTTTGGTCCGGCGATAATCAACGGCGGGCGCATGCTGTGATCGAACATACTTTGCTTGCCCATTAACCCATGCTGACCTAGTCCTAAACCATGATCGGAAGTAAAAATGATATAGGTATTATCAAGCTGACCACTTTTTTTCAGTGCATTAAGGATTCGGCCAACCTGCTCGTCCATATAGGATATGCTGGCGTAATATTCCTGAATGTGTTTTTTCACAGCAAAAGCCGTACGCGGAAACGGAGCCAATTTTTCGTCCCGCAAGTCGGGCCCGCAGCCCATTTCCACTGCATATGGATATTGCTCCAGGAAATTCTCAGGCAAACTGATTTTACCCAACGGATATTGATCAATCCATCGTTTGGGTGCCTGTCTGGGATCATGCGGCGCGTTGAAAGCGAGGTACATTAAAAATGGTTTATCGCTTTTTGAGGCTTCACTTAAATACAATTCTGCATCGTCAGCCAATACTTCATTCCAATGCTTACCACCTTGCCATTGACCTCCCTGTTTTGAATCCCAAGGCTGCCATAAGGTATCCTGAGGCGAAAGAGGACGGTTATATCCTGCCGGATTTTGTTCCGCCATACCAGGCCGTACGTTCCGGACATGGTCAAAAACCTTGTTGACATCAATATTGACATGCCACTTTCCTGAGAAATAAGTTTCATATCCAGCCTGTTTCAAATACTGAGACCAGAACCCGTTCCTTGCCTGAAGTTTAGAAAAATCTTTCTCCTCCTCTTTCACATCCCACACCGACATGCCAGTCATTAACATCGAACGGCTCGCAACACATACCGCTCCATGCCAGGCGCCCATATTAAATGCGTGAGTGAATGAAGTTCCACTCTGAACCAGTTTGTCCAGATTGGGTGTAATAATTTCCGAATTGCCTAACGCATGAATGGTATTATACCGCTGGTCGTCGGTGTATATGAAAAGGAAATTGGGTTTGCGCGCAACGCGATTTTGGAAATTCTCTGGTGCCGTTTTATTGTTGAATGAAATGAGTGAGTAGCATAGTAGAAGGATTGCGAAAATGGTAATGATTTTGGTTTTCATTAGTTTGCCGTCCATTATATCGTTGCTTACTACTTTATATCAATTTCGACCGATGCTGGCCAGATATTCCTCTGCGGTCATCACAGGAATGTGTGACTCTTTAAAGTCTTTTAAATTGCGCGTTATCAGAATATCACAGCATGATTTTACAGCGCAAAAATATTGTAATGCATCCTCGAAATCTCGAAAACTGGCATTTAAACCCTTATCAATGATGGATTCATCCAACTCGGATACCTCCGAGATAACTCTAAATTTCCTTAACTTATCCTGCGCTACCTGAGCATTTTCGTACTTAGTCAGAAAGTAATTTAATGTTGAGTAAGACAGAGCCGAAACTACGATTACAATTTTGCCTTGATCCGCCAAGGTCGCTACTTTGGCAACTGATTCGTAGAAGGGGTCACGGTTTGCTAATAAGTCAAGGACGATATTTGTATCAAAAAACAGTCGGGTTTTCATTTATACTTCTCCTCCAATCGTTCAAAATATTCTGCCTTATAATCGAGATCAGAAGGCATATCCGTTTTGGAAGACATACTCTTCACAAAATCAGAAATTTCAATCGCTGTGCTACCCACGCTTTTTTGCGGATTAATTAAAGATTGCAAGTATGCTTCAATAATACCTGACAAACTTCTGTGCTGAAGTGAGGCATATTGCTTTGCGCCCTCAATAACAGCCTTATCTAGTTTCAAGGTTAGTTTCGTCACCATAACCATCAATTGTTGTACGTACAAATATAATAAATTTGCACGTACAACAATTATTCAAACATTTTTCTGATTATGATTTCTTGCTCATTACAATACCTCATCAAAGCTCATCCGGCCAAGGCACCGCTTTCCCTGTCTTTTTAAACGTGGGCATCTGAGCATTCATATCCTTCAGCTTTTTGGTGAAACCGGCGGCTAATTCCTTTAATTTTTCAGGATTTTTATCCGCTAAATTTTGTTGCTCCGCAATATCCTCTTTCAAATTATAAAGCTCAAGTTTGCCTTCTGCATAGCCATATACCAGTTTCCAATCACCCTTCCGAAATGCACTGGCGTAGTTAATCTTCGGACCCTCAAATGGCACCCATCGATTTGGGTGGTGGAAAACCAATTCGCGTTCCGTCTGCTTGTCCAATTTGTTTTCAAGAACAGAATAGAAACTTCGCCCATCCAGTTTTTGGATCAGTTTGGGTTGTTGTGCTTTCGCAATATCCAGAATAGTCGGAAAGAAATCTTCTACAATTACTGGCTGATCTGTTACCGTCGCAGGCTTCACCTGTCCAGGCCATCTGACGATCATCGGTTCACGGATACCACCTTCATATACCGATCCTTTGCCTGCCTTCAAAGGTAAATTATGAGTACCGGGCTGCCCTCCCCTCGAACGAGGATTTGTCAATCCGCCGTTATCTGACATAAACAAAATAACCGTATTTTTAGCAAGATCATTTTTGTCGAGATAATCCATCACGTCTCCCAAACTCTTATCCATCCCTTCCACCAATGCTGAATATTTGGCTTCGGTGCTATCCAAACCCATTTTTAAATACTTGTCAATGAATCTTTTATCAACATCGAATGGTAAATGCACGGCGTAATGGGCCAGATACAGATAGAAAGGTTTTTTAGACGATCTCGCCACGTCCACAGATTTCAGAGCCTCCGTTGTAATCGCGTCAGAGAGGAAAACTTGGGTACCATGATATGCTTCCAGTCCAGGCACCGCATTACGATTCGGTTTTCCGGCGCGAGGACTATCATAATTCTGCTCTCCAAGATAACTGGCAGGATGGCCTATGTCACTTCCGGCAATATTCACATCAAATCCAACATTTAAGGGATCCGCTCCTGGTCCTCCTTTTGAACCAAAATGCGCCTTTCCACTGTGAATGGTATAGTAACCTGCTTCTTTTAAAATAGCAGGCAATGGCGTTGCGTAATAAGTATGCGCCACATTTGGCGTTGGGCTGAATCCGTTAATATTCCAGTCGACTGGGTTAAAAAGCGAGTCAGGATGGTCGGTGCTTTTTTCAGAATCAGGGCTCGTCCATTGCGTTACGTGCGTTCGCGCCGCGTTAACGCCTGTGAGCAAACTAACCCGGGTCGGTGTGCATATCGGCATGGCGTATGCATTGGTGAACTTCATGCCTTCCCTTGCCAGCCGCTCCATATTCGGCGTATGGAAACGCTTGTTCAGCGGCGTCACCTCTTTCCAAAATGGAACAGAGGTATCCTGCCATCCCATGTCATCTACCAGAAAGACAATGATATTAGGTTTCGGGGGTTCTTTTTTGGCCGACTTTTGCGCGAAAACTATGGAAGAAAAACCTAATAAAAGGAAGAAAATGGATACATGGAATAACGTTCGCTTCATCTTGAAATACTTATTATCAGTGGTGTAAGCCTCTCCTCAATTCGACGCCTTCGCATCGAAAGGAAATATCGCCGAACGGGTATGAGATTGATTCATGCAATTCCCTAGTTCTTTGGCTTTATCAGGAAATTTTGCTGCCAGATTGTCTTTTTCAGCGAGATCTTTTGATAAATCGTACAATTCGACTGGGGTATCGGGATTTCCGGCCGCTTTCAGCCTTACTGCTTTCCATTTGCCCTGCCGAACCGCTTGTCGCCCACCTTGCTCATGGAATTCCCAGTATAGATAATCGTGATTTTTCTGCGTTGCTTTTCCTTTGAGTGTTGGGGCAATCGATATGCCGTCAACCGGTTTGTTTAGTTTTACTCCCGCTAGTTCCGCGAAGGTTGGTAAGAGGTCCCAGAAAGCGCCGATATAGTCATTTTTTTGTCCTGCTTTAACCACTCCCGGCCAGTTGGCAACGAAAGGTTCTCTGATTCCACCTTCATATAAATCTCTTTTTACCCCACGCAAACCGCCTCCGCTATTGAAGAAAACAGGATCAGCTCCGCCTTCAACATGCGGTCCGTTATCGCTCGTGAAAATGATCAATGTGTTTTTATCCAATCCCTGCTCCTTCAGTTTAGCAACCACCTGACCTACGTATGCGTCAAGTCTGGTTACCATGGCTGCAAAAGTTGCGTGTGGATATTCCTGCGAAGCATACCCTCCATCGGTTGCATTTGGTCCGTAATCAGCTCCCTTGTAAGGCTTTTCGGGAAACTTCCCTTTGTAACTTTGCAAGATCTCGTCGTCGGGTGCCTTCAGCTCGGCGTGGGGCAATATGTAAGGTAAAAAAAGAAAAAACGGCTGATCTTTCTTTTGATTGGAAACAAATTTCAATGCCTCTTTCTGAATGATGTCTGGTGCGTATTCCTCTGTCAATTTCAGATTCTGGTTCTTTTCTAGCACAATCTTCCTGTCGTTATCCCAAAGGTGATCCGGGAAATACCGATGCGCCATACTCTGACAGTTATATCCAAAAAACTGGTCAAAACCTTGTTTGACCGGATCCCCTTCTGATGCAACAGGGCCAAGTCCCCATTTCCCGAATGCCCCAGTGTTATAGCCCGCTTTTTTCAGAACCTCGGCAATAGTCAAAACTGAATCAGCGATCGGCTCCTGCCCTTCCGGATCAACACCCTTATTCCCACGGATATAAGTGTGTCCGGTATGCAGACCTGACATGAGGGAAGAACGTGACGGCGCGCACACGCTTGTACCTGCATAAAACTGAGTGAAAATTGTTCCTCCCTTAGCCAATTTGTCAATATTAGGGGTCCGGATCAGTTTCTGGCCATTAAAACCTACATCGCCATAACCAAGATCATCGGCGACAATTAACACAATATTGGGACGTGGGGCTGATTTTTGAGCATTTCCCAAAACGGGAATACACAAGAAGAAGATTATACTCAGACTTTTTACGAAGATTTTATTCACGTTGGTATGGATATCAGGTGTTACTAATATAAAATTTAAACGCGGAGTTTTGAGAGTTTTACGCGGAGTTACGCGGTAAAAATATCAGCGAAACTCCGAGTATACTTTCTTAAACTCGGCGTTTGAGTAACCTATTCAACACGGCCTGGCTCTCGCACATTTTTTCCTTTCACTTTCTCGATATCGTCGCCCAGGTCCTCTCGTGCTGCAGCTGCTATTTTTTTCAGCTCCGTTACAATTTCAGGGTGAAGTTCCTGAACATCATATCTTTCGCCCGGATCGTGGGTCAGATCGTATAGCGCTTGCGGAAACTGATGGTCTTCCGGTGCCGGTCCCGGTTTGCCGTCTCTTCCTGGCAATTGTCCTTCGTAACTTCTGCCAGGATGCGCAAATACAAGCTTCCAGTCATGTTTTCTGACCGCCTCCAAACTATTTTTGCGGTAATAGTACAGGAAAGTTTCGCGTGGGGTTTTAGACTCATCACCTTTCAATAATTCTGTAAATTCAATACCGTCAATTTTTTTATCCGGCAATGGAGCGTCAATTATTTTTGCAATCGTTGGAAGTACGTCAATCGTCGAAAGCAGTTTATTGCAAACCTTTCCGGCAGGAACTACCCCTGGCCAGCGCATGATGCATGGCTCCCGTTGCCCCCCTTCAAACGAAACTCCTTTACCTTCCCGAAACCCGCCACTTGACCCTGCGTGGGTACCGTAATTCAGCCACGGACCGTTATCACTTGTGAAAATAACTAGTGTATTATCGTCTAAACCTTGCTTTTTCAATTCAGCCATTACCTCACCTACTGCCCAGTCAAGCTCCATGATCACATCGCCGAAAATTCCTGCCTGACTTTTGCCCTTGAATCTGGCGGAAGCTGCCAAGGGTACGTGCGGCATAGGCGACGGGATATACAAAAAGAACGGATTCTTCTTGTTTCGTTGGATGAAATCAATGGCTTTTGCCGTGATGGTAGGTGTAAGTTCACTCGCATCGTTCAAATCTTTGATCTGCTTGCCTGGGTTATTTCCTTCGATCCAATATAGATCAGGATAATGCGCTTTGTCCTGCCATGGATGCAATGGCCACATATCGTGGGAATATGGAATTCCATAAAATTCATCAAAACCTTGCTGCAATGGCAAAAAAGCCTGTTTGCTTCCTAAGTGCCATTTTCCGAAAATCCCTGTCTTGTATCCTTTTTTCTTAACTACCTCTGCAATCGTTTCTTCATTCGGATTCAGACCGACTTTTGATTCCGGCCCCAAAGCACCTGACATACTCAACCGATTGGGGTAACAGCCTGTCAGCAGACCAACCCGGGAAGCAGTACAAACGGCTTGCGCCGCCATAAAATTGGTAAAACGCGTTCCCTCTGCCGCCATTTTATCGAGATTCGGAGTTTTGTAACCCATCGCTCCATTCACAGATATGTCACCATATCCCATGTCGTCAATAAAGAAAATAACGATATTGGGCGACTTTGCAGGTTTTGTTTTCGGACGCGCAGCTATGAAAATCGTAAGCGCAAATACGCATAGAATTGGAATAAGAATTCTAAGTTTTTTAAAAAGAGACATAATTAAGAGTTTAGAAGAATTAACCGGGAGGCCAAATTTATACCTTTTTCGCGACCGACCTGAATATGAAAGATGAATATTAAGACATACCAATTGATTGTCCGGGCATTCCACATTTGTTCTCTTCGCCTCATTCCTCCTCGTGTTTTCAATTCAAGACCAAGTAACGAAAAATCTACTTAATATATATATTAACATGGTTGAAATTTTAGCTCCTATTTGAAAGGTTCCATCATGTCTGATTTAAGTGACAGATGGTATTAGCAACTCTGTCTTTGGTATATTGTCCTCTATATTCTACTTTCGGTATTTATAATCATTTTGAAAAAACGCCGGCGAATAGCCGAATTACAAGTTTCAGGCGAAATCTCTCATCAATGGGAAGTGACAAACCGACGTTATTTGGAGTAAAGGAGATTGCCAGAAGGGCAAATGTATCCATCGCAACGGTGGACAGGGTGATCCATAACCGGACCGGCGTTTCTGAAAAAACAAAAAACAAGATCAACGAGATCATTAAAGATCTTGATTATCAACCCAATATACTTGCCAGCCGGCTTGCTTCCCGCAAAATCATTACCCTTGGAATTATGCTTCCGCGCGTTTCCAAAGAAACGACGTTTTGGGAGGCACCTTTAAAGGGAATCCAACGTGCGGAAGCTGAAATCAAGAATTACGGGGTACAGTTTCGTTATTTTTTCTTTGATCTCGACGACCGTTCTTCCTTTGTTAAAGCGGGTGAACAATTATTGAAAAGTGCTGTTAACGGCGCTGTTATGGCTCCATCTTTTGTGGAACAATCGATTCATATTGCCAATGAATGCGAGAAAGCCAAGATCCCTTTTGTGTTTATTGATTCAGATATTCCTGATGTCGGCAAGCTCAGCTATATCGGTCCAAATCTTTACCAAAGTGGATATCTTGGCGCTAAATTGCTCACTTACAGACTAAAAACAACCAATAAGATATTGGTTGTCAATATCTCCAAGGAAGTTGAGAATTATAATTATCTGAAAATTGAGGAAGGCTTCCGCGCGTATTTCAATGATCATCAGATACCAAACGAAGTGGTGAGGATTGATATCAGCGACACGGACTATCTTTCCGTTGCCAGGCATTTGACTTATGTTTTGCATATTCATAAAACCATTGATGCGATTTTTGTGACCAACTCCCGTGTTTCTTCTGTCGCGACTTTTCTGTTCAACAGTCAAAAAACAGATATTCCTTTGGTCGGCTATGATTTTCTGACGGATAATATTGACCATCTAAATGCCGGACACATCGATTTCCTTATTTGTCACAAACCGGAAGACCAGGGATATCGTGGGATTATGCTCCTCTATCAGGCACTCATAGTGGGTGCACCGGTTGAGAAAGTAAATTATATGCCGATTGACATTATCACGAAGGAGAATCAGGCATTTTATCAGAATTAGGAAATAAAGGGGAAGCTTGCTTTGTGAGCTTTTGGCCTTCGGCGTCAAATTTTATACAGGCTATTCCAGGACGGGGTCGAAGACGACAAGTCATCAATTTTAATATTGATAAAGTTTTGCAATCCGAGCCAAAAACTGGTCCAGCAGAATTTATGATTGTGTTGTAAAGAATATCCGAAATTTTAAGCAAACAATTTAATCATTAACTTTCAATTTATATTTTTGTTTGTACATTTACGGGTACGTACCCGAAATTTAATAATCAACTATTCCTAACCGCTTTATTTTCGACCAATGACTTCATTAAGCAGACGTAAATTTGTCAAATCATCTCTCTTGGCTGGTGCTGGAATCGGGCTGGTTGACGCGCAATCATTTGCCAGGTTTTCATTGGATGGGAAGCGCGTTGGTATCATCGGATTGGACACGTCACACAGCGTTGCTTTTGTGAAAGCGTTGAACGCTGAACAACCTGATCCGGTATATGATGGCTATAAAGTCACTGCCGCCTATCCTTATGGCAGCAAGGATATTGAATCAAGCACCAAAAGAATACCGGGATATATTGATGAAGTAAAAAAGGCTGGCGTCGAGATCACAAGTTCCATTCAGGAGCTTTTATCAAAAACCGACGTCATTCTACTGGAAACCAATGACGGTCGTCTGCATCTGGAGCAGGCTTTGGAAGTGTTAAAAGCTGGCAAGCGAGTATTTATAGACAAGCCGGTAGCCGCTTCGCTTTCTGATACGCTTAAGATCTTTAAAGCCGCTGAAAAGTATGGGATACCCATATTCTCGGCCTCGTCGCTTCGCTATATTAAAGGAATCGAGAGTATAGATAAGTCAAAAGTTTTAGGAGCAGATACGTACAGTCCTGCGACTTTGGAAAAGACCCACCCTGATCTTTATTGGTATGGCATTCATGGAGTTGAAACACTATATACCGTTATGGGCACTGGTTGCAAAAGCGTGACAAGAGTGAGCACTCCTGATACCGATATTGTCGTTGGTATATGGGCTGATGGCCGGACGGGAACTTTCAGAGGAACCAGAACCGGAAAACACGATTACGGCGGAACCGTCTTTATGCAGGACGGCAACAAGATACTAGGCCCATATGCTGGCTATGAACCACTCTTGGTGGATATCATTAAATATTTCAAAACAGGAGAAGTGCCGGTAACGCCACAGGAAACGATCGAGATATTCACGTTCATGGAGGCGGCTGATGAGAGCAAACGGAGAGGCGGAAAAAGTGTTGAGTTAGCCCAGGTACTGGCGAAAGCTAAGTGATATTTGGTTTTTGAAACATTAACATGTTGTAAACTACTGATTTTCAATATCAATAAACCTTGGTTCGTGTCCTCACGGGACTTTGCTAGTATCGACAATAGTCTTGTGGCAACACTGGCCAAGGTGAAAGCCACGGTTATAACCTGATTTCTTAGAGTCCCTTGCAGTTTCCCAACTTTAACCTACTCAACCGAATCAAGTGAAAGAACTTAAATACAACCTGTTATCCTGGGCGCGTTCTTTGGGGCCGGGTCTTATTATTGCGGCACTGGTTTTTGGACCGAGCAAGATGACTATCACCTCCCGACTGGGTGCTGATTATGGCTATTCACTGCTCTGGATCGTTGTTTTTGCGATATTCTTTATGACAATCTTTACGGATATGTCCACGAGAATTGGCGAATCAACCCGGATATCTTTGTTGGAAACCATCCGAACGAAATGGGGAAAATCAGCTTCTGTTGCCATGGGAATTGGCGTATTTCTGGTCTGTACTTCATTTCAAGCCGGTAACTGTATAGGCGTCGGAATTGCGCTAGGCGAAATGACTGGCACTCCCCCTGCTCCATGGATCGTTGCCTTTACCCTATTCGGAATCAGCCTGTTATTTCTCAGAAAATTCTATTCGGTACTGGAGAGAACAATGATCATTCTCATCGTTATGATGCTCTTCTCGTTCATCACAACCCTGTTTTACGCAAAACCCGATATTATCGGAATCGCATCAGGACTTGTCCCAACTTTCCCATCCGATTCATTGAAATTGATTATCGCTTTTACTGCGTCCTGCTTTTCGATCGTCGGCGCATTATATCAATCTTATCTCGTGCAGGAGCGGCGGTTACACCAGCGCGATCTACGGAAAGGAAAGAGCGGAACACTGACGGGAATTATTTTACTGGGCGTCATGAGTGCGGTCGTCATCATATGTGCCGCAGCGGTACTACATCCAAAGGGAATAAAGGTCAACTCAGCATCAGATATGGCCAAAGCGCTCGAACCAATTTTTGGAAGCAATGCTACGATGATATTCCTGATCGGATTGTTTGGAGCAGCTTTTTCTTCCTTAATTGGTAACGCAAGTGTCGGCGGAACCCTCCTGGCAGACGCCCTCGGATATGGAAGTCAGTTTAGTTCAAAAACGGTACGATATCTAATTGCTGCGGTGATGGTCGTGGGGGCATTCATAGCCATCCTGTTTGGAAAATTACCGCTGGAGCTGATCATCTTCGCGCAGAGTATCACCATTTTCATTGTCCCTTTCATCGGAACAGCCATGTTCATTGTCGGAAATGACGGGCAGATCATGGGCGAAAATAAAAACTCACCGGTAACCAAGGCATTTGCTTCACTCGGGTTGCTGGTTCTCTTCGGATTGGCTATCAGCAACGTGAAAGAACTATTTTTCAGCTAACAAAATCAGCAGCAAACGATGAGTGATATTCATAATTTGGAGAAACAATATCTGAGTCCCTCGCCAGCTTTAATTGAGGATATAGGCAAAATTGAGGGAGATATACTAATACTTGGCGCAGGCGGAAAAATAGGCCCAAGCATTGCCCGGTTATGTAAACAATCAATCGACTTGGCTGGTATTCGAAAAAGGGTGATTGCTGTTTCCAGGTTCAGCGAAGAAGGTTTATCTGAAGAACTGAATGCGGAAGGAATTGAAACAATATCCGCAAACCTTCTGGATGACAAACAATTAAACGCTCTTCCGGAAATCAAAAACATTTTATATCTGGCAGGAACCAAATTTGGCACATCCGGCAATGAGCCATATACCTGGGCGATGAACACCTACTTACCGGGTCGGGTAGCCGACAAATTCCGTAATTCGCGGATCGTCGTTTATTCCACTGGAAATGTATATCCATTCACACCAATCGGCTCAGGGGGCGCAACCGAAGAAACGCGTCCGGATCCAGTGGGAGAATATGGTCAGTCGTGCCTGGGCCGCGAAAGAATGTTTGAATATTTTTCATCGATACATAACACTCCGTTACTTATTTACCGGCTCAATTACGCCATTGACTTTCGATATGGGGTTTTACTGGAAGTTGCCAAATCAGTGATCAATCAGAAGCCCATCGACCTCACCACCGGATATGCAAATGTAATCTGGCAAGGCGATGCCAATGAAATGGCCGTTCGTTCCCTTTTGCATTGCGAAACTCCGGCCAAAATTCTGAATATCACCGGCCCAGAAACGGTTTCCGTTCAATGGTTGGCGAGGGAGTTTGGAATAATATTCAACACCGAACCAATCTTCACAGGTCAGGAGCAACCAACCGCACTGCTTAGCAACGCCGCAGAGTCGTTCCGGATATTCGGGTATCCGCGAACGACATTGAAGCAGATGATCGATATCACCGCGCGTTGGCTTTTAGCCGGAGGCAAGATCATTAACAAACCCACTCATTTTCAGGAGAGAAAAGGACAGTTTTAGCTAAAGAGAAAAATAAAGGATCAACCACTTGGACATGAAAATGTTAAGTCAGGAAAAAGAAACGCTTTTACAAAATGGAACGGTAATACCAGCTCATCCGCTGGCGCTGGATGCTAACCTCCGTCTGGATGAAGAACGGCAGCGACGTCTTACGCGGTACTATATCGCAAGCGGGGCAGGCGGCCTGGCGATAGGCGTGCACACAACTCAGTTTGAGATACGTGACGCAAAGGTTAATTTGTTTGAAAAGGTATTGCAAATCACTTCAGACGAAATTGAAAAAAATGAGTTGACCAGACCTTTTCTGAAAGTGGCGGGCGTATGTGGAAAGACCGAACAAGCTGTATATGAGGCGAATGTCGCTGTCCAATTTGGCTATGACCTCGGATTGGTTAGCATGGCCGCGTTTGAAACGGAGACAGAATCCGAAATTATCGAGCATATCAAAACAATTGCTGCAATTATCCCGGTATTTGGTTTTTATCTGCAGGCGGCGATTGGCGGGCGGGTTTACAGTTATCATTTTTGGGAGGAATTCGCTGAAATTCAGAATGTAAAAGCAATCAAGATTGCCGCTTTCAACAGATACCAGACTTTGGACGTAGTCCGCGCGGTTTGTCTTTCTTCCCGTCGCGATGAAATTGCGTTATATACCGGAAACGATGATAACATTATTGCCGACCTGATCACGCCATATCGATTCAATGTGAATGGTTTACAAGTTGAAAAGAAGTTTGTGGGTGGGTTATTAGGTCATTGGGCGGTGTGGACCAAAAAAGCTGTCGAACTTTTGGCTGATATTAAATCAATTGACAACGATGCAGATTTAAAAAATTGGTTAGCTACAAATATTGAAGTGACAGATATGAATGCGGCAATTTTTGATCCTGCGCACCAGTTTCATGGCTGCATCACAGGCGTACACGAAGTACTAAGGAGGCAGGGTTTACTGGAGGGGATATGGACTTTAAATCCTTCCGAATCTTTGTCGCCCGGGCAGGCCGAAGAAATCACAAGAGTGACTTTGGCATATCCCCATCTGACCGATGATTTTTTCATCAAGCAACTACTGGAATATGAAGCAAGCCAGTTGAAAACAGTGTAAATTTTACTTTTTTATACGAGGGATAATTTACGTTAAATTGCTGATTGGATTTATAAAATTGACGATATACTCAAGCTATTCCCATACCTGATATTAATATGAAAACATTAAATTCAAAAGAAGACGTTAAGCTGAATTCCCGGCGAGACTTTATGAAAAAGACGCTGGCTGGAACGGCACTGTTTTCGATCGGAGGTATACTTCCGGGCTTTACCCCCAAAAGTTATGCGCGTATCATTGGTGCGAACGAGAAAGTCCTGGTGGGGATGATGGGGGTTAACAGTCGGGGACTGGCTTTGGCGAGCAATTATGCGCTACAGCCTAATTCTCAGGTTATCTCCATTTCCGATGTCGACACAAGAGCTGCAGAGAAGTGTATCAATACCGTGAATGATATTCAGCGACATAAACCTGCGAACATACCAGATTTCCGGAAAGCACTCGAAAACAAGGACATGGACGCGTTGGTCATTGCGGCTCCCGACCACTGGCATGCTCCTGCTGCGATATTAGCTTCTAAAGCTGGCAAACATGTATATCTTGAAAAGCCATGCAGCCATAATCCGCATGAGGGGGAATTGCTGCTTGCCGTTCAGAAAAAGTACAAGAATTATATCCAAATGGGCAACCAGCGCCGTTCATGGCCTAATGTTGCGGCAGGTATTAAAGAAGTACATGACGGAGTAATTGGCCGGCCGTATTTCGTGAAAGGATGGTATACCAATAACCGTGCTTCTATTGGAATTGGAAAAGAAACTGCTGTACCTGAGTGGCTTGACTATGACTTATGGCAGGGACCAGCGCCACGCGAGGCATTTAAAGACAACCTGATACACTATAACTGGCATTGGTTCTGGAACTGGGGAACGGGTGAAGCCTTAAATAACGGAACGCATATGCTCGACCTTATGCGCTGGGGGTTGCAAGTGGAATTTCCGACTCGCGTAACATCAGCGGGTGGAAGATATCGATATAAAGACGACTGGCAAACACCTGATACACAGGTTATTAATTTAGAGTTCAATAACAATACCGCCATGACCTGGGAAGGTCGCAGTTGCAACGGGCGAACCATCGAAGGAACCAGTGTCGGAGTTATTTTTTACGGGGAAAAAGGCTCATTAGCCATTGGTGACGGGAATAATTACAAGATTTATGACCTGGATAATAAAGTGGTTAAAGACGTCACAAACGATTTCGTAATTGATCCCCGAAACAAAATGAACCCGTCGCAAGGATTGGACGCACTGCATATTCAAAACTTTTTTGACGGAATCAAAAAGGGCTCTGCGCTGAATTCTGATATCGTGAGCGGGCATCAAAGCACGTTATTGGCTCAACTCGGAAATATTGCGCTCCGCTCAGGTGGAACATTAGATATTGATCCTTCCAACGGGCATATCAAGAATAATAAAAAGGCAAATAAGCTTTGGTCAAGGGAATATCAGAAGGGTTGGGAACCAACAGTTTAGGTTTTTAATCTGGCGCGCTGGCACCGATTTGCAATCGTGCGGCGAACCATCGGTGCGCAATGGTTAAGCGTTTTCAACGCGAGCATCAAAAAAGCATAAACAATCAACTATCTGATTATTAATAATTTAAAGTTCGTTGAGCGGCCTTCGACCGCAGCGGCGGACCGTAAGCTCAGGCAGAAAAATATTTTGTCTTTTTCAAAAGATAAAATCTTCACGCTGGCTAAAAGCCGAAAAACAAAGTCCATTAAAAATTTAACCCATATCATATGAAAAGTGCCGTCGCTGCCATTCGGGTAGAACAGCTTAGCCAAAGGCAGACCACGATATCGATATTCCTGATCGGACTGATGTTTTTCATTTTCGGGTTCATATCGTGGGTCAATTCCATATTGATTCCCTATTTCAAAATCGCCTGTGAGCTCACCAGCTTCAAAGCCTATCTGGTTGCTTTTGCTTTTTATATTGCCTATTTCGTCATGTCGGTACCTTCGTCTTATTTGTTGAAGGCCGTTGGTTTTAAAAAAGGAATGATGTTCGGATTTTGGGCAATGGCATTAGGTGCATTCATTTTTGTACCGGCTGCGATGACTCGGACCTACGAGATATTCCTTCTCGGACTCTTCACAATCGGAATCGGATTGTCGATATTACAAACTGCAGCAAATCCGTATATCACCATCCTGGGCGCCAAGGAAAGAGCAGCACAGCGGATTAGTATCATGGGCATATGCAACAAGGCAGCGGGTATCCTCTCCCCTATTGTCTTTGCAGCCGTCATTCTTCGTCCAACCGACACAGACCTTTTTGCACAATTAAGCACAATGGACGCCAGCGCGAAAAGCGCCGCACTTGACGAACTGATACGGAGGGTAATCAATCCATATCTCGCACTTGGCAGTTTTTTGTTTATCCTCGGATATCTGGTATATCGCTCTCCACTTCCCGAAATTGATACAGAACATGAGACGGGCGACGTGGCAGTCGCAAACGCGGGCAAAACCAGTATTTTTCAATTCCCACATCTTATATTGGGAGCGTTGGCAATATTCCTTCATGTCGGCACACAGGTTATCGCGATTGATACGATCATCGGATATGCCAATTCCATGAACATTGATTTACTTGAAGCCAAAGTTTTCCCTTCCTATACGCTTTTCTGTACCATATGCGGCTATTTCATTGGAATAGTGGCCATTCCAAAATTCATTAGCCAGGTCAATACCCTAAGAATCTGCACATTACTAGGTTCTATTTTTACTTTACTGATCATTTTCACAAAAGGCCCGGTTACGTTTCTGGGACATAGTACTGATATATCTATATGGTTTGTAGTGTTACTTGGGCTAGCCAACTCCTTGGTTTGGGCGGGTATATGGCCATTAGCGCTTGACAATCTCGGACGGTTTACAAAATTGGGTGCGTCGGTTATGATAATGGGTCTTTGCGGGAACGCGATTATGCCCCTATTTTATGGTCATTTCGCCGATTTGTATGATGTTCGGCAGGCATATTGGGTGTTATTCCCATGCTATCTATACCTTGTTTTTTACGCGTTTTATGGTCACAAGCTTCGTCGCTGGTGATCTAAAATCAATTCTTTTTTACTTCATATAAATATTTCAAGATGATGGAAAATGACTCATTCAGCCTGACCGGGCGACGGGATTTTATAAAAAGTTCCTCGCTGGCGCTTGGTGGAGCTATTGTTGGAAATTCCGGTAAGCTTCCATTTATCAATAATTCCAACGATGATATCATCAAAATCGCCCTTGTCGGCTGTGGAAAGCGGGGTGCGGGTGCGGCAGCTCAGGCATTAACCGCGGGGTCGAATATCCGACTGGTTGCCTTGGCCGATGTATTCCGGGATCAACTGGATGAGACGTTTTCGCATCTATCAAAAATTCCGAAACTGAAAGGGCAAATTGACGTCCCCGAAAGCCGGAAGTTTGTCGGATTTGATGCATATCAAAAAGCAATCGAATTGGCTGATGTTGTGCTACTGGCCACGCCAGCGCCATTTCGCCCCGATCATTTTGAAGCCGCCATTAACGCATCCAAGCATGTGTTTATGGAAAAACCGCTGGCTTCCGACGCGCCGGGAATCCGTAAGATTCTGGCGACAGGAGAACTGGCAAAAAAGAAAAATTTGTCGGTTGTCGTTGGACTTCAAAATAGATATGATCCCACTTATCAGGAATTTGTGAATTTGATTCACGACGGTGCGATTGGCGATGTCCTTTCCGCCACTTGCTATTATATGATCGGCAATATCAATCTGGTCCCCAGAAAACCTGGTTGGACCGAAATGGAATACCAGGTTCGTAACTGGCGGTATTTCAATTGGTTATGGGCGGGTTCGCCAGCCGGACTGCAGATACATAATGACGATGTAATCAATTGGATCAAAAAGTCTTATCCTGTAAAAGCCCAGGGAGTCGGCGGTCGTTCCGCATTTAAAGGCCCAGACAACGGCGATGTATATGACCATTTTTACGTTGAATACGAATATGCAGATGGCTGTAAATTGCATAGCGAGATCCGCCACATAGATGGTACAATGAAGAAAAATGGCTTTACCGTTTTGGGAACAAAAGGCTCCGGCGATCTGACTTCCGGATTGAAAGAACATGGTGGCAAACAAATTTGGAAGAAGGCAGACCGGATAATCCACAATCCTTATCAGATCGAACACGACAAACTATTCGAAAGTATCCTGAATAAAAAGCCGATTAACGACACCGAGTGGGGTGCCAAAAGTACCATGACCAGCATTATGGGCCGAATGGCAGCACATTCGGGATTGGATATTGAATGGGAAAGTGCGCTTCGATCGGAAACGAGCATTGTCCCAAAAGTACTGGCGTGGGACGCAAACCCGCCTGTAATGCCAGACCAAAATGGAAATTATCCGGTTCCCGTGGCTGGAATTGCTACTGTCTAAACCAGGAAGAATGAGAATTAAAATAACAAACGGGAAAATATTGACCCCTAATCGGTTGATCGAAAATGGATGCGTAGTCATTCACGACGGGATAATCGAAGGGGTGCATATAACCGACATTGACATTCCAGATGCTGAGACAATTGACGCTAAAGGATTGTATATCGCACCAGGTTTTATTGACCTGCATGTCCATGGCGGCGGCGGTTCCGACTTTATGGATGGAACGGTCGCAGCGTTTCATAAGATCGCCGAAACCCATGCCAGATATGGTACGACATCGATGGTGCCGACAACATTGACCAGCGAAAAGGACGACTTGCTTAAAACGCTGGATATATATGAGGCCGCTCACAAGAGCAACCATAATGGGGCTCAGTTTTTAGGTATGCACCTGGAAGGCCCCTATTTTGCACTTAGTCAGCGGGGTGCGCAGGATCCTAGGTATATCCGGAATCCGGATCCGGCGGAATATGAAGAGATATTGGCTTATTCCAATTCTATTGTCAGATGGAGCGCCGCGCCTGAACTTCCGGGAGCTATTGAATTCGGTCAGCGGTTACGTCAAAAAGGCATTCTGGCGGCCGTAGCCCATACCGATGCCATATATGAGGAAGTGCTTGAAGCATATGATAACGGATATTCGCTCGCCACACATTTGTACTCTGCCATGTCGGGAGTCACCAGAAAAAATGCCTTCCGCTATGCAGGCACTATCGAAGCAGCCTATCTGCTGGATATGGACGTGGAAATCATTGCCGACGGCGTTCACTTGCCTGCCCCGCTTCTCAAATTGGTATTCAAAATAAAAGGATCGGATAAAACCGCATTGATCACCGACGCCATGAGAGCCGCCGGAATGCCCGAAGGAGAAAGCGTTCTGGGGCCATTGGATACCGGGTTAAAAGTCATCATAGAAGACGGCGTTGCCAAATTACCGGATCGTACTTCATTTGCCGGAAGTGTTTCAACCACAGATCGGTTGGTGAGGAATATGGTGCAAATGGCGGAGGTAAGTTTATCAGAAGCTGTCAAAATGATGACCATGACTCCAGCCAGAATCATGAGCATTGATCACAAAAAGGGATCAATCGCAAAAGGCAAAGACGCTGATATTGTGATTTTTAATGAAAATATCGATATCGCCTTGACAATGGTGAATGGCAGAACTATATATCAAAAACAACCGGCTCGTCTTGCTAAAAACTAATACTAAATCGCTAAAAACTATATCAATGGACACACTCTATCAGGAACTTTTGGTAGATCGGCTTCAGGTCAGAATTTTCGAAAATCGGTTGCAGCTGGGCATCAACGCTGCGAAAATGGTGGCAAACAAAATCCGCCAACTTCAGAAAACACAGCAATTTGTGAATATCGTATTCGCGTCAGCACCGTCGCAGAACGAATTTCTGGAAGCACTTCTTCTTGAAAAAGATATCAATTGGCATCAGATCAATGCTTTTCATATGGATGAATATATCGATCTGCCTGGTGATGCACCCCAGAGTTTCGGCTATTTCCTGAAAGTGCGCTTGTTTGATATGGTTCCGGTGAATTCCGTTTTCTACCTGAATGGCAACGCTACCGATGCAAACCTTGAATGTATTTATTATTCCCAATTGCTGAAAGACTACCCGACTGATATCCTTTGTCTGGGAATTGGTGAGAATTGTCACCTTGCTTTTAATGATCCTCATGTTGCTTTTTTCGATGATCCAGAAGTTGTGAAAGTCGTTGAGCTCGACCAGGAATGTCGGCAACAGCAGGTCAACGACGGTTGTTTTTCCAGTATCACGGAAGTTCCGACTAATGCGCTGACGATCACCATTCCTGCATTATTTAGGGCCAGATATGCATATGCCATGGTTCCGGGCGTAAACAAGGCGACCGCGATCAAACATACGCTTGAGGACGATATTCAGGAGCTATATCCGTCGACCATATTGAGGAAGCACCCGTCGGCAATTCTATTCATTGACAAAAACAGTGCAGGTAAGTTGACATAAACTTCGTCTTATATGCAGATCGGAAGTTTAGTCGGTTTTGTAATGATCGATTCTTGACGATCTTCGCACAGAATTCCTAACTTTCATACTAAATACGAAGTAAACTAAACCTATAAAATGAAGGCAAAACTTTTAACTGTTGCTTTGGGCGGCATACTTACGTTGAATCAGGGATGTAACACCACAAAAGAAACAACTCAAAGTTCATCAAAACCATTGAGTCTTATTGTAGTTGAACCGGGCCATTTCCATGCTGCTTTGGTTCAAAAATCGATGTATCCGGATGTTGATTCCGTGGTACATGTATATGCTTCCGAAGGCCCTGATGTAAAGGCATATCTGGACAAAATCGAAAAATACAATACCCGTCCCGAAGACCCGACAAAATGGTCAGAGGCGGTATATACCGGTTCGGATTTCTTTGACAAAATGATTTCGGAGAAAAAAGGAAACGTGGTTGTATTGGCTGGAAACAATCAAAAAAAGACCGACTATATAAAAAAATCGGTAGATGCCGGACTGAACGTGTTGGCCGACAAGCCGATGACAATCACTGAAGCCGGATTTGATGAACTCAAAGCTGCTTTTGCAAGTGCCGAGAAAAACAAAGTGCTGCTTTATGATATAATGACTGAGCGATATGAGATCACCAATACCTTGCAGCGCGAGCTGGCTTCGCTTCCGGGCGTGTTCGGTGAAATCACAAAAGGAACTCCGGAAAACCCTGCGGTTGTGAAAGAGAGCGTTCACCATTTCTTCAAGTATATCTCCGGCGAACCGCTAATACGGCCGACCTGGTTTTTTGATACCGACCAACAAGGTGAAGGAATTGTTGATGTAACTACCCACTTGGTGGATCTTGTTCAATGGAGCTGCCTGCCAAACGTTACACTTGACTATCAGAAGGATATAGAATTGCTGAGCGCAAAACGAATTGCAACGCAAATAACCCCTTCCCAATTCAAGCTTGTGACCAAAAGCGAAACTTTTCCGGACTTCCTCAAAAAGGATGTAAAGGATACTGTTTTGAATGTATATGCCAATGGCGCGATCAACTATAAGGTAAAAGGAATTAACGCCCGTGTCGCTGTCTACTGGAATTTCCAGGCACCGGAAGGAACCGGCGATACGCATTATTCAATCATGAAAGGCACAAAAGCCAGTTTGGTGGTACGTCAGGGCAAAGAGCAGAATTTCAAACCAGTGCTGTATATTGAGTCAAACGAAAGTGGCAAGGCATACGAAGATGCTGTAGCTGCAGAATTCAAATCGGTGCAGGACAAATTCCCGGGGATTGAATTGAAGAAAAATGACAAAGGATGGGAAGTAGTGATCCCGGCGAAATATGATACCGGCCATGAGTCGCATTTTGCGCAGGTTGCCAATAAATACATGGAATACCTGAAAGCCGGGAAACTGCCGGAATGGGAGGTTCCCAATATGATTTCAAAATACTATCTAACTACGTCGGCGTTAAAGCTTGCGAAGTCGGGCAAGTAAAAAGAACACTTTCACCAAAAAAGCGGAAGCCTTGGGATAACCTCTCGAGGCTTCCGCTTTTTTGTCTCTATTGGCATATCAATGCTGTTTGCAAATAGCTTCGATAGTCTTATTCATGACCCAAACACGACAGCCAAAATAATCGTATTTCAAAAAATTCCAGTCACTGAAAATAACTCATGGCAAGCTATTTATTGTTGCCGGATTGGAAAGTTTGGCACAAACCATTTCAATAACGGGTAACACCTGGACGGTGGCTTCTCCGACAACACCGGTCACGCTGTCTGGGAAAAACTATGAAGCAAACGAAACCAGTCCTGCTAGTCAGACCTTGATAAGTATGACCGGTATTGTTCTAACCGTCGTGAGCGTTAGGCAAATTGTCGGCGCAAACTGGGATTCAACACTGGAGATATGGGTAAAACGAACCGGAAATGGGGCAGGTTTAACCATTCCACTTGGAGGCGAGAATTTCCAGAAGGTCACGACGACCAACACCTTTTTTTCTCAGTGCTGCTCACCATTTTAACGGCTTCAAAAAGCGGAATTCCGGTTCAATACGAAATTCGTGGCCTGAGTGTTCTGTTGCCGGTGAAGACATACACCACAACAATTCAATATACAGATTCAGGACTATGACGCTCGAGATATAACACGAAAAAAGCCCCGAAAATCTGAATTTCCAGGGCTTAATATATATTGAATAACTTCAGTCTATCTTAAATCAACTACCTCTACACCCGGATATTGTTTTGAATTGAAAATGAAGTCTTTGTCTGCAACAGCTACATTCGGTTGAAATAACTGAACTTCATAATTCACTTTCTGACCATTTTTCTGGAAAATTTTCCAGCCTTTGATCGACTTATCTACCTTGCTGATCCAAAGCTGAACTTTCGCAACCTGGCTATTTTTGTTCGTCGAAGTTAATTCAACAACATCAACAACCGTGTCACCCTGCTTCTTTTCCTGTACGAAAGCGTGCTTAAACCCCTTTTTGTAGGCAGTATAAATTTTTGTCGGATCCAGATCCCCTGCCGAAGCAGGATCGAAATCCTGAAGGTTCACTTCGTTGGTTTCCTTGATATAAGTAGCCATCAGTTTACCATCATTGTATATCTCCTGACCAGCCATTTTAAGCTTGTATTTAGAGCCTTTTACAGTCACATCACCTTTCATCGACTGTCCGCCGTCGGGTGTGTAGGTAAACAATGCCTTGAATGATTTCATGTTTTGATATTTGTTGCTCATCGCATCTAATATCGCTGTCGATTTTTTGTCACCCTGACTAAAAACCGGCTGAAAAAGTGCCATCGATAACGTTGCACTTAATAATACCGCTTTCGTCATTTTCAAAATACGCATAATTGGTTGTTTAAATAAATTATCACTTTTGTATTCCTTACCATTACATTTTCAATGGCCACTTCTTTCTTTGCTACAAAGTCTCTGAGAAACAAAATTAAAATTCTGGTTTACAGACGTCATGTTACTTGGGTCCTCTCTTCTCAAAACCTTTGACTTCTAAGGTAGCCCAAAGATTAAACGCCTTAGGAAAATACTTATTATTTTAAATATAATATCAATAACCATACCACTGAGTGACAAGGCCTTACAATATCCACATTAAATTTTAGCTGATACCCATTACGCGCAGGTGTTCTTCCAGTCCGCTTAGGTCATGAAACATAACATCCCTGGCTTTACTTCCTGTAAATGGCCCGACAACTCCAAGCACTTCGAGTTGGTCCATGATCCTTCCTGCGCGGTTATATCCGAGCTTCATTTTTCGCTGGATTAGCGACGTGCTTCCCTGTTGATGTGTTACGATAAGCCTCGCCGCATCTGGTAACAAATTATCAAAATCGTCCGGATTCAATTCTCCTTTCGCCTCCGACCCTTCTTCTCCCTCATACTCCGGCAACGCATATGCTTCGTCATATCCCCGTTGAGACCCGATATAATCGCAGACATCCTCAATTTCTCTGGTATCAATAAAAGGACATTGCAAACGAATCACTTCCGAGTTGATCGCCAACAACATATCTCCCTGACCTACAAGCTGTTCCGCGCCACCCATATCCAAAATAGTTCGGGAATCTATGCTGGAAGTAACACGGAAAGACAGACGGGCCGGGAAGTTGGCTTTGATCAAACCAGTGATAACTTTCACAGACGGACGCTGAGTTGCTACAACCAAATGTATCCCAACGGCTCGCGCGAGCTGTGCTAAACGCGCGATCGGCGTTTCTACCTCTTTGCCCGCCGTCATCATCAAATCGGCCAACTCATCTATTACCAATACAATATATGGGAGGAATCTGTGGCCTTTTTCCGGATTCAGTTTTCGTTGTGCAAATTTCGCATTGTATTCTTTCAGGTTCCTGACAGCCGCTTCTTTCAGCAGGTCATATCTCGAATCCATTTCAATACACAATGAATTCAGCGTGAAAATTACCTTTTTTGTGTCCGTTATAATGGCTTCTTCCGCATTGGGAAGTTTGGCTAAAAAGTGCCTTTCCAGCTTATTAAAAAGGGTAAGCTCCACTTTTTTTGGATCCACCAACACAAATTTCAGTTCAGCCGGGTGTTTCTTATAAATCAGCGAAGCCAGAATTACGTTCAAGCCAACCGACTTACCCTGGCCGGTTGCTCCTGCCATCAAAAGGTGAGGCATTTTGGCAAGATCTGCAATATGGATTTCGTTTGAAATGGTCTTACCTAATATCACAGGTAAGTCATAGGTCGACTTCTGAAAACGCTCATTGGACAAAACCGAACGAATAAATACTGTTTCGCGGTTTTTATTTGGCACTTCTATACCGATCGTTCCACGGCCTGGCATTGGTGCAATGATACGAATACCTAAAGCAGCCAAACTTAGCGCGATATCCCCCTCCAGATTCTTGATTTTGGATATCCTCACACCCGCTTCCGGGATAATTTCATATAAAGTTACCGTCGGCCCGATGGTCGCTTTTATTTTTGAAATATTGATTCCATAACTGCCGAGCGTATCAACGATCCGGATCTTGTTGCTTTCCAGCTCTTCCTGCGTCACTTTCTCCTGACTATCCACCGCATCGCTTAGCAAACCCATGTGCGGGAATTGATACGAAGGCAGGTCGAGGGTTGGGTCATATTGCCCGAATTCGCGTAAAATTGAGGCATTTACGTCTTCATCATCCTGCTCAACCACTTCGCTTTTCACAACCGGAGCATATTCAACCTCGAGTTCAAGATCGCCTTCCACCGGTGGAGCCAAGACTGATTTTGCGATCGGCGCGTCCATAAATCCATCGTCAGAAACAGGTTCTATGATCGTTAGGGCTGGTCTGACAGGCTCAACAACCGGAGCTACAATTTCAGCAATTACAGGAACCTCCTCCGATTCCGGCAATATTTCTTCATCGTCATATGTATCATTTATAACAGAAGGTAAAGATGGTGCTTCGGTAATAGGATCTATCTCAACAGGAGTTTCTTTCTCTTCTTCCGCTACCGGAATATTGTTGTCACTTCGGGCATTTTTGGCCTGCCAGTTGTCGAGAATATCGCGTGCATCATAAAAGTAGACTGCAAACAAAAACAGACAAAAAATGACCGGAATCACACTCGCCCATTTAAGCCAATCAAAAAGCATCACGTTAATTGAGTAGCCAATCCCTCCAGAAACAAAACTGAGATTATTCTCGGTATTGCTCATCAGGACGATATATCCCATCAACATGCTGACCCAAAGTGTATAGAAAATAATCTCCTTTGTGGTTTTGGTCAGAGGCAGCAATTCTTTGCCCAATGTAATTTTCCAGCCGGAGATAAAAGGAATGATCGGAATTAAAAGTGCACCAACTCCAAACCAGCGGTAAATGAATATCTGCGAAAAAGTAGCTCCAAGCACACCAAAAGCATTTCTCGTTTGGCGGCCAGCGTCTCTGATCGATTGTTGGCCAAAATTGTCAACCACGCTTTGATCGGATATGCCGGTGATGATGTAGGATACAAATGAAATTTCGAGAAAAATGCCCAGGATTATAAAAAATATCCCCCAGGCCAAGGTACTCTTCGGGCTTGAAAAAACATTGCTCCAGTTCAGCGCGAACGGATTTGATTTTTTCACCGACTCCTCTTCCTTTAGACGTGAGTTACTCCCTCTTGGCTTATTTACAGACATTTACAACGATTCATTTTTTTAATATGTTGAAGAGGGAAATAGCCACAACTATTTCCTTACAAGAGCCTTACAAATATTCTTGGCAAGCCCTGGACCTTCATAAATAAAGCCTGAATAAATCTGTACCAGACTTGCTCCAGCCTTTTGTTTTTCAATCGCATCCGCACCGGACGATATACCTCCAACGCCGATAACCGGAAACGAATTTTTCGACTTGTCACAAATATAACGAATTACTTCAGTTGACCTTGATGCCAGCGGGTCTCCGCTTAGTCCTCCAGCTCCAATTTTTTCTACCTCTTCTCCTGGCGTTTTAAGACCTTCCCGGCTGATCGTCGTGTTCGTTGCGATAACTCCGGCAATGCCTGTAACAGTGACGATTTCTACTATATCGTCCAGTTGACTATTGGTTAAGTCTGGAGCAATTTTAAGAAAAATCGGCTTTGGCTGCCTTCTGGACTTATTTTTATCGTTGAGTTCACGCAAGATATTAGTAAGCGGTTCCTTTTCCTGCAAATCCCGCAGGCCAGGTGTATTGGGCGAACTTACGTTCACCACAAAATAGTCAACGACGTCAAACAGCTCGTTAAAACAGATCAGATAGTCGCTCAGGGCCTGGTCGTTTGGGGTATCCTTGTTCTTACCGATATTCCCTCCTACCAGAATTTTCGACTTCCGGCTTTTCAATTTAGCAGCTGCAACCGCCGCTCCTTTATTGTTAAACCCCATTCTATTAATCAACCCTCTGTCTTTTTTCAGTCGGAAAAGGCGTGGTTTATCATTCCCTGGCTGCGGGCGGGGTGTAACTGTTCCTATCTCAATAAATCCGAAGCCCAATGCCTCGAGTTCATCGACCATTTCTGCATTTTTGTCAAATCCAGCAGCCAATCCCACCGGATTGCGGAATTTCAATCCTGCCACCTCCTGAACGAGATCAGGGTGTTCATAGGTATACATTCCTCGTAAAATGGAGGATACAAATGGAATTTTGAACGCAACATGCAACACTTCGCAAACGAAGTAGTGGACTCGCTCAGCGTCAAAAAGAAAAAGTATAGGGGAGATCAGTATTTTGTACATCCTGCAAAAATAACAGGTTTTACAGGTTAGGAAGATGCGGTGGAGATATATTTTTTAGAAGAGCGTGTATCGATCAACCCTTGTTTGAGAGATGCAATATTAGATCAGTTTGAATCGTCGTAGAATTGCACTTCATTTTTCCGTTATATAAGATTTTCTAAAACCCGAACCGGATTCAAAATAAAGGCATCCCATTTTGCGGGATGCCCTTATTTTGAAAACTTTGAAGTTCATAGACCTACTCAAATAATTCGGCTAGAAATAACCTTATTACTTCTTAGCTGGCCAAACATATTCAAACTTGCTGTTGATCGGTGCGCCAAAATAATTTACTCCGAGAAAATCCAGACGTTTTTTATGTGCTTCCAATCTTTTGTTAAAATCTGCAAAATCCTTCTTGTCGCCGGGAGTCCAGGCAGTTTCAGATATCGCGATGGCTCTTGGGAAAACCATATATTCGACGTAATCAGAAGAGGTCATATACTCCGTCCAGACATTTCCCTGAACACCTAGAATGTGCTTTGCCTCCTCAGCACTCAATTCTTTTGGAGTCGGGTCATACGAATAAGTTTCCGCCAGGTCGGTAAATGAAGTAAAAGCTACCGGCTGCGTTTTAGGATCCGCCTGATAGTGATCCAGATACACAAAATTTCCAGGAGTCATCACCACATCGTGGCCTTCTTTTGCAGCAGTGATACCGCCTTCCGTTCCTCTCCAGCTCATCACGGTTGCATTCGGTGAAAGTCCGCCTTCCAGGATTTCGTCCCAGCCAATCATTCTCCTTCCTTTACCTGTGATGAATTTATCAATGCGTTTTACCACATAGCTCTGCAATCCATGTTCATCTTTCAAGTTTTCTTTTTTGATCAAATCCTGCGCGAAACGACTTTCCTTCCATTGCACTTTCGGGCATTCGTCTCCTCCAATATGGATATACTTACCTGGGAATAAATCAATTACCTCAGTCAAAACATCTTCCAAAAACTTCAGTGTTTCTTCTCTCGGCATGAACACCTCATCGTAGACCCCCCAGTGCGTTCCTGTTTCATATATTCTGTCAGGGTTGTTACCCAACTGCGGATATGAAGCCAAAGCAGCCAGTGCGTGACCGGGCATTTCTATTTCAGGAATAATTTCCACAAAACGATCCTGCGCATATTTGATCACTTCTTTAATTTGCTCCTGCGTGTAAAACCCTTCATATGGGGTACCATCATATTTCTGGTCAGCATAAGGCCCTTTCATCGTTTCCTTGCGCTTCGATCCGATTTGGGTCAACAACGGATATTTCTTGATCTCAATTCTCCAGCCCTGATCATCAGTCAGGTGCCAGTGAAACTGATTTTGCTTGTGCAAGGCAATCAGGTCAATATATTTTTTCACAAAATCAATCGACATAAAGTGACGACTGACATCGAGCATCAATCCACGGTATTGATATCTCGGTACGTCCTTGATCGTCGCCAAAGGTATTGTCCATTTTACATTGCCTACCGCCGTTTTACTGAATATCTCAGCCGGCAATAACTGAAGCAAAGTTTGAACACCATAAAAAGCACCCTTCGCAGTTTGCGACTGGATTGTAACTCCTTTACGGGTTACCAGCAATCGATACCCTTCCTGCCCCAAAGTGTTGTCCGCCGATTGAGTGAAAGTGATATCCCCTTTCCCTTTGCCTTCTTTTACTTCGTTTCCGGTTGCTTTTGTAAGCTGTTCTCCAAGCACATTGGCGACGTGCTGCCATAATGGATCAGCAGGAGCTCCGATACTGATTTTACTTTTAAGCACATATTCTCCCTGTGCGACAATAATTTGTGAGGGTTTAGGAATAATGTTTGTCTGAGCATAAGCGCAAAAACTGCCCACAGCACACAGAACGGTTAGTAACAAGCCTTTCATTATAATGATATTGGATTATTAAAAATATTTAAAAACTATGCAAGTTAATGCCCAACAATTTAAAATTTCATAAAAGGATGCTTTTTTATAATTTTGTGTAACATTTCGTCCCCAACTGCCGTTAACAATTTCAGGGATTGACATTTATACATTTCCGCTGTGAAAGTTTGTTTTAACAATTGCAGTTATGAATAAATAGCATTTTCCTGTTAAAATTCCTATACCCCTTTCAATTTTAAAACTCAACCAAGTGAGAAGATTCTATTTTCTTATTAATCTTATTGCCTTTACGTTCCTCACGTACGCTTCGCATGCAAAGGCAGATCCTCGCATTATCCTATCCAAAATCGATGGTAGCAAACTGGTCGGTAAAATTGTCGAGGTTTCCGGTAACGCTCCCGTAAGCTTTGCGGCCGTCGCGCTTCTGACCCCGAAAGATTCTTCTCTGACCGATGGAGCGGTTGCCGATGAAAACGGATTATTTACGATCAGTAATGTAAAGCCGGGAACATATGTCATCCGTGTAACAAACATGGGGTATCAAACTTTGCTCGTTCCTCGTGTCAGCGTTGCAGCGGAAGTTAGTATGGTCGACTTGGGCATATTAAAAATGACTCCCGAAGCACAGAAACTTGGCGAGGTGATCGTCCGAGGAGAGAAAAGTATGATTGTTGACGATATTGATAAGAAAAGCATCAATATTGGAAAGGATCTGCTAGCTTCCAGCAATACCGTAAGCGATTTGCTTGAAAAAGTACCGGCCGTTTCGCTGGATGAAAATGGCAATCCGCAGGTTCGGGGCAAAGGCAATGTCATTGTGCTTATCGACGGAAAACCTTCCACTTTATATGGCAATGACTTACCAACTATCCTGCAATCGTTTCCGGCGAATCTTATTGAACGCATAGACGTAATGACGACTCCATCTGCCAAATATGAAGGCGATGGTGCATCTGGTGTTATTGATATCATCACAAAAAAGAACAAAATAAGAGGTACAAACGGCGGTGCGAGGATGAGTTTGGGCACAAAGGACAATTACAATGGTTCGGGCAATATCAATTACAAATCCGGAAAATTGGGACTAAATGCCTCGGCAAACGCGAATACATATAACAGGTATTGGAAAAAGACACTCAACCGAGACAATTTCCTGGGCGATCAGCCGAGCAATTTATTGCAAGGTGGAAACGGACGAAACAATGGCGGGAATATCTTTGGAAGAATGGGTATCAACTATGACCTGGACGATAAGAATTCATTTGAAGCCGGCCTTAATTATAATAAGGATAACAACAAAAGCAGTTCCGATATTCTCAACCGCACAACAATGGCCGACGGCACTGTTTCTGAAGAGTTTAACAGGCTAACAAGAAGCAATGGTGACGGACAGAACGTCAATATGAGCTTTGATTATCGTCATAAATTCAGCGAGAAAGACCATCTGTTGACATTCACTGCCAACTATTCTTCAGGTAAGTCGGACGGTGATTCCAAATATGACCAGGACAGCGAGACGGAAAGTCTGGTAAGCCAGCAACTCAATTTAAGAAACAACAAAAATAAATCGTTATTCCTGAACACCGATTATACCTGGCCCATTACACCAAAATCTACCTTAGAGGTTGGGCTTCGCTCCCGTCTTAGCAGCAATGACAATACAAATGCATTCTATTTGTATGACACTGCCGCGGGCGATTATGTTTTCGATCCAACAATCAGCAATGTCTTCGGATATAGTGATGCACTATATACAGGTTTTATGACCTTCTCTCAGAAAACCGATATGTGGGGAATTCGTGCCGGTCTGCGCCTGACTGACTACAACCAGACCATTAACCAGATCAGTGCTGATCAGAAATTTGGTGTACACTTTTTGACGTTAATTCCTTCAATGGCATTGACTCGCAAGATTGATGATGCTTCTCAGTTTAAACTTAACTATAGCCGCCGTGTACAACGACCGGAAGCTGCCTGGCTGAATCCATATGTGGATGTTTCGGATCCGCGAAATATTCAAACTGGTAATCCTAATCTGAAACCGGAATTTGTGCATAAAGCCGAACTAGGGTATTCCAATTACGAAGCGCAAGGCGGCTGGGGTCCTTCCCTTTTTATGGACTACTCCAACAATGCGATTACCCGAATAAAAACCATCAATGAAGATGGCGTCTCTTTAACGAGATATGACAACGTTGGGATGGAACTTGCATATGGTATTACCTCTGATTTTTCTCAAAACTTCGGCGATATCGTCAAAGTTAACGCCAGTGGCCGTTTTTATAGAAGTGAAGTCGTTTCAGAAGTAGCGCAGATTGACAATAAAACGTGGAGCTATGCCGGCAACCTGAATGCCTTCGTGACACTGCCAATGGACTTCCGTGCATCGGCATATCTAAACTACGAAGGCCCGAGAGCCATTGCCCAAGGGAGAAGGGACGGTGTTTTTGTTGCCAATATGGGTATACGTAAAGATTTGCTGGAAAAGAAAGCGACGGTATCTTTTAATATTCAGGATGTGTTTTTGTCAAGAGCATACAAAAGCCAGTTGGCAACTTCAACATATATCCAAAGCTCCCTGTGGCAGCAAACCAACAGAATGATCAACCTTTCCTTTCAATATCGGTTCGGTAAGATCTCAGCATCTGGCGATGATGCCTAAATTGTGGAAATCAGATATGTCATTTGACGGGAAATATTCCCAAACGGCCTGACCGACTGACTAATATCAAGTTTAATATTATTTGAATGAAGTGGATTTTATCAATAAAATCCACTTTTTTTATGCCCACACTCATCAGTTTTGGGTATACTTACAAATTCATGGAGATGATGGAATAATTATTGCAACTATATACGATAGTAGTTTTAAACTATTGGCTTGCGACTATATCTAAACTGAAACGTCGCATTTTTTAAGCTTGAATTAACAAACAATAATCATGAAAAAAGTACTTGCTATTTTAGTTTCCTTTCTTTCGATCGCCACCGTCAGCGTTGGACAAAAAATTGCCGCTGACTCTATTTTTTCGAAATTCTATGATGCAACGGGTGGAAAAGCGCTATGGCAGAATGTAAAAACCTATACATTCGATAATAGCTACGTAGCGCCGGGAGCAACCCCTTATACCGAAACTGTGTCTGTCTCCATTCCTGACAAATCAATTAACAAATCGGTAACAATTTTGAAAAGAAGTATTACATACACTGTTAAGGGCAATGAAGGCTGGATCAAGGTTCCGATTGGCACGAAAGTAGATACTAAAGATCTTAGCCAGGCGGAGCAAACCAAACTTCGCAACGATATCTATAACGAACTTGCTCCCATCATGGATTATGGCAGCCGTAACCTTATTGTGACCACAGTTGGTCCGGAAACATTGAACGGCGTAGCTACTCAGCAGGTAGAGCTTCAGGGCAAAGACATATTGTACAACCTTTGGTTCGATGCAAAAACGGGACTTTTAGTACGTTCGAAAACTGCTGCAGCCGGCATTGTGACGACAACAAACTATTCAGATTATAAGAAATCAGCTTACGGGATTTTATATCCATCCAAAAAATCAAGACTGGCTTCTGACGATAAGAAGACGGTGACAATCACCTCAACTCTTACCATCAACCCGCCCGTTAGTGTAGAATTGTTTAAGCGCTAAACGCTTAAAAATAATTTCAAAAGCCCCGGATATCAAGTTTAGCCAACTATCCGGGGCTTTTGATAGATTGGTTATCACCCATGCTCTATGTAAGATGAATGATAGAGTAAAGATTAACGTATGAAGAAAGTCTTAAAGGTCGTAGCAATTATTATTCTAACCTTACTTATTTTGGTGGGGTTGCTGGTTTGGGGAATTCAAACTCCAGCCGGCCAAAACTTTCTCACACTTCAGGTTAACAGTTACCTTCGGAAAAAACTAAATCCTCAGGTCAGGATTGAAAAAATCAGGTTTGATATACCCGACTGGATATCATTGGAAGGAGTTTTCATTCCTGATTATAAAGGAGACACCTTAGTAGCAGGCCGAAAATTACGGGTTGATCTGGATATGTATGCGTTGATCAAGGGCAATGTCGGTATTAACGCTGTTGAGTTGACCGACATAAACGCCAAAATTTACCGCACGCTGCCCGATACTGTCTTCAATTTCCAATATATTATTGATGCGTTTGCAAGCACTGAACCTACACCTGCAGATACTACCGAAAGCACGTTAGAAATGCGGCTGGATAAGATTCAGCTAAAAAACGTGCGCTTGTCATATAGGGATGCGGTAATTGGCACCGACGCAATAACCACCATTGACAGTGCCTACGTTGCTTTTTCAAAATTCAATCCTACCAAATCGCAATATCATCCGACGACCATATACCTTTCCAACAGTGCGGCTGAGCTAAGAATGTATGCAAGCGTTGAGAAAAAAACAACGCCTGAAACTCCTTCTGATCCGGCTGACTCATTGGATATCAAACTGGGAGATATTGATATCGAAAAGTTTAAGTGGATATTCACAGACGAGACCTTAGGTCTAAAAAATGGAGTTGCGCTCGACAAACTTCAGGGACATGTGAATCAGGTTTCTCTGGCTTCTCAAAAAGCAGATGTGAGAAATATATTGGTTCAGAACATGAAAACTTATGCCGAGTTTGAAAAAAGAGCGGAGGCAAAAGTTACAAATGAAACTCCGGCAGATACTGCGGCGGCCCCTGGCTGGACAGTTAAGGTCGGAAAAATCGCCCTCGAAAATAACCAGATCAGGTATGATGATTTCAATGCACCGGCCTTAAAAAAAGGGCTGGATTATTCACACATTGATATCAAGAATCTTAATATCAGTCTCGACGATTTTCTGTTTTCAGACGAGAATATAGCGGGTAAATTAAAGGCGGCATCTTTTGGAGATAAAAGTGGTTTTGTGGTTCGTGAACTCAAAACGGATTTCGCGTATGGCGAAAAGCAAACGTATCTGAAAAACCTTTTATTCAGAACAAAAAATACGAGATTGGCAGACGAGCTGGTTTTGAAATATAAAAACCTGGATCAGTTGACCAAAGATATTGGCAAAGTGCAGGTAAAACTTTCCCTTACCAACAGTACAGTTGCATTTTCTGATCTTCTCTTGCTAGCTCCCGATCTGGAAAAAACTCCTCCATTTGACACGGATCCTAACGGAAAACTGAAAGGTTCTGGACAAGTAAACGGCACGGTCGAGAATCTGATGATTTCCAAAGCAAACTTTAGTATGTTGGACGGCACCAGTTTGCGGATGGACGGACGTATATCAGGGCTTCCGAATGCAGACAAACTTTCGGTGAACGTCAACATTCAAAACCTGACTTCCACCAAAGCTGATATACTTAAGCTCCTGCCCGACAGCACGCTACCAGCTTCAGTTGAGTTACCTGATGATATTGCTTTGTCTGGCAAAATCGCTGGTTCGATGGCGAATTTAACTTTAAATACCACCATCAACACATCATTCGGAGCAGCGGTATTTACCGGAAATCTCAAAAATATAACTGACAGCCTGAAAGCGGTATATGATGGCAACCTGACTTTTACGAATTTCGATCTGGGCAGAATGCTGAAGCAACCGCCGGAAGAGCTCGGCAAGCTGAGCTTATCGATAAACATGAATGGTAATGGATATGCCCCAAAAACCATGCAGGCGAATCTGGACGGCACCATTCAGAGCATCGACATAAAGGGATATATCTACAACAACCTTGCTCTCAACGGAAGTGTGGATCAGGGAATGGCGACTTTGAAAGCCAATATTGATGATGAAAATATCTCCTTGAAAATTGATGGCAAGGCGGATCTTTCCAAAGAGTATCCTTCGGTAGTTGGCGATATTGATATCAAAAATCTGGACCTTACCAAGCTCAATCTATATACTGATTCTCTTCGTCTTAGCGGGGATATTTCGATGGATCTTTCGTCGACCTCTCCTGAAAATCCGCTGGGCACAGTTACCATCAATGATTTGATGATGAATCATCGTGGAAAAGAAGTGGATGTAGATAGCATATCTATCAGTCTCAGTGACAGTTCCGGCATTAAACACGCATTGTTTCGTTCCCCATTTTTGCAGGCAAAGATGGACGGCAATTTTGTCTATACAGAAATAGCAGATGCTGTTTTTACCGAAGTCTCCAAGAATTTCAAGTCACCTGATTTCGCTTTCACGCCACTTACCAAACCCACAAATTTTACCCTGAGTGCAACCTTGATCGAACATCCGGTTTTGAAAGTGTTCGTGCCCGAATTGGGTAAAATGAACCCGATCGGTTTCAAAGCAGTGCTTGACAATCAGAAGGATTCCACGCTGATCGCAACGCTATCGGTGCCGTCTGTAATTTATGGAGATATTAAGACGGAACGCGTCAATGTGAGCGTGGCAAATACAAATGAAAAAGCCGCCGTCAATGCGAACCTGGGGCTATTGAGTTCGGGAGGTTTCAGAATGCAGAACGCTTCTCTCAACGGTGATATCCACGACAATAATATTAAGTTCAAGTTTCTGGTAAAAGATTCGGTGAACACGGACAGGCACGAACTGAATGGAGATTTGGCAGTGAATAATGGTTTATATAAGTTGAGTCTCACGGATGGGATGTTGCTGGATTATAAAGAATGGAACACCAATCCCGCCGGATATATTGAATACTCGACCGATAGCCTGTGGGTCAAAAATGTTGAAATCAGCCAGGGCGTCCAACGACTTACGGTTAACTCCACTTCCGGTGCACCAAACAGTCCGCTGCAAATCACAATGGACAGCATTGCAGTCAGCCCGCTGATAGCGATCGCGCTTCAGGATACCACGCTTGCTGCAGGTATACTCGGTGGTAAGGTATTATTAAGCAATTATATGACATCGCCGATTTATACCGGAGATTTCCATATCAGCAATTTGAGGGTTATGCAAATCCCTGTCGGTGATTTGTCACTTAAATCGACCAACGAAACGGCGAATACCATTTTGGTTGAATCTTCATTAATCGGCGAAAACAATGATGTTCATATCAACGGTCGATATCTGCCAGAGGAGACTAATCCGCTGGACTTCACAATGGACCTGAAACGGCTAAATACAAAAACGGTCGAAGCATTTAGTTTTGGTGAACTACAACGTGGAAAAGGTGCATTATCTGGAAAAATCCAGATTTCTGGGTCGACAGATTCCCCTAAATTGAACGGGTCGATTTCTGCTGATAGCGTTGCTTTTAATGTCACGCAGCTGGGTACCAGATATTCGATTGCAGGTCAAAAATTGCAATTTCAGGATCAGCAGATATTGTTCAACAAATTCGTGGTGTCGGACACATTAAACCAAAAGTTGACGGTGGACGGGAAGGTGGATATCTCCAAACTTCCGGATGTGGCATACGATATGAAGATCGACACCAAAAACTTCGCAGTTCTTAACGCAAGTCAAAAAACTAACAATCAGTTTTTCGGAAAAGCTACTATCGATGCAAATGTGAGTGTCAAAGGAGTGGGAAGCCAATCGGTAGTGGACGGTAAAGTGAGAGTGGATCCTGGTAGCGACGTTACTTTCGTGATGACCAACGATGCCACCGAAGCGGGAGATAAAACCAAAGGTGTGATCGAATTTGTAGATATGGACGCACTCACATCTGCGGATCCTGATTCTATTCGTAAAGAGGAAGTTACTGTGGATGCAAATACTGCAGCTTCATCAATCTCAATGGATTTGGGGATTGACGACAAATCTCAGTTCACTTTGGTGATAGATGAACTAAATGGAGATAATATCAAGCTGAAAGGAAATGCCACCCTATCCGCAGGTATTGCGCCTAATGGACAACTCTTCGTTCTCGGAGCCTATGATGTGACTCAAGGCTCTTATGATATTACTCTGGAAATTCTAAAAAGGAAATTCCTGATTGAAAAAGGAAGCACGCTGATATGGACGGGAGATCCTATGAAGGCCGATTTGAATATCACAGCATCGTACCCTGTGATGGTCGACCCGGCGACAATTTCTCCCACGCTCGTTTCCAGCCAAAAAGTGGCTATTGATGTTCAGATCATCATTACTGGTAACCTGACCAAACCCAATATTACTTTCAAAGTTAAACCATCCGACAACATATCAGCTGACTTGAAGAAAGAGCTTACCGATCAGCCATTTTGGACGAACATGGACAACAGTGCGGCTGAATCAAACAGACAAGCGTTTGCATTGTTGATAACGAACCGGTTCATCACCGACCAGTCTTCGTCATTTAACCTGAACACCAGCGCCGAATCCATGGCCAGACAAAGCGTAAGTCAATTATTAAGTGATCAGCTCAATAATCTGGCATCCGATTTGGTCAAAGGCGTGGATTTGGATTTAAATCTTAATTCAACCGCAGATCAGACCGCCGGAGCTAAAACAGATTTGAATGTCGGTTTGAGCAAAGCATTTCTCAATAACCGCCTTAAAATTGCGGTTGGAAAGAACTTTGAACTTGAAAACAGTTCAGGTGCAACACAGTCTTCTGAGGTGTTTGACAATATCGCCCTGGATTATTCCTTGTCAAAAGACGGCCGTTACGTTTTCCGGGCCTATCGAAAAAATCAATATCAATCAATTCTGGAAGGTTTCATTATTGAAACCGGAGTTAGTTTTATCATTACTGCCGACTATAATGTGTTTCGGGAGTTGTTTCAAAAGCAAAAGGATGAGAATTAGCATAGCCCTGTTACTTGTTTTCTGTGTGTATCTTAGTAGCTGTTCGGTAAAGAAATTTATACCCGAAGGCCAGGGACTATATGTTGGGGCCAAGGTTAAAGTGACCCCGGACTCTCTTTCAAAACCCAATATTTCCGGGGTCGAAGATGGCTTGGAAGCTCTTATTAAGCCAGTGCCCAACAAGACATTGTTTGGTAGGCCCTGGAAAGTATGGTGGTATTATGTAATTGGCGAACCGAAAGATGAAGGAGGAATAAAAAGCTGGTTCCGAAAAAAACTCGGTGAACCGCCAGTAATCGCTACCCAGCGGGTTGCAGATATTAATGCGGCCAATATGGTTGGTTATCTGGACAATGAGGGATACTATCGTTCTCAGGCAAAAGGCAGAATAATTTTAAAGGAAAACAGAACGGCTGTTGTTGAATACGATGCTTATGTGATGCCCCGTTATTTCATCAACTCCGTAAAAGTTGTAGTACCTGACAGCAGCGATTTTAATAAAAACCTTGTTAAGACTTCTCAAGACACATATCTGAAAAAGGGCGATCCCGTTCGTGTTGATATCATATCCGCTGAACGTCTGAGGATTGAAAGTGATCTTAAAACCAAAGGATATTATTATTTCAATCCTGATAATCTGATCATTAAAGTAGATTCAACAATTGGCAGAGTAGACTCTACCATGAGCCGCCAGCAAGTTAATTTATATGTTGAACTTAAGCCTCAAACGGTACAGGCTGCGCTGAAGCAGTATTATATCAACCGGATATTTGTAAATACCGGTACACGCGAAGATGGTTCTGCAGACAGTGTTAACCTCGCAAATACCCGTCTCCGTTTCCGCCGTGGGATAACAGTAACTGACCCGGGGAAGCAATATAAAAGGAGAATTTTCTATGACGCGATAGGTTTTCGGAGCGGGAACATGTATACCAGCACGATGTACAACGTATCGATGGCGCGCTTGTTTAATTTGCAGAATTTCAAGATCGTTAAAAGCCGGTTTGAGGTTGTTCCCAGATCCGATTCTGCGATGTTAAATGCATATTACGACCTGGCTCCGCTCAAAAAGAGGGCATTACAAACGAGTATCACTGGAAGCACGAAATCAAACAACCTGGGTGGTGGGCAGCTGGATGTCAGTTGGAAGAATCGTAACTTTTTCAAAGGTGCTGAAATTTTAACAGTAACTGCCTATGTCGGTTTTGACTTACAGTTAAGAGGAAAATCAAGTGCAAATACGAATGTTGGTAACGAATATATAAGATATGGGGGCCGCGCTGATTTGTCGTTCCCTCGTTTTATTATTCCATATTTTAAAATTAGACCAGAGAAGAGCGAGGTTTTACCCAAAACCATTTTATCGCTCAATTACGAAAACAGAATTCAGAGAGGCTTATATACGACAACTTCGATTCGGGGAGACTGGTCATACGTCTGGAGCAAGAGCTCCAAGCTGGAGCAAACTTTTACTCCGATTTCGATCAACTTTGTGCAACCAAGAAACGTAAACTCTGAGAGATTAGCCGATATCATCAGGGATCCAGATACTAATCCACTTGATGTAAAACGTTATTTGCAAATTCTGGAATCGAAATATTTCATAGCAGGTTCGGCTTACAACATAACTTTCCGACCAACGCCAAAACCATTTGGAAAAGACCAGTGGGTGTTGTCTGGAGGCGTTGAATGGGGAGGAAATCTTCTGAGTTCATTGGCCAAGAAAAATAGCGATGCGACCCAACCCAAGCAGTTTCTTGGCGTTCCAATATTTCAATATAGCAAATTCGATACCGAAATTCGATACCAGAGGACGATAACGCCGGGGATAAAATGGGCTAACCGGTTTTTGGGAGGTATTGTATTACCTTACGGGAACTCAAAAAACATGGTTACTCCTCAATTCAAACAGTACTTCGCAGGTGGTAGTACCGGGATTCGCGCGTTCAGGCCAAGATCTGTGGGTCCGGGAGGATATTTTCAGGACTCCACTTCCATCGCGTTGTTTGGATATCAGGCATTGGGAGACATAAGACTCGAGATGAATACTGAACTTCGATTCAAATTGTCTGATTTATTCAACTTTGCAGTCTTTGCAGACGCCGGAAACATATGGAGTGTTCCCCCGGTGGATCGTACAGGGTATGATTCGTCGGCAGTGTTCACAAAAGATTTTTTCAAGCAATTGGCTGTCGGAGGAGGAATTGGTTTAAGAATGGATTTCTCTTTTCTCGTTTTCAGACTTGATTTGGCGACGCCATTCAGAAAACCATGGTATGCATATCAGACGATACCAACGGAAAATATCGACGATCCCGTTCGTTATAAGAACCCATGGGTTTTTAATGAAATTAATTTTGGTAGCAAAAGTTGGAGAAAGCAGAATCTGGTGTTGAATATCGCTGTCGGTCTGCCCTTTTAAAGCTTATTTAATTTCCTGACAAAGCTCGACCAACACGCCGTGTGCGCCTTTTGGATGCACAAAACACACCAGCTTATTATCTGCACCGAGTTTTGGGGTTTCATTCAACAAATGAAACCCTTCGGCTTTGAGCCTTTCCATTTCCAAAACTATATCATCGACTTCGAAGGCGATATGGTGTATTCCTTCTCCCCTCTTCTCAATAAATCGATGAACGGGGCTGGCTGAAGAAGTGGCCTGGAGCAGTTCTATTTTCGTATCATTTACTTTAAAAAAAGAAGTCGATACGCCTTCTGATTCCACGGTTTCCTGCTTATATGACCCAACCCCAAGTAACCGTTGATATAAGCCCTCGGCTGATGCGAGGTCTTTGACTGCAATTCCGATATGCTCGACGTTCATTAGCATTTAGCTATTGGCTTTTAGGGGTTAGTGCTCTTGACTCACAGACTTTAGGAGTTTAGCTATTTGCGATTGTCGGCTCCTGATATCATACTCAGGTAACTCTCGTAGCGGCTCATTGCGATTTCTCCCGCCATGACACCCTCCTTCACCGAACAACCCGGTTCGTTCACATGCAGGCAATTATTAAACTTACATTGATTGAGTAGCTCCCGCATTTCCGGAAAATAATGGCTGATTTCACTTGGTTTAATGTCTGCCAACCCCAACTCTTTAATTCCCGGAGAATCTATAATGAATGTTCCTGGCTCCAATTCAAACATTTCAGCAAAAGTTGTGGTATGAACACCCTTATTTGCAAATGTAGATATCTCGTTAGTTCGCAAATCCAGATTTGGGGCAATGGCATTCACAAGGGTAGACTTGCCCACACCGGAATGTCCCGAGAGCAGTGAAGTCTTCCCCTTTAATGTCTCATGAAACTCTGCGACTCCCTCGCCAGTCACAGCGGTTGCTTTCAGGCAGCGATATCCCACGCTTTCATATATATCCATAAGCTCCTGCTGGAACTCCCCCATTTCCTCGCTTATGAGATCCTGTTTATTGAAAATCAGGATTCCGGGAATTCTGAATGATTCGATTGCCACAAGAAAACGGTCGATAAAGCCCAATGACGTTTTGGGGAATACCAGGGTAGCGATCAAAATCGCCTGATCCACATTAGCAGCGATCAAATGACCATGTGCAGTTTTATGCACTGAACTTCTGATCACATAATTTTCCCTTGGATGTATTTCGTCAATAATTCCAAAATTCTCATCGCCATCCTCTATTTCATATCCAACATAATCGCCCACAGCAATCGGATTGGTTACCTTTAGGCCCAAAGACTTGAACCTCCCTTTCAACCTGCATTGCCAGATATGGCCGGTTTCAAAGTCCCTTACGTCATACCACGAACCCGTGGATCTCATTACCAATCCTTTATTTAGCACGTCTCTGCAAATGTTTCATTGTGATTTGAAGGCGAAGATAACAGATAACCCGCCTTAGCCGGGTCAAAAATTCGTTGAATTGCGGTCGTGTATCAATTCAGCATTAAAATCAAGCCGAAATAACATCAAATTAATGAATATTAATCTCAAAATAAACAAATTACCTGATTTAAGACGAGTATAACCATCTACGTTTATGATTTTAAATTTGAGATTTTTTCTTCAAGACACCTTCATGATAATAAGTTTTTTTAAAAAGTATATTACAAAGTGTCAATAGATTACTATATTAGATTCATAATTTTATAGAAAATTTAATTACTCAACCTAACACCTTAATCGCTCCTTAGTCTCCATTTTATGAATTTAATAGTAGAGGAACCTAGTTCTGTTATTGACATCCGCAAAAATCGCATTAAGAGTAATTTAATGCATCACCTCTATAAGCACGGCGATGCCTCCATCAATAAGATGGCGAGGTTATTCCATGCGAGTATCCCCTCCGCGACAGGGATTATAAATGATCTGATGCGTGAAGGCTGGATTATCGAGACAGGAACCGGACCGGCCAGAGCAGGCCGTCCTCCTGTGTTATATGGATTAAATTCAAAAAAATACCTTACCCTAATCATGGATATCAACCTCCATGGTACGCAGCTTGTTATTTTTGATTTGCATAATCAACTGATTGTCAAAAGAAAAATAGATATCAGACTCGAAGACTCTCCCCAATTCCTGGAGTTGTTATATGCCGAAACCGAAGCATTCTTAAATTTCCATAACATTGGAATGGAGAAGATATGGGGAATAGGGATGTCGATGCCGGGCCTTATCAATACTGCCCAAGGCATTAACCTGACTTATCCTAATCTTACGCCGACATCATCCGGCGTCTCGTTGGTTTCAACTTTAAAGAAACATTTCAAGGTACCGATTTGCCTTTTCAATGACACCAAAGCAACGACCGTTGGCGAGCATCGTTTTGGATTTGCTGTTGATAAGTCGCAGGTTTTGACAATCAATATTGACTGGGGAGTTGGATTAGGAATTATAATTAATGGTGAGGTTTTCAATGGAACATCGGGATTTGCCGGCGAATTAGGGCATATCCAGGCAAAACCGGATGGAATGCTTTGTCATTGCGGCAAGATCGGATGTCTTGATACCATCACCTCAGCATCGGCGTTGATCAGACAGGCGAAAGAAGGTATTGCATCCGGAAAAGCAACAATTCTTACTCAGATTGTCAATAACAAACTGGAAGATCTGGACTCGTCACATATAGTCGAGGCAGTTCACGCAGGTGACGAATTCTCTATTGATTTGTTAGGAAGCCTGGGAACTGAATTAGGAAAAGGGCTTGCCACAGCGGTACATTTATTTAATCCTGAGGTGATTATCATCGGCGGCCTCTTGGCAGAAGCCGGGCCGTTTATCTCGAACCCGATAGAACAGGCGATTAATAAGTACTGCTTGTCCGATTTCAAGAACTCTCTGTTGATTCACACCTCGAAACTTGGGCCAAAAGCCCGACTACTAGGCACCCAGGCCTATCTTTTCGAGCATTTGATCAATATGGAATTTGCCTGAGAATTACTCAAATGCTACATATTGAATCCGGAGCAACGCCTCCGGATTTATTTTTCTATTAAGGTATCCACCGTCTCCATAATTTTCGCAGTAGCGCCTACCTGACTTGCCACGTAACTTGCGGAGATATCACCCAACAATTTTCTCCCTTCAGGATCGGTGATCCAGTTTTGCAATAGCAGCTGAATATCTTTCATTCCAGCCACAGGGAAAGCTCCCCCTTTTTCTACAAGGTCCCGGGCTTCCTGAAAACGATGATAACTCTTATTTCCGAAAACAACGGGCAATCCGAAAGTCGCCGCCTCCAGAATATTGTGGAGGCCAACACCAAAAGAACCACCGATATAAGCCATATCACCATACCTGTACAAAGATGAAAGCATTCCGATGTTGTCTATAATAATACAGTCAACTGACTCCAGATTCTGCTGCGAAATTGCGGAATACCGTACCGATCGTATTTTCAACTCTTTCGTCCATTGATCAATCTGCTCACTTTTAATCTCGTGTGGCGCAATTATTACTTTAACCTTTCCTGCCAGACTATTTAAAACAGGAATCAATACCTGCATGTCCTCCTGCCAAACTGAACCTGCAACCAAACATGGCATATCTCCCTTAAAACTCTGAATAACAGGCAATTCAACCGCTTGTTTTACTATCGAACTGACACGATCGAACCTGGTATCGCCAGCAATCTGGCAGTTCGAGATGCCGATACTTTTCAACAGCTCGAGAGACTCCTCATTTTGAACAAAAATCGCATCAAAATATTGAAGAAGAGATCGGTAAAAGCCACCATAAGATTTGAAAAAGACTTGCTGCGGTCGGAAGATTGTGGAAAAAGACAATATGTAGGTGTTGTTCCGGTGAAGAGCCCGCAGGAAATTATACCAGAATTCATACTTAATAAAGAAAGCGATGTCAGGCTTCAAGGTCTCCACGAACCATTTGCTGTCAGCCAGGGTATCCACCGGTATATAGCATACAAAATCAGCCCCAGGATAATTTTTCCTGATTTCGTAACCCGACGGCGAAAAAAAAGTAAGCACGATTCGATGATCAGGGTAATGCTTTCGAAAAGCTTCCATCACCGGTCTTCCTTGCTCAAACTCTCCGAGCGATGCAGCATGGAACCAGACAATCTTTATATCAGCTGGCAAAGAAGACCTGAAATTCGTAAGGTTTTGCCGGAGATTTTTTCTTCCTTCGGCGCCCAGTTTTATTTTGTTAGAAAAAAAAGCCCCAAACGACATTCCGGCCTTTATGAGCAGCATGCTCAATTGATACAGAAAAGAAGCCAATACACACAAGTGATTAATAGCCCGGCGACAAGTTCAGTACCTCTACGGCTAAATTTTTAAAAAACAGTTGACATAACGACATGTATTATTTCTTTTCGTCGTTATAGAACATAAAAGTACGAAAAACCGTTAACCACCATGGAATGGCACAAAGAATATAGTATTATATTATTATATTCACTGTGAATTGTAATTTTACGATTCCATTTTGGCGATAGATCCCAGGAATATGCAGCATATAAAACTTTTACTATCAGCTGTACTGATTTTCAGCCTCTCCGCAAACTCATTTGGTCAACGAAAACCAAAGAAAGTGGAGGACAGTGAAGATTCGTATAAGACTTTCACCTCATTCGGTGTAACAACCAATACCAACTCAGGGATTCTCGGAGGAGCCGTTTTTCGGCAATCTTCTGCCTTGTCCTCCAAATTCAGAGGAAATAACCAATACCGGTATCTGGCAGTTGAGTTGGTAAATGTGAAACATCCGAAGGAAATCTCTCAACAGGTTTTCGTGACGGGCGCACGTCTGACTTACGGCAAGGAAAACTACCTTTTTGTAATCCGTCCGGAATATGGCCGGGAAGTAACTTTGTTCAGTCGCCATGAGGATGAAGGAATCTCAATCAGTGCCATTCTTGCAGCAGGGCCGTCGATAGGCCTAGAAAAACCTTATATGATTCAGTATCAAGGAACTGACGGCAGAGTTACAACTAAGCCGTTTGACCCGAATTCAACGGCCAGCATTGTTGGAGCAGGCAGCTTTTTTGCAGGTTTCGGACAAATGAAAATCATTCCGGGTCTTCACGCCAAAGCGGCTTTGAGTTTTGAATTGAGTGCCTTTCGCGACAATGTAACCGGAATCGAGGTTGGATTCCTTACAGAGGCTTTCGCCCGAAAACCGCAGATCATGGCTGTTGCAGAAAATAAGAACTTTTTCACTTCTGGTTTTATAACTTTGTACTTCGGTACGAAAAAGAGATAAAACCTACGTACGTCAAATTTTAAAGGGGGCTTCGAGCCAGTTTCGTTAAATAATTATGATTGAATTACCAGTAATACCGTCAGAACGAAAAAAACGTCCGGACTGGTTGCGGGTGAAGTTACCCGCAGGACCTGAGTTCAGAAAAGTACGTCAGCTAGTAGATAATTATAAGCTTCATACAATTTGTGAGAGTGGAAGTTGTCCCAATATGGGAGAATGCTGGGGTGCCGGAACCGCCACTTTTATGATACTCGGCAATGTTTGTACCCGAAGCTGCAGTTTTTGCGCCGTTGCCACCGGTAGACCAAACGAGTATGATACCGACGAGCCACGCCGGGTTGCAGAAGCGATTCAGCTGATGCAGGTGAAGCACGCGGTCATTACCTCCGTAAACCGTGACGAACTAAAGGATCGGGGGGCAGAGATATGGTATCAGACGGTTATTCAGGTGAAGAAAAACACACCCGAAACCACCATTGAAACTCTGATTCCGGATGTAAAAAACAACTGGGACGCCTTGATCCGTATGATCGAGGGTGGACAGGAAGTGGTTTCTCATAACATGGAAACGGTACAACGCTTATACAGGGCCGTTCGTCCGCAAGCCAAATATGAGCGTAGCCTGGAGCAGATCAAAAGAACAAAGGAATACGGTCAACGCACCAAATCCGGAATTATGCTCGGCCTGGGAGAAACTCAGGACGAAGTTCATAAAGCCATGGATGATCTGGCCGCTCATGGACTAGATATCCTTACCTTGGGACAATACCTTCAGCCCACCAAAATGCACCATGAGGTAATCGAATGGATCACGCCTGAAATGTTTGAAAACTACAAAGAGGAAGGTTTGAAGAGAGGATTGAAATATGTGGAGTCCGGACCTTTGGTAAGATCCAGCTATCATGCCGAGCGGCACGTAAATGTGCCCATTTAAAGACTAAATAATATTTACAATAAACGAAACCCCAGAATCGATAGACTTTCTGGGGTTTCAGGTTTTTGATAGGGTAATTGTATTCGTTCTCAGTCGTTTTGTGGCTTAAAAATTTGGTTAAGTTCTTAAAAAAATTCAATTTTGCGCCGCAGTAATATTGAAGATGTCTGCTACACACAAACTAATTATTATTTCCAAAACTATTTTTTATGCCATATTTATTTACCTCGGAATCTGTTTCCGAAGGTCACCCGGACAAAGTGGCGGATCAGATATCCGATGCACTGATTGACAATTTCTTAGCCTGGGATGCCACTAGTAAAGTTGCCTGTGAAACATTAGTTACAACCGGACAGGTTGTACTTGCCGGAGAAGTGAAAACTAACACTTATCTGGATGTCCAAAAAATTGCGCGCGAGGTAATCCGTAAAATTGGCTATACCAAAAGTGAATACATGTTTGAGGCAAACTCATGCGGTATTCTCTCTGCAATTCACGACCAGAGTGCTGATATCAACCAGGGTGTTGACAGAGTCGTTTCTACCGAAAGCTTTGAGGAAAAAGCAAATGCACAAGGCGCGGGTGACCAGGGTATGATGTTCGGATATGCGACAAAAGAAACTGAGAACTATATGCCATTGGCGTTGGATCTTGCGCACAAAATTTTGCAGGAACTTTCGTCAATCAGAAATAATGAACCAAATGTTATTGGCTACTTGCGTCCGGACGCAAAATCGCAGGTAACGATTGAATATAGCGACGATAACGTACCTCAAAGAATTGACAGTATCGTTGTTTCAACACAACATGATGACTTTGATTCCGAAGCAACAATGCTTGCAAAAATCAAGTCGGATATTATCAGCATTGTAATTCCTCGTGTTAAGGCTACTTTGAAACCGGAATTACAAAGCCTTTTCAATGACGATATAAAATACCATATCAATCCAACCGGAAAGTTTGTGATCGGTGGGCCTCATGGCGATACAGGTCTTACGGGCCGCAAAATTATCGTTGATACATACGGCGGTAAGGGTGCTCATGGTGGTGGCGCATTCTCCGGTAAAGATCCTTCGAAAGTAGACAGGTCTGCGGCTTATGCGACTCGCCATATTGCGAAAAACATGGTAGCTTCCGGTCTTTGCGACGAAGTACTCGTTCAGGTTTCCTATGCAATTGGTGTTGCGGAGCCTTGTGGTTTGTATATCAATACTTACGGAACTGCGAAAGTAGCGGATAATGATGGAGCAATCGCAGATAAAATCGGCAAGATATTCGACTTACGTCCATATGCGATTGAGCAACGTCTGAAATTACGGAATCCGATTTATTCAGAAACTGCGGCTTATGGCCATATGGGAAGAAAGAACGAAACAGTTACCAAAATATTCAGAGGTGCTAACGGAGAAGAGAAACAAGTTGAAGTTGAACTATTTACATGGGAAAAACTGGACTTTGTGGACAATATAAAAGCCGCTTTCGAGTTATAGTAACGAGAAGAATAAAATTCTAAAAGGGCGGCCTTGGTGCCGTCCTTTTTTGTTTCCTATCTTTATTGCGCATATTATTGGAGTAAACTTCCTCCGACCCGTTTTTTTGAAACCCACGTCATGCAAAATCTAAAAGTAAAATTTACCAATTCGGACAACACTAAATTTTTTCACGTTTTAAGGCAGCGGGTTGATAATTATTTTGTAACTAACAATTTGTGCAAAACGGGAGGCAATCAACTATTGTTCAAAGCAATGTTCATGCTGGCCCTTTATCTCATCCCTTATTTCCTTATCCTGTTTACGTCTTTATCTACGCCTTTACTTTTGCTTTTAGCAGTTATCATGGGCTTCGGAGTAGCCGGAGTGGGTATGTCTGTCATGCACGATGCCATTCATGGTTCTCTGGCAAAATCAAAGATCCTGAACAAGATTTTGGGCGGGAGCATTTACCTGCTTGGCGGGAATGCGTATAACTGGGAGGTTCAACACAATAGACTTCATCATACTTATACCAATATTCATGAGGTAGACGAAGATATTACCGGCAAATTCCTGCTTCGACTCTCTTATCAGGAAAAACAAAAGGCACTTCATCGCTTTCAACACATTTATGCATTCTTTCTATATAGTCTGATGACGATTTCTTTTCTATGGAAAGATTTCAAAGAGATTGGGCTATTTAACAAATTGTCAGAATCCGGACTTACGAAAAAATTTCCTCGAAAAGAGTATATCACGCTTATAGTGACCAAAATAGCCTACGCAATTTTCATATGCGCTATTCCACTGCTAGTTACTGACCTCACATTTGGGCAATGGTTTATCGGATTCATGATCATGCACTTCACAGCTGGAATGATATTGAGCACCGTTTTTCAGATGGCTCATGTAGTAGAAGGAGTATCTCAGCCAATTCCCGACAATTCCGGATGTATCGAAAATGCCTGGGCAGTTCATCAGCTAGTGACCACATCCAATTTTGCAGGTAAAAATCGTGCACTTTCATGGTATATCGGTGGCTTGGATTATCAAATTGAACATCACTTGTTCCCATCCATATCCCATATCCATTACAATGCAATTTCGCCGATCATTCGCGAAACGGCGGAAGAATTCGGGCATGTATATAATGCAAAAGCCAACTTCCAAAGTGCGCTGGGATCACATATAAGAATGCTTAAATCAATGGGACACGAAGCTATCAACCCCGTTAAATCTCAGGTGGAAGCACTCGTCGAAACTTATTAATATAAAAGTTGAATGACAGAGCAGGGGTTTATATTAACGGAAAAGTATTTTGAGGAAAGCGCCAGACCCTTTCAATGAATGACCAATACCTGGCGGCACCTACTCCTGACCAAACTTTTCAGTAAAGATAATCCCCCTTTCAACCAATTGACCAATTCCTGACAGCAACCTTAACTGTCATACTTACTACACTTCTTCCAGCTCACTATCATGAGCGATCTGCTCTATCATTCTCATTTTCTCATAATTCCTGTCCCGTGACAGGTAGGTGTATATGGCTGGAATAACGTACAGCGTCAGTACCAGCGAGAACAGCAATCCACCCATAATGACAATCCCCATCGACATGCGGCTCTGACCGGCCGAACCTAGCGCCATAGCAATCGGCAAGGCGCCTAATATCGTGGCAAGACTGGTCATCAGAATAGGTCTGAAACGTAGCGTGGCGGCTTCCAGTGCTGCCTCCTTCTTAGTTCTGCCCTGTTCCCTCAATTGATTGGCAAACTCCACAATCAGGATACCGTTTTTGGTTACCAAACCGATCAGCATAATCATCCCGATCTGGCTGAAAATGTTAAGCGTCTGATCAAAAAGCCAAAGCGAGAACACCGCGCCACCAATCGCCAAAGGAACGGTGATCATGATGATAAACGGATCAACGAAGCTTTCAAACTGACCAGCAAGGATAAAGTATATCAAAATAAGAGCAAGAAAAAACGAGAACATCGTATTGGAAGAACTTTCTGCATAATCTCTTGACGAACCACTTAACGAAGTTTGAATAACTTCATCATGCAACTTGTCTCTGATCCTGTCCATGGCCGCAATACCGTCTCCGATTGTTTTTCCCGGAGCCAACGCTGCCTGAACCGTCGCACTCATGTATCGGTTGAAATGGTAAAGCTGCGGTGGGCTACTTTCCTCAGTTGCTTCAACAATGTTATCCAGCTGAACCAAAGAACCCGTATTTGTTTTCACAAACATACTTTTCAAATCCAGCGGCTCGTCGCGGTTTTCGCGATCATATTGACCAATTACCTGATATTGACGTCCGTTCATCGTAAAATAACCAAAACGTTGTCCGGCAAAAGCTAATTGCATCGTTTGCGCCACATCCTGAACCGATACGCCTAATGATTTGGCCTTCTCCCTGTCAATAGTGATCTGCAGCTCCGGTTTGCTGAATTTCAGGTTCACGTCGGTAATAGCGAATGTCGGATCCTCTCCCACCAGCTCCATAAACTTCGGAACATATTCCCGTAACTTCTCAAAATCAGGTGCCTGAATTACATACTGGACCGGAAGACCACCCCTCGAGTCGACCGATATAGTCTGTTGCTGAACCACAAATGACTTAGCATCAGGCATTTGTTTTAATTTTTTATTCACAAAATCAGCGATATCCTGCTGACTTTCCTGTCTTTCCATTTTATCAACCAGCGCAATCCGGCCACTCCCGGCGTTGACAGCACCTAATCCTGAATTTCCGGGGGAAGTAATCAGCATCAATCCTTTTCTGCCAGGCATAGAGTCCATCAGCATCTGACCAACCTTCTGAACATAGTTATCGGTGAACTCGTAAGAAGCGCCTTCGGGAGCTGTTATCGTAAGGCGAAACCAATTTCTATCGTCAAGGGGTGCAAGTTCTGATTGTAACCCTTTTCCAAAAAAATAGATCATCCCAAGTGTGATGGCGACCAACGGAAATGCAACCCATCTGATTTTGAGGAAGTCGGCCAGCGCAGTGCTGTAATTGGTGGTGATACGCTCAAAGAACGGCTCCGTCTTTTCATAGAACCAGCTCTTCTTATGTGACTTACGAACCAGATATGCATTCAGCATCGGCGTAAGTGTCAATGATACGAATGCCGAGATAAGCACCGCAGCAGATATAACGATACCAAATTCACGGAATAGCTTTCCGACAAAGCCTTGCATAAAAATAACCGGAAGGAATACCGCAGCAAGGGTTATCGATGTGGATATTACCGCAAAAATAATCTCATTCGCGCCTTTAATCGCCGCTTCGATCGGACTCATCCCCTCTTCTATTTTCTTGAATATATTCTCCGTGACGACAATCCCGTCATCCACCACAAGTCCTGTTGCGAGCACAATAGCCAGCAGGGTTAATACATTGATCGAAAATCCCATGATATACATCACAAAAAAGGTTCCGATGAGCGAAACCGGGATATCAATCAAAGGCCGGAAAGCAATAAGCCAGTCGCGGAAGAACAGATAGATAATCAATACCACCAAAACAATCGCGATGAGCAGCGTCTCGCCAACTTCCTCTATTGATCTTTTAACAAAAATGGTATTATCGATCAAAGTATCAAGCTGATAATCTTTGGGAAGCTCCTTTTTGATATCCGCCATTCGCTTGTTCACCTCATCCGCAATGTTGATATAGTTCGCTCCAGGCATCGGGGAAATTGCCAAACCAATCATCGGCACGTTGTCAAGTCGAAGAACGGTTTCTTCATTTTCCGGACCCAATTGTGCGGATCCGATATCCCGTAAGTGTATTGCCTGCGTCGTCAGGTTTTTGACGATCATATTGTTAAAATCGTCCTCGGTTTTAAAGCGACCAATCGTGTTAACGGTAAGCTCAGTATTATTTCCCGCCAGTTTCCCACTCGGAAGTTCTACATTTTCTTTGTCGAGTGCGTCTTTGACGTCCTGGCTCGTAATGCCCAGCGACGCCATTTTTACAGGATCCATCCAGATCCGCATCGCATATTTCTTTTGTCCGAATATCCTGATTTCACTGACCCCTTCAATGGTCTGCAATCGCTGCGCGATCACGTTTTCGGCATAATCGCTCACTTCGAGGTGAGACCTTGTATCGCTTTTAAATGTAAGAACGATAATAGGTTCGGAGTTCGCATCAGCCTTGCTAACCACCGGCGGCCCGTCCAGATCGCGGGGAAGCGTACGTGAAGCAGAACTTACTTTATCGCGAACATCATTTGCAGCACGCTCCATATCCACACCAATATCAAACTCAACCGTAATCTGACTTGCCCCTTGACTACTCGTTGAGTTAATAGATTTGATTCCCTCAATACTATTCAGCTGCTTTTCAAGAGGTTCAGTAATTTGCGATTCAATAATATCCGCATTGGCTCCGGTATAGCTGGTCCTTATGGAAACAACTGGTGGATCAATGGATGGGAATTCCCTCATTCCCAAAAACTTATATCCCAGAAAACCGAACAAAATGATGAGAAGGTTCATCACGATGGCCAGTACCGGGCGCTTGATCGAAAGAGTGGATATACTCATTGAAGGTGGTGGCTTTGAGTAAAAGAAATTTCTTGAAATCGATTATTTGTTCACCTTCACAGATGCATCAGGCTTTAAAGCAATAATACCGGAAGTGATCAGGGAATCACCGGGCTGAAGACCCTCGATTACCTGAACCTGAGTATCTGTTCTGAGACCAGTAACAATCATTGCCTCGGTGGCTTTGCCGTTTTTCACAACAAATACCTTTTTACCTTTCAACACAGGAACAATCGCTTCCGACGGAATCATGATTGCATTTTTGTTCGCGGCAAGGTTCACTTTCACATTCACAAACATACCCGGAACAATCCGTCCTGATGGATTGGATGCCAAGGCTCTGACGCGCCTCGTTCTCAAAACTTCGTCTACCTTGGGATCCAGCGCAACGACTTTGGCTTCCGAATCAGAGCTGTTTGCATCAGTTCGAAATCTGATCACACTACCGATTTGAACTTCACCCGAATATTTTTCAGGAATGGTAAAATCAATTTTCACCGGATTATTCTGGACGATCGTCACGATTGAAGTCCCCGGGGCTACATATGCTCCTTCACTGATATTCTTCAGGCCGATCCTTCCATTGAACGGTGCCCTGATCTCTGTTTTTTCGAGTTGAGACTCCAACAATTCTTTGTCTGCATCCAATACCCTGATGTCGTTTGCCGTAATATCGTAATCCTGAAGGTTAATTGCCTCTATATTAAGAAGTTTCTTCTGCCTGGCCTCTATTTTTCTGGCTAAGTCCTGATTATATTCTATCTTTTGATACTGTGCTTTCAGGTCACGGTCGTTGATCTTAGCGATCAACTGGCCTTTGCTGACCACCGCGCCTTCAGTTATGCTCAATTTTACCAATCTTCCCGAAATTTCTGCTTTCAAGTCTACTTCTTCATTTGGCAAAACCGTTCCAGAGGCAAATATTTCGTTCTCCACAGACTGCCTGCCCACTACATAAACATTCACTGGTATCGCACCACCGGACTTCCCTTCGCTCTTCCCAGCGCTCTTTCCACTTTCGGGCTTATCCTTTCCCGGTTTTGAGAAGATGAACAGCTTGCCCAACACCAAAGCGATAATTACTCCACCAATCAATAAAACGGTACGCATAACAGTATAAAAAGTTTCAGTACAATTTATTTCTCGAAATGTTATATTTTTAATTCAATAGTATTAAAGGTACTATATATTGAACAAAGTAGAAAGGAGTGAATTATACTTTGCCTGATGGCCATATTAACAAGATTTAATTTCGCATTTTTCGAAAAACAGCACCCGATCAGGCAATTGCACTATCACCAAATAATCATATTTAGGATTTGATTCAGCTGTCAAATTTTGTCGTAAACCTCCCTTAATTTGTCCCTTTTACCCCTGTTTAGTTAAGTTTAATATCAGCAACTTTACAATACGATAAGGGTATTTATTCCAAGATTAATCCTTGACAATTTTAAAATCCATCTAAAACTATATTCAAAAGGCACATGAACGAAGAAGTAACGCAATACATCAACAAGCTGCCGTCCTGGCAAGTTGATGTATGTGAAAAACTACGGAAAATAGTATTTACTGCCATTCCTGAAGTACAGGAACGGATTCAGTATAGTAAACCTCATTACCTCAAAAATGGCAGCTACGCTGCTGTCATTACCGCCTCCAAAGACAAGGTCTCTTTTATGATCTTTAACGCAACAGAGCTGGATGAAATCGGTACTTTCTTCAAAGCAACCACCGCCCCGGACCGCAAAACTGTGACAATTAAGCAGGATACAGATGTGGATTATGATTTGCTTTCCGACTTGCTGAAAAAGGCGTCTGATACCATATGATGTTTAAACGCGGTTCTCGCTTTGGTAACGCTGAGTAAGAGGGCGGTTTTCTATTGCTGCGTCCTCTGCGTATAACTCCCATTACTCTGCGTTTAAACTTATTCGTGAATGGATAATGAATTAACAGCAAGCACCTTTCTGGAAATACTTAACGATTATAAGTCAGATATTGAACTGACTAAAATTCAACGGTATTTCAAACCAGAGGATGGTCAAGAAGATGATGTATTTATCGGTGTCAGAATGGGTCAGGTATTTGATTTAGCCAAGGAGTTTGTGCAAATGCCTCTCAATGAGATTGAGTTATTACTGGAGAGTCCGGTTCATGAGGGTCGCGCTGGTGCGGTAAGTATTATGGATTTTCAGGCGAGAGATAAAAAAGTATCTCCTGCCCGCAAAAAAGAACTCTTTGATTTATACATCCGTCGCCATGATCGCATCAACAGCTGGGACCTGGTCGACCGGGCGGCACCGTATGTTGTTGGGGGATATCTGGCAGACAAACCGCGAGATATATTATACCAGCTGGCCATATCCAAAAGCACATGGGAACGGCGGACGGCGATTGTCAGCACGTATTTCTTTATCCGAAAAAATGACTTGGAGGACACATTCAAAATTGCTGAAATACTGCTTTACGACGAACACGATCTCATTCAGAAGGCGGTAGGCGCCTGGATACGTGAAGCCGGGAAAAGAGATCCAAACCGACTTCTGGACTTCCTGGATAACTATGCACTCACCATGCCTCGGGTGGCACTAAGAAATGCCACCGAACATTTGGACGCGAGCGACAGAACCTATTATCTGGGTTTAAAAACCAAAGGATGAGATCGCTAAACCGAAATGTCGCGAACAGATTCCTGAATTTTGCGAATAGCCGTCACGAACGACTCCATATCCTCTTTTTCACCCAACATGGCATGTTGTAAAATCCAGACAGCCTCCGTCTCACAAGCCAGCTCGGCGACAGGACATACTACCTGACTATAATCGGCTGTTTCTGGAATGGCATAACACATAAAATTTTTGTTCTGGAAAAGCGGCTGTTTATACAGTGGATGAGGATATCCCCGGAAACTGGGAACACCTTCCGCTACCAGCATTTCTGTAAATTTATTTTTAGGAATATCTCCGAATTTAGAAGCGTCGTATTTAAAAATATAGATATGATACGAATGCATGGTTATATCCTCTCCTCTTGACAAGGGCGTGATGCCTTCAACCTCCTCCAATAACCGATTCAGATATAACCCATTATCATTTCGCTTTTGAGTTTGATCTTCCAGTCGTTTAAGTTGGGACGACAGCAAGACCGCCTGCATTTGCGTGATCCGATAATTACAGCCGGGATTATAATGGTCGTACCACTGACCACCTTCCACGCGACCAACATTCCTCAACGAACGCATGGTTTGATACAAATCGTCGTCATCCGTGATTACAATCCCGCCTTCACCTGACGTCAGGTTTTTGGATGACTGGAAACTAAAACTTCCGACATCCCCAATAGTACCCAGCTTTTTTCCCTTGTATTCCGCTCCATGCGCATGCGCCGCATCCTCGATTACTCTTAAGTTACGACGCTTTGCAATTTCCATAATCGCATCCATATCACAAGCCAGCCCTCCGAAATGAACCGGTATAATCGCCTTGGTTCGTTCGGTAATAGCCTCTTCAATTTTGGCCGGATCAAGATTATAGGTATCGGGCTGAATATCAACAAAAACCGGAACACAATTACATTCGATAACTGTGGAAGCGGTCGCAATGAAAGTGTACGGCGGCACAATCACTTCATCACCTGGCTTGACACCAATGGCTATCAATGCAAGTCGAAGCGATACAGAACCGTTAACGCAGGTTATTGCATATTTGCTCCCACAATAAGCTGCAAATTCCTGCTCAAACTTTTCGACTTCATCCCCGCAATCAGGGTTTCCCCACTTACCACTTGCCACCACTTCCGTCACCGCATCTATATCCTCCTGATTATATACTGGCCACTCAAAAGTCTTTTTTACCGTCACCTCACCACCGTTAATTGCCAACAGATCCTTCATCATTTTATTCTAAACAAGTTTATATGCGTAGTACCGACAACGGGAATTTTCAGGCCATTTCTATGGCGAAAAATGCTGCGGATAGCCCGTTTCTGTTGGACATCTGTATTTACTAAAAATCGCCAATAACCTTGTGATTTCAATAACCTTCACCAAAAACACCTGGTCGTAAACATGAACCGCCAATTACTTTACTCATTACTTTTATCAGGAATTTCACTCGGCACTGCATGGGCCATACGTGGTCAGTTTGGGCACGAACAGGGAGCTGCATGGGCGGGAGCTATTGGCGGGCTGGCGATTGTATTGATATCAAAGCGGAAGGACTGGTATGACAGGGCGTTTCAATTGGCACTTGCTTCCGCAGCGGGTTGGGGTGTAACAGGCATCATCAGCTATGGACAAGTGGTAGGATATGGCCGAAGCAGCGATTTCGGAAATGCTTTTTATGGCTTGTTGATGTTGTTTATCATCGGTGGATTGTTTGGGTTAATGGGTGGCGGGATGTTTGGACTCACACTTTCGGACACAAAAGAAAACCCTGTGAAGTGGTCGCGATTATTGACTGAAATGACCGCCGGCGCGCTGATATTCTATTATTTTCTTATTGAAGAACTAGGCTGGCTCATGACGCCACCGCGTTCCGAAGCTTGGGCGGGCGCTTTGGGTATGTTCGTCGCCTTGCTCTGGTATATGATCCGCCATAATCACACGCAGGCCATTCGGTTGGCAATCATCACCGGGCTGGGTGCGGGATTCGGATTTGCTTTTGGAAATTTCTTACAGGTCCTGGGCAGCACTTCGGGTTTCAAATTCAACTTCTGGAATGTAATGGAATATTCCATCGGTTTCTTCGGCGGCGTTGGCATGGCATATGGCACCTTCACTTCTACATGGCCGGAAACTCGTCACCTAGGTGGTAAGCAACGTGTTATAATCCCGCTCATTATCGTCGTTCTGATTATCCCTTTTCTGGTTTGGGACCAATCTTTTGACTCGAACCGGATATCCGAATATGTCCAAAACATTTCCCCAGGTTCAGATATCCTGGCCATAACGCGAAACGTGCAGTGGGTATCGTTTATTCTTGTACTATCCATATCCGCGCTTTCAATTTACTATTTCTATCTCAAAAACGCTTCAACCGAAACAAACATATCCGAAAACGATTTATACATTTCCATATTGATATATCTTGGTTTATATATCATTTACAGCTTCCTGATCACGGGTGCTTTCATGAGTTTGTATCGTCCTGAACAATATCTGTATATCCTCAATTTTTTCGCAATCTTCTTTCTCATTAAAAAATCAGATCCAGTCTTCACTGACCGTGGATTAAACGTTAGCCGCTGGGCTATTAATTTACTGTTCGTCTTGGTAATTATTGCGCTGTGCACAGCGATTGCTGTTAGTAGCCACGGCCCGCTCAATGGGGCTCATGATCGGTTTTAGGCGATTTTGTTCAGTTATTACATTTTTCTTTATGACAAACATAAACCCTCTTTCGGACTTGGAATGGGATATCCTCTCATATCCATTTTCCGCTAACATTTTACTTCTCAGTAAGTAACCACTGGATAATTTTATCAAACTAACTCGCATATGATTGGTATTTATAATCAATCATATGCTTTTTTGCTTTATCCACCTAGCAACCAACTTTCTCACCTGAATAATACCTCATGAACCCATTTTGTTTGACCAATCATCAAATAAATAAGCACCTAAGACTCTTCTGCACACTATTTTCTTATTTATTTTCCCTATTTTTTACTGTAACAAATGCGTCCGAAACTAATCACAATTGAAAACATCTACTTTTCAATTTAACCAACTCAACTAACCCCCTCGTAACCTATGAAGTATTTTACGCCTGAGACTTCATCTACCAGTGCCCTAACGAAAACACTTTTACTATCACTTCTCCTTTTACTTTCTCTCGAATCATTTGCCCAGACATTGGAGTCTGATCGGCTTGCATTAGTTGATTTGTATAATGCCACTAATGGAGACTATTGGAATAATCGATCCGGTTGGTCGGTACCTGGCATCCCTGGTGATAATCCCTGTAGTTGGTCAGGCATTTCGTGTGAGAACGGAAGAGTAACGTCAATTGCAATGTCCGGCAATAATCTTGCGGGGAAAATTCCTGAATCTTTAACTACAATGAGTGCACTAAAATACCTTTATTTCGCTGGTAATGTTATATCAGGCTATATCCCTGCCGACATTGGCGATTTGTCGAATTTGAGGCATTTGGAAATGAGCAGTAATACTGAATTGTTAGGTGAGATACCAACATCAATTGGTAAATTACATCTTCTGGAGATGCTCAGTATAAACGATACAAGAATTGGCGGAAAAATCCCTGCCGGGTTGGGAACGCTTACTCAGCTAAAAACGATTTCACTTACTTCAAATCAATTATATGGCCCAATTCCGAAAGAGTTAGGTAATTTATTTCAATTGAACGGGCTCTTGTTGTCCAGAAATCAACTCTCAGGCGATATTCCTGATGAACTTGGAAACATTGCTTCACTCACTTCCCTCAATTTGGGTTATAATAACCTAACTGGCCCAATCCCCTCTTCGTTTGGAAATTTAACGAATCTGGCATATCTCTATCTGGAGTCCAATAAGCTTTCGGGTGTTATACCAGATTTGAGCATGATATCGACATCCTGCGAGATCAATATTACTTCCAATCATTTCACGTTCGATGGTATGGAGCCCAATATTACCAAGCTGGATTATTATGGCCCCCAAAAGGAATTTCCATTAACTAACGATGGTGGACTTTTAAGGGCAAACGTGGGAGGATCCGCTGCAAATAACATTTACCGTTGGTATAAAAATGGCATTTTGGTGGCCACTAATAATGTCACCGATCTGTTTGCCGCCATTGGTGATGGAACCTACCGGGCAGAGATAACTAGCAGTGTGGCATCTTCCCTGACGTTGGTGAGTGAGGATTATATCGTTGGACCTGATAACTTAGAAAGCGACAGACAGGCATTATTGGCTTTTTATCTTGAAACGAAAGGATGGGCATGGGTTGCAAAATACGGCTGGAATAACCCGGGCAATGCAGGTGATTCTCCATGCAGCTGGTATGGGGTTGGATGCACCGGAGGCCGAGTAACAGAACTGCAGTTACAAAGCAACAATTTGAATGGTATAATTACGCCTGAACTGAAAAACCTCAAAAAACTTAAATCTTTAAGAATCAACGAAAATCCCTTGCTATCCGGAAAAATGCCTTCTTCGCTGGGAGAACTCAGCCAACTGGAAACGGTGGATCTCCAGAGTAATAATTTATCCGGAATCATTCCATCATCGCTTGGGGAACTCCCGAAATTAAGATTACTATTACTGGGGAATAACCACATTGGAGGCCCCATACCGCCGGAGCTTGGACAATTGCAGGCACTCGAAATCCTCGAATTATCTCAAAATGAATTTGTTGGAACTGTTCCCGAAGAGATTGGAAGGCTATCAAACCTATGGTTCTTAAACTTGTATGACAATTTGGTCACAGGACAAATACCTGCTCAAATAGGAAACCTTCCCGCGTTAAAATGGTTTGATTTATCAGTAAACCAATTAACTGGAGAAATTCCGAGCGGATTTGGGAATCTTCCGGAATTGCAAATCTTCAGCCTGAATCTCAACAAACTTTCCGGTTCAATTCCAGCATCATTGACCAATGCGACTAATCTCGATTATCTCAGTGTGGGATACAACTCGCTAACTGGCCCCGTTCCCGCTAACATTGGAAATTTGTCAAAATTAAAAATATTAGCAATAGCAGGAAATAAACTCGATGGCACTCTACCTTCATCTATTGCAAACCTCACAAATCTGGAAAATGTTTATTTGGACCATAATAATTTTTCCGGATCGTTTCCGGGAGGCGAAGAAAACTGGAGTAAGGTAACAATCTTAAGAGCTAACCATAACCGATTTGATGGACTTCCGTCCTTAACAAGTGTTCCCATATCAGCGGAAGTCAGTTTCAACGACAACTATCTTACATTTGACGCGCTTGAACCTAATTTTTCCAAAATCGATGCGTATTCACCTCAAGCAAAAATCCCGATATATACCTCTGGAAATTTGCTTTATGTGAACGCAGGTGGCACTGTAGCGAACAACATTTATTATTGGTATAAGGATGATAATCTAGTGGCTACGCTTTCCGACACGATCGCCTTCAACATGACCGGACCAGGAAAGTATAGGGCAGATATAGTAAATAGCCTTGCAGGCAATGTCAGACTTGTGAGCGAGGATTACATTCAAAATAATTCCCTTCCCGTCCAACTCGTAAACTTTACCGCAAGAAAATCCGGCGAATCGAATTTGTTACGTTGGTCTACCACCGCAGAGATCAATAATTCAGGATTTGAAATTGAGCGGAGCAGTGACACCAGAAAGTTTGAAAAAATTGGTTTTCTGGATGGAAAAGGAGAATCCAAAGATCTTGAAACCTACCAGTTTTTGGATAAAGAACCGCTTCCTGTGAGCTACTATCGGTTAAAACAAATCGATTTTGATGGAAAATCTTCTAACTCAAGAATTGTGCAGGTCACCTCAGATGTACAGGTTCTCAAGCTTTATCCGAATCCGGCCAAAGATATTCTCACCATCGAGACTTCGGGTACTGCCAAATCGATTGAGATATACAATTTGAAAGGAACGAAGATATTGGAAAGACCTATAATGGACCTGCAAACCGTTTCAACTACAAACTGGCCAATCGGAACGTACGTCATCAGAAACGGCGACAAATCCGAAAAGGTCGTTGTTGAGAAATAGGATTTCACATTTAAAGAGGGTTGGCCGATAACTCCTGCCAACCCTTTTTTAGTGTGATATTCGCTCTAATCCATTGTTGCAGATCATGATATCGTTAAGAAAATATTAACCCCTCCCCTATTTCTCAATCACCAGCTCATCCTTCACATTCCCCTCCGGATCCAGGCATTTGTAAAACAGCTTATTTCCTTTAATTGTAATATGCTGATATAAAGGCCCGTCCGGATATCTTTTCACTGCGTAATCTTCATCCGGCCATTTGTCCTGTTTGCCCGGGATACTGATGGACATGGTATATATGGTTCCCTTGGCAGGATCATCCACAGTTTTTCCGTTATAAATTGGCTTGGTTCTCAGGTAATAATGCATATGCCCGCCCATCATCATATCCACGTGATACTTGTCAAACAAAGTCCCCCATTCTCTCACGATCTCATCATATGGCTCCACGAAATTGTAGGGCGAAAAATGGAACATTACAAATTTCCATTTGGCTTTCGAGTTTTTCAACTGAGTTTCTATCCATGAAGTCTGGGCAGGGACGTTGAGCGTGGCGTCGATCTGAAGAAATAACGCATTGCCATATTCGAAAGAATAAGTCATCTCCTTCGGCTGGCCTTTCGGTCCGTTTTCCGGATAACTGAACATCTCCTGATACATCCACGCCCCCAAACCATCCTGACTGTCGTGGTTGCCGGGAACAGCCATCAAAGGTTTTGAAGCAAACACGTCTCCCGAAAATTGCCAAAATTCATCCCACTCGTTTCTCGACAATCCAGTACTTACCAAGTCACCGGCGATAGAATAAAATGCGGTCTCAGGGTGGCGAATAGCTGCTTTTTTTATCATATCACCCCAGATTGGTGAGTAGTGCGTATCCCCGAACCATATATATGAAAATTCTTTCGGGGATTCGCCTTCGGTCTTAAAGGTATAGGCTGGCGACCATCCGCCCTGATCACTGCCGGCTTTATAATGATATAAAGTGCCGGGTTTCAAACCGCTCAATTTCGAAGTATGCCTTATAACATAGCGATCATTTTCAAGTAGCCTATCTTCCATTTTAAAACTGGTAGCTGTTACCGCGAGCGTATCGTTTGACTGATCCTTCCAGTATCTTACCAGGCCTTTCATTATATCAGGGGAAGTCCGCCATTGTATATCCAGCGTAGTTTTTGGATCTCCACTCCATGTTTGCAGAAGCTGGTCTGGCTTTTTAGAAGAAGGAAATGCGGTTTTACGGAAAGCATTGACAAGATGTGCCTCCCGCGCGCGACCTCTTATCGTCGTAAAAAGCACTTGTCCATCCAAACTTTCAGGTACTTCCTTCAGCACCAGGCTATCCCAGTCGTGGTAGGTAAATGCCCCTTTATGCATCGTTATCAACTGCGTGGTATCCCTTTCAAATTCTTTGGGAAACACATTCGAAATTTTCAGAATGTCACCCTTCTTCTTCGGAGCTACACAGATAAAATACACGGGCCGGTCTTTGTCGAACCCGTTAATACCCAACCCCACTTCTCCGGCATCGAAATCCTTCTGCCATACCTCGTAGGTGTAGTCCTCGTTTTTGACGAGCATATTAGTTTTAACAAAACCGCTTTTCGGTAACCAGAACGGTAGCACTTTCGGATAATCATGTCGCATCAGCGAAACTGTCACCGGCACATTGACATCAAATGTGAGGTATTTAGTGGAAAGGACTTCTTTGTCGGCGTCGCTGATCTTGCTTAGAATATAGTCCTCCCGGATCGTATCCAGTTGCTCTGGCTTCAATTCTGCATAAAACTTCGTAACCAAATCATCGACCACATTCTTGATACTTCGATTACTAACTTCTTTTTGAGTGTGGCAACTGAGCAAAAGGCAAGTTGAAACAAATACTGAAAATGGCCTTAAAAACTTCATAGGAGTACATAAATGGTGTAAATCACAGCACTGACTTTTCATTCGCCAGGAATATCCGCGTGCTCTCGGTATATGTCTGGCCATTGAGATTCTTATATTTCAGATCAACATAAAACGCTTTAAAACCCTTCGAAGGAAGTGCCTCCTTCACTTGAATATTGCCCTTATTTTTAATACCAAGGCTTTTGCTTGTCCAGGTATCGTTTCTCAAATCCTGATCGGGCGAAGTGGCAGACCATACGATTACATCCACCAACTTATCAGGAGTTGCTTTGATATCCAATGTAACGCTCTTCGTTCCCGGAGTTTGTTTCCAGTCGCACATGGTATACTCGCTGCCTGTCATTGTTGCTCCAAAAAAGGCACTCAAAGCCTCCATAGCCTGTTTTCCGTCGCCTAAATCGTGCCCGGCGTTTGGTACATAATGCAGCATATTAAGCCCCGGAATATCTTTCAGGTAGTTTTTGATATTATCCACGACCCAATATTCATCGTTAGTACCCATAAATATGAGTTTCGGCATTGTGAGTTTCGTACGATAGGAATAAGGGTCAATCATTGCCGTGATCGCCTTTCCATCTTCGCTTCCCGTCGACTGTGGAATACCCAGTTTTACATAATCTTCGATCTGAACACTATAGTCGCCCCATGATTGGATCTGATAATCAAGACTTACGGGCATATTCAGAATATCAATAACCATCGGTGCAATGGCGGCAACGCGAGTATCATTCGCTCCGGTTAGCCAGGTCGTCCATCCTCGTTTGGATGCACCCGAAATCACAAAGTTTTTGACAGGCTTATTTAACTTTTGTTTGGAAAATTCCTGCACTACGTCCATCGCCCGAACCGCACTTTTGACCATCGGGAAAAGCAGTGGCCAGCTATAATCCTTGTCCTTTTTAAAATTGTGAAGCGTGTAGGATATCAGTGCATCTTCTGTCAAGTCGTCGTAAAACGGCTGATTGGGGGTTTGTCTTAACTGCGTCACGATGGCTTTATTAATTTTCGCAACACCCGAAAGCGATGCCAAAAGCTCATCCTCTGTATTATTTTTCCAATTGGGATTTCCTTCCTTATTCGAGCCACCGGTTATGAACAGCAACGCGCCATCGTACTTGATTTCCTTCGGAACGATGATCGTAAGCTGGTGCGTCCATGTGAATTCACGCCACTTCTGCGAGGTAAGCAATATGTTGTAAAATGTATTTCCGTCGTGGGTATTTGTTTCCTTCAGCTCCCACTTGAATGCTTTATCACCATTATGAAGGTAGGCCTGCAAAGCCGTTTCCGGCGTTATTTTTGTTTGGGAATTTGCCGTGCCGAAGGCAAACAAAAGCATTAGAAAAGCAGTAATCGATCTCTTATTAAGCATAATAGCTATTAGCTTTTAGTTGTTAGTGAACGTATCTTATTCATTACTAAACTCTTGTATTTACATTTAATGATCCGCTTCAGGAGCAGATTTAATAAGCTTGAGGGCTTCTTCGATATAGATTTCACCTGTCATTTCACCCAAACTGGTTTTGCTGACATATTCATATCTTTTGAAACTATCAAAGTCAACTTTGGTTAAGATATATCCAAAAGCATCGTTGGTTAATCCAAATAAAAATGGCGACTTGGTTTTCATATGCCGTTTCACGTAGTATCCGATGTTGGGTAAAGCCTCGCCGGGAATGGTTAAAATCTGCGCTGAACCTATGTTCAGGATATTGACTTGCGCCGGAGCAGTATTTTTTTCGTTGACAGGATATTTAAGGGGCGACTTTGCTAAAATGTACCGCATTATATCCGAATCGATTGGGAATTCGACTTGTTTGGATGTACAAAAAAGTGAAGGATTATTCTCGGTCGGCGCGTTGGAAACTATCCTTAACGCCTCGTCTGCAAGCAGCTCACCGATACGCTGGCATTCTTCCCAGTTATTCGCCTCCTTACCGTCCTGCAAACGATTATCGGCAGTGACCATACCACCTTGAGCGCCATTCATAAACAAAGCAATCCCCCCGGTTTTCGATTCAATACGGTCATATAACGGCCCACATAAGTCCGGACTCAATATCCCTCTCCCTGAACCAATCACTTCCGGATGGATCGCATAGTTGACCAAAGTCGCGATGACTTTTCCATTTTGGGAACCGCCGCTTGCCACGGCTTGAATGACGCCGCAACGTGGATCGAACAGCTTATCCGCATAATAATTATAGGATATTTTCCCCTTCGCTTCCCCCACCGCAATTTTCAATTTCGCAGGCTGCAATTTTTGAACCGCCTCATTTATCGCATCAGCCATTTGCTGAACGCATTTATCCAGATATTTCAGATCGGCAAAGGCCTCACCTTTTTCATTCGGGAAACCATATGCATCGGGCCCGCTGTGGGTGTGAGTCGCTCCAATCAGAATATTCTCAGGTCGAATGCCTTTTACCAATGCTCTTGTTTTGTTTCCTAAAACAGATGGCCAGCCCAAATTGTCAATATTGACTATTGCCACGCGGGTGTCGCCTTTCTCGAAAACCATGACCCTGATAAATAAATTTCCCTTTGTTTCCGTTGCCTTCTTTGGGGTACCAATGCCTCCGGAGACAGGCAACAGCGGGTCAGGAGTAATGTTCCGAACGGCTGCTCCAACTTTCAAGTTTTGTGCTCCTGCTGAAAACGCCAAGCATACCAACCAAGTGAAGATCAGTGCGAAAAAACGTCGATTCATATTTTTGTGCCAGTTCAAAATTAAACCGAGGCTGAATTACCAGCCCCGGTGCCTGATTTTCATTACGCTGAGTTTAAATCTTCATTACCAAGGAATTGTGGATCCCTTCACCAGCCACTGTTTAGACCATGGGCTGTTTTGCTGATCGGCTTGAGAATATTTGGTTACTTCCAGTTTCCCCAAAGCTACAGATGCACTGGCCTGGTTGATGTTAATTTCATCCCGCATATAGTAAAAACGAAGTGGTAATACTTCCCTTTTCGCAGCAGGACCAGCCTTTAAGGCAGGGAATCCGGTACGGCGGTAGTCAAACCATGCTTCCGTTGCAGCAGTCCAGCTGGCAATCCATTTTTGTTCAATAATTTGTTTTAAGGTACTATTAAAAGCAACTCCTGCCTGAGCGATGTATGCGCTGTAGCCACTTCCCACCGTCCAGGTTGTCATTGATGCTTTTACTCCTTCTTCATAATGCGTTTTTGCAGTTCCCGCAGACCAGCCTTTTAATGCTGCCTCAGCCAATATGAAATGTACTTCTGCTGCGGATATTAACCTTGCTTTCAATAAAGGCCCTTTTGCAGCTTTATATATCTCGTTCACAAACGAAACGTGTGGATTGTAAGAGGTTTGCCCTGGCGTCGGGTTCAGATTATAGGCAGAAGGAAGTGCCGAGAAGCTAGGTGGCAATCCCACATAATCCGGGTCGGTATCAATCACTTCACTACCCACTTTATCAGGCGACAAATAGCGTTTGCCATCTACAATTTTATCTGTTCCCGCGGGCAAAGTTCCGTCTACAACCAAAGGAACTTCTACCTTTTTTGCCCATATATCCAACCTCGGATCTTTTAAGCTCTGAAGCCTTTCAACAAACGTCGCGCACATTTTGATACGACGATAGTTACTTCCGCTGGCATCATATACTGCATTTGCGGGCCAGGAATCACTGTCGGAATTACCTGGAAATGACATCGTTGCGTCGTCATCATTAGCAGTGATGATCGGATATTGCGCTGCGTTTCCGGCAATTTTTTCAATCCCAGCTTTCGCTACATCAGGAAGTTTGGTAGAAATACGCATGTAATATCTCAGTGCAAGCGAGTTGGCAAACTTCCGCCATTTGGCAGGATCACCGCCGTAAAACACATCCACATTATCAACAATCCCCGAATATTCCGCTTTTGATTTGGATAGCAATGTATTCGCTTTTTCAAGGTCCGCAAGTATGCCGGTGTAGATCGTCTGTTGATCATCGAAGGCGGGATAGATATTTTCTGATCCTCCTGCCTCGCCATTCAGCGCGTTGGTATATGGTGCGTCGCCCCAAAGGTCGGTAACGAGTCCGAACACGAAAGATTTCATTACGAGCGCTACTCCCTGATGGTATTCAAACCCAACTTCCTCCGATCTGGTCAAAAGCAGATTATTGGTCCGAAGCACATCATAATAGGCGCTCCAGCTTTGGTCTCCGCCCCAGTCATAGTCGTTATGGCCACTTGCCCAGGCATCTTTCTGAGTATGCTGCACAACACCCGCAATATCCTGATAACCAAGGTTTACATATAACTTGGCAGCTTCTGTCAACACCGTAGGCATGATTAGGTTCGGGTTGACCGTTTCCGGTGCGACCCCGTTCGGGTTCTCGTTGATCTCTGTAAGATCCTTACATGAAAAGATCATGATGGTGAGACACAACAGGCTTATAAGTGATTTATTAATTTTTTCCATGATAGTTTATTTCGATATAAACGATGTTTCGGATTTTCAGAATGTCAGACCCAATTTAAAACCAATCGGCAGTACCCAAGGCGTAACATTATAGCGCTCAATACCTTGTTTGAACTGAGTTCCGGCCTGTGCATTAGACTCCTGCTGAAACGCCTGCTCAGGATCAATACCGATTTTGGCTTTTGTCCAAAGGATGATATTACGGCTATATACCGCGATATTGGCGTTTTGCAGACCCACACGTTTGATGAGTTTCGCTGGCAGATCATATCCCAGACTTATTTCACGAAGTTTTACAAACGATGCATCGAAAGTTGCCGCGCGCGTAAAATCCCAAGGATAATTGTCTCCATATGGAATGTATTTGGTACCTGCGCCACCCAGATTTTCGGTATAGCCGGTAATCTCATTATTTTCGTCATATGTCGCGATCACACCCGGATTAAACACTGCGTAGTCGTATGTATTGCCACCATATTTAAATGGAAAACCGCCATATTCCGCAGTCGGCCCACCCACGATCGGGAAGTTGTTGCCTCGAATAATCACTTTGTCATTGTCTACCAAATAGTTACGAAGCGCATCGCCTGACATTCCGTTCGGGTTAATCAGGTTATCCAGAAACCGTTGTGATTTCAGGTCAGACTCTGAATATCTGTAAGTTTGAGAAACAAAATTTCCACCCTGTCTCCAGTCGAACGTCATATTCAAACTAAATCCTTTGTAGGCAATGGAAGTTTGTAAACCTAGTATGAAGTCTGGATTGAAGTTTCCGATGCGGTTTCTGGTCGTGCTCGCACTAATGCTTTGCCACGAACCGTCGTCGTTCAATATCGGATATCCATAATATTTCGACTCTTTGTCTTTTACAGTAACGATTTCAGCATCATAGATATCCCCGATTTTGTCACCAACATATGTCCAGGCACCACCTTTTGCGTCAGTCCACAAGGTGTAAAAAGCAAGGTTGTCAGACAATTCTTTAATCGTTGTTCTGTTTCTCGACCAGTTGGCTGTGATATCCCATCTCCATCCGTTCGCATCAACCGGTGTTCCTCCCAATTGCAATTCAAGTCCTTTGCTCACGAGCAAACCAGCGTTGATATTCTTTTGGGTAAAACCAGACGAAGGAGGAAGTTTGGTTGGGATAATCTGGTTACGGTTTTCAACCATATAATACGTTCCTGCAAAACGTAAACGGTTTTTAAACATATTGAAGTCAATCCCTGTCTCATATGAAGTCGCAATCTCCGGCTTCAAATCCGGCAAGAGAATGGTTCCAGATTTTGACAAACGCGTGATGCCGTCCCATGCACCAGAGTTGCCCAGCGTGGCCAGCAAGCTATACGGGTTGGTATCATTACCCACCTGTGCAACCCCACCTCGGATTTTGAACAGATTGACCTGATTGGACAGCCCGAACATTTCATTCAGCAAAACGCTCACGGAAGCTGAAGGATAGAAATAGGAACGGTTGGCTTTGGGCAACGTACTTGACCAGTCATTTCTGGCGGTCAAATCGAGGTAAACCATATCCTTGAAGCCAAGATTTGCCAATCCATAAACGCTGAATACTGCTTTTTCATAAACCGCATTGGTATAACTCAGGTTGGCCGGGGCAATATTCGACAGCGTGTACAAACCAGGAATGATCAAACCTGTACCGTTTTTAGTACCCGTTGTCTGGTCTGCGCTTTTCTGATACCTGGTGTTTCCTCCACCAGAAATGGAAAGACTAAAGTCGCTTATATCCTTTTTGTAAGTTGCGAGGAAGTCGGCATTTCTTTCAAATCTTGACAAATTGATTAGACCAAATGCGCCACGGCTGTCATTGGTATAGCTATTCCCTATTTTGGTTGTACGTTGCTCAGTATACGTATCCAATGAATAACGTCCCATCAAACTCAAATTTGGCGTGATTTGCCAATCTGCTTTCAGGTTACCAAAAACCCGGTCTCTCACAAAGCCATTGTTGACTTCATATGCAAGGAAATACGGGTTATTGTAATCCCCTGGGCCTTGCGACAATTGCTGAAGTCCTTCCTGACCTGGAACCCAGTAGTTTTTCAAATCTCTGATATCAATATGCGGAGATACTGCATATGCCCACTGCAATGGATTCGTTCCACGGTTGGTTGCAGGACGATTGTTCGAGTTATTCCGGCTGATATCAATATTGGTACTGATTGTCAGCTTTTTACTTGCCCGAACCGAAGAGCTGACATTCAATGAGTTACGAAACAAATCTGAATTTGGCACGATACCATGGTTCGTCATATTCGAATAAGACAGCCGATAGGTGATCAAATCGGTGTTATTTGAAATTGAAATCCCATTGGTCGTTGTAATCCCGGTTTTCACAAAATTCTTCACATTGTCTTTATGCGATACCAGCTCAGTCGGAATCTGATTTCCGTCTGCGTCATAGGGACTGTTCCACTGAATGGCCTTATATCCTTTGTCCAACTCAGGCCCTACCCCACCGGCAGATCCTTCGTCGATCACCAGCACGCCACCCGGATATGGGTTATTATCCGGCGTGAAAGGTAATATACCGGTTGCAAACTTGTGGTGAAAATCAAGGAATTTATATGGTTTGTCAAAAACGGTACTTGAATTGATCGATACCGTCATTTTTTTTGCCTTTTTGCCACTTTTAGTAGTGATCAACACCACGCCATTTCCCGCTCTTGAGCCATAAAGGGCAGCAGCACTTGGCCCCTTCAGGATAGATACGCTCTCTACGTCGTCAGGGTTTATACTTGATATGGCATTTCCATAATCGACACGGTTATCATTCCCAATCTGGCTAACGTTATTCAGCGTGTTTGTGATTGGAACACCATCCACAACAAACAAAGGCTGATTGTCATTGCTCAAAGAAGTGGCTCCACGGATTACCATGCTGACAGAAGAACCTGTTCCGCCTGTCGAGCTGATCGTCACTCCCGGAACTTTGCCGGAAAGAGAGTTGAGCACGTTTTCCTGTGCAACCCGGCTTATGTCCTTACCATCTACCTGGCCAACGGCATATCCCAGCGAGCGGGCCTCCCGTTTGATATCAAGCGCGGTCACCACCACTTCGGTAAGGGTTTCATTACTTTCTTCCATGACGATATTGATCGCCGATTCATTGCCAACCGTAATCTCCTGCGTAACGTGACCAATAAAAGAAAAGACCAAAACCGGATTTTTTCTTTCACCGATAGAAATAGAATAGTTACCGGAAGCGTCTGAGCTGGTACCTGTCTGCGAGCCTTTGAGAATAACGTTGACTCCCGCTAACGCCGTACCGTCTGTTTTTGTAGTGATTTTTCCGCTAATCGTTCGATCAGCGACATGAGTGGGCGAGTTGGCTGCATTTGCACAAACTCCGGATGCATAGAATCCGGTGGTCATTACCAGGATCAACAAACGACGGAGCGTTTTTTGTAAATTGAGGATAGCTTCCATAAATGTTAGGATGAGGATTATTTGTAAACTTTTTAGGCATTCTTATTTATTAATTGGTGACTGATTATTCTGTTTAAAAAAATGGGAAGGGAAGTATTCGTTCCCCTCCCACATATGCATTATTGTAAAAGCCAGATCTTCGAGAACTGATCATCTACCGCCGGAGAAAGCGTTGTTACTCCCAGGTCATATGCTGTCCTGTTTTGACCCGATTCATTACCCGGATAGCGGTAGCGCAACGGGAATTCATAACCGCTCAAACGACCATTGTTGAAAATATTCGGAAGTTTTGTTCTTCTTAAATCAAGATATCCTTCTGTCGAAACTAGGAACAATCCGATCCATTTTTGCTCCGCAATTTTTGCCAATTGAGCCGTCGCACCAGAAGGAAGCGCAACACTTGCCTGAGCGAGATAGGTATCAATGGATGCCTGGGGAACACCCCAGCGAAGCATCGACTGCGCTATCCCTCTTTTGTAATAGGTTTCAGCATTTCCACTCAAATACCCTTTCGCAACGGCTTCTGCCAATAGAAACTGTACCTCGTCGCTATTCATAATCATTGCTTTCAGCAACTTGTGGCTGTTTTCTCTGAATAGTTTGGAGAATTTTGATACTTTGAAATTTCCAACTACACCACCATCAGCAGTATTGTAATGCCCGTTTCCGTTTTTCCAGTCGCTTTGCATCCCTGCGATGAAACCTACATATACCTTATTCGAATCGATCAGGATATCCGAAGTCGCCACGTTTGCAATCTCTGGTTTTGATCTGTCAATATACTCCCATGTAGAAGTATAAGTATACCCGTTGAGATCCGTCGTCGAGAAACTGACACCATCCAGACTTTTGTCGCTCGTCCATGGCTGTTCAACGGGAGCAAACCATGCCATCATCCGCGGATCGTTTAATTCTGCGAGCTTGTCTACCAGCGTTTTGGAAGGTCTTCTTGTATCAAAATTTTCAATCGTTCCCCAGTTGTTTACACCGCCGGTCCACGAATTGTCTTTTGTTGTTCCAATATATGAGATCGCAGCGTTGTCAGCCCCGTCTACCATCACTGAATTTGCCAAAGCCGCAATCTTTGCAGCGACGTCGGGCGTTTTTGCCGACACACGCATCAGCAAACGAAGTTTCAACGAATTGGCAAATTTTAACCATTTGGCTTTGTCGCCAGCGTACATCAGGTCGTAAGAGGATGATATATCTTCTGTTCCCTGACCAATTTTCGCAATCGCTTCATCCAATTCTTTCAAAAGACCCGCGTATATATCGCCCTGATTATCGTAAGTCGGATATAGAATTCCCTCTCTTGCTTTCAAAGCCTCTGAATAATATACGTCGCCGTAAAAATCCGTCATGAACGAGAACAGCATCACCCTGAAAACCTGAAAGATTCCGACATGAGCTACCGATCCGCGACCTTCCGAAAGCCCCATAGAACTCTCGATCAACTTCAGGATTTCCATCGCAGTATACATATCATCCAAGTTCGACTTGAAGCCGGCATAATAGTTGTCACTGCTTTGGTAGTTACTTTCCATATGCTGAGTAGCACCGGGCAGCCTGCGGTTGTCGAAAGCCTGTTTTTGATAAAAAAGTGAGGTTTTCATGATAATAGACGCCAACAAATATGGGTCATTTACAGACTCTACCGCGTCCATCCGCTGAAGTGTATCATCCTTGCGCAGTTCATCCTCCGAGCAGGAAACCGTTCCCAGCAAGGCTATTACAAAGAATATTCTTATACAATATTTCATAGTTCCAAAGAGAATTAAAGTCATTAAAAATCAACAGCCAGCTTAAACCCGTAGGATCTGATACTAGGCAAAGTGGCTCTCAAAATACCCTGGCTTGTACCCACGCCTGAGAATGCCGACTCAGGATCTTCGTGGCGTCCGGATTTGTTCCACTGGAAAAGGTTTCTTCCATAAACGGAAAGCATCAGGTTGTTCAGCTTCCATTTCCGTGACATCGCCGCCGGAACGGTATATGCAAACGACATCTCGCGCATTTTGAAATTGGTTGCGCTGAAAGTTCTGGTTGAAGCGAAATTCCAGATCACATCTCCATATCCATTGTAAGGGAAATCGTAGAACGTGTTTGCTTTGTCGGCACCGTTTACGATGTAGTTCTCGTCAGTTACCGCATTCGGGTCGCCTGAATATTCTGGGTTGACAAATACTCCTTTTACATAACTTGCATCCTGAAAATCAGATCTTTTGGCGTCGTTGTTATCATTGATAGCCTGAAATGAACTCCCTCCAACAGCAGGCCAAACCATACCGCCATGAGCAGCGTCACGACCTCCCTGCCAATATGGGTTGTTGTCGCCTGAACCCAATGTGGTAGTTGCCCGTCCATTTGATTCAAGATATTGCTGGTTGACCGAAACGTATTTCCCTCCAACGCGGAAACTTCCCACCACATTCAGACTGAATTGTTTGTATCTCACTGTGGTATTAAGCCCAAGGATATAGTCCGGATTGAAATTACCCAACTTGCCACGATCACGCTCATCAGACGACCTCTGAACTTTTCCTTCCTCTGAATCGAGCAGCATCATACCTGCATATTTCCCTGTTTTAACTCTCATTATCGGGTTCTCTTCATAAATGTTACCGATCTCCTCACCCTCTGCGATCTTCACTTTTGTTTTTCCGTCATAGCTCGCGAATATGTATCCATTTGGAGCAAACTGATCCGACAGTCTTACGATTTTAGCTTTGTAATGGGTAAAACTTGCTGACAAGTCCCAGCTGAAATCCTGCGTTTTGATGGGCGTCAATGTCAAACCCCATTCGAACCCTTTGCTTCTTACATCACCAATATTGGTCAACAAACCGGTATATCCTGTTCCAGGAACCAATGCGATATTGTCGATCTGGTCTTTTTGAGTTTTGATGAAATAGGTAAAGTCAAACTTCAGACGGTTGTTGAACATCCACAAATCCATACCCAATTCCTGCGAAACTGAGTGCTGCGGTTTCAAATTAGCATCAACAAGCGAAGTACTTAAGCTCACCGTATTCACGGCTCCCCACGGACTTGGGTCATAACTATAGGTATCAATTGATCTTTGTCTTACCAAACCATTACCCACATCGGCCCAGTTAACTCTCGCTTTCAGCAAATTGAAGCTTTCTGGCAATTTTATGCTTTCAGAAACGATCCAGCTCAGGGAAGCCGACGGATAGAAATAGCTTATTTTCTCTTCCGGCAAAATCCCTTTCCAGTCATTTCTGCCCGTTACGTCAAGGAATAACTTGTCGTCGTAACCAATAGTCGCCATTCCATAAAGACTCTGCGTTTTGGTATTGGTATATGGATCTCCGGCAACAGTCATTGTCCCTGACTTGATATTGGCCAGCGTAAACAAATTCGGAGAGTTCAAATCACCACCGGTGATGGTCTGGCTCGATTGGTTATTGAAACGATAATTACCACCGACAGACGCATTGACCGAAAACTTACCAACGTTTTTGTTGTAGGTCAGGATCGCATCCGTATTGGCCTCGATACTGGCATTATTACCAGACACATATTGGCCAAAAGCATCCCCTTTTCCACCCCATGATTGGCGCAGTTCATATTTTTCCTGAACGTTTTGCATACCCGTTCTCAGCAAAAGTGAGAAGTCTTGCGAAAGCTGCCAGTTCAGCTGAATTTTTCCAAAGAAATTATCACGGGTGAAGCGGTGAAGTTTTTCGTAAGTCGTCCACCAAGGATTGTTTTCAGAAACATCCACGCCGTTATCCTTCATAATAGCACCGTTTTGTTTCACACCTTCGAAGCCCGTCAGCCAGTAGTCATGCATATCACCAAGCGGCTGCAGGTTAGTCGGCAGGTTGAAAAGCAGGCTGTTCAAAACGCTGTTTGATCCTGTGGTATTGGTTTTATTTGGCGCAAAAGTATGTATATAGCTCGTACTGACCGAAACCTTCAGATTCTTGCTCATATTATAATCGGTATTGAGCGTGAAAGATTTCTGTTCCGTTTTGGTATTAGGCATCACCCCAACATTTGTCATATTTGATATACCCAAACGAAATGCGCCGCGGTCATAATTTCCAGTGACACCAATCGAATTGGTAACTGTATGCCCTGTTTGCAGATATGCTTTGACACGGTTTTCATTTGAAGAGCGCATCGCGCCATTTGCCCATTTTTTATTTTTCACATCCCAATAATCCGCGCTAAATGAGCCATCAAGCGTGGGCCCCCAGGTATCTGTGTTGTCATATTGCCATTCGTATGCACGCTCGCCTTGCCCGAAGGACGTTTGCTCCTGAATAAACTGATATGGTTTTTCAGCCGATGCTGAAAGGGAATAGGAAACACCCAGTCCCTTTTTAGCTCCGCGCCCGGATTTGGTAGTGATCATCACAACACCATTTCCACCTTCAGCGCCATATAAAGCACCGGCGCTACCACCTTTCAGAATCGTCACCGAAGCGATATCATTTGGATTGAGCTGAGAAAGGATATTCCCGAAATCCACACCGTCTTTTTCTGTAAAAGACTGAGTTCCAACCGGGATCCCGTCTACCACATATAGAGGTTGCGATTTGGCAGAAACGTTTGTTCCGCCGTTGGCAGTGCTGGGCATCGTAGTCGTACCCCGGATATTGACCAGAACAGAAGAAGTCGGATCACTGCTCAAACTGGTGAAATTCACCCCGCTCACCTTTCCGTCCAGCGATTTTAGCAAGTTCGGATTGGCTGCCCTTACTATCTCATCTGTTTTGACTTGAGAAGTGGCATATCCCAACGATTTGGCATCTTTGCTTACGCCCAGTGCCGTTACGACAACCTCCTTCAGGTTTTCAGCGCTCGGTGCCAGTGAGATATCAACAATTCGACGGGTACCTACCGCCGTCTCGCTTTGAACAAAGCCAACGAAAGAAAAAACCAGAATCGCGTTTGGCTCAGATACTTCAATCGAATAACGACCGTCCACATCCGTACTTGCGCCTCGTTGTGTCCCTTTTAACAAAATACTTACGCCCGGCATCGCGAGGTTATCCTCGCTCGATGTAACTTTCCCGGTCACGACATAGCTCTGCGCTCTTACCGCCGTTTCTGATAGCAGAATGATCAGAAAAAGCACCGATACATACCGGATACAATTCTTAAAGGCCCCTTTTGATTTCATTTGTCAACTAGCAGATAGTAAAAAGATTATATAGGTTAAACTGATTAAGGTGTTCACTAGTCAGGCATCTCGACTTCCGCGCGATGTACTTCGGATTGCATTTCAGCCGAGGATAAATCGGCCATTTAGGTCTACTGCTCCTCTTTGTTCTGATTTTCGTCCAGCAGATCTTGAAAATGCCGCTCCAAAACGTCCGAGTAATATTGCTGTTGTTCCTCGTCAGTCAGGCCTTTGAGAAATTCCGACAATTCAGTCTCAGACAGCTTATTGCTGATCAGCTTATTGATCAAATTTTCAGCTCTTGAGCGCGACATATTGTTAGGTTCTTAATATGTGTATGATACTCTCGCACTGATTTAAAAGACTATCACCATTTCCCATTTTTTTAAAATACACACACGGTAAAACCGCCTCATCTCCGTTAGTCGCAGGAGCGTATATTTGACTAAATCATAGTTCAAATACGTTTTTAAGATTACTTTTGAAAATAAACCAGTTGAATACGTCCATCCATTGCTGTCAGGTACACTCCAAAAATCAAGAAAAACCAGATTGTTCTTTGCCAGTCTCTGTATGATATGGCATTTCTTGCCGGCTTCCATGAGTACCTATGCTCAGACGGCCGCTGCCCGGGACACATCAGCCAGTTATATTATAGGTGATATATTTATTGAAGGCAATTCAAAAACCCGCACGTCAATCATCACGCGGGAGATGGCGATCAGGCCGGAAAATGTTTTTGACAGTATCTCGCTGGTCAAAGCTCTGGAAATCGATCGTCGGAAAATAGTCAACACGAATCTGTTTGTCACGGTCGAGATGTTGACCCGCCCTAATGTCGATTCGCTGCATACTGATTTGCATGTGGTTGTCAAAGAACGTTGGTACCTGATCGCTCTTCCTGTTTTTCAGCTTGCCGACAGGAATTTCAACGAGTGGTGGTACGATCGGAACCGGGATCTTAGCCGGGTTATTTACGGGGTATATGTAAGTTATGGAAACGTGACGGGAAGGGCGGACAAGTTACGGCTCCTCGCCGAATTCGGCTTTATTCCGAAATTTGAAGTATCCTATTCGCTTCCTTATATCGATAAGGCTCAAAAAATGGGTATCACCGTGGGTACTTCATACGGTATCAACAAAACGATGGCGTTCCGAAGCTGGACCGACAAGCTCGACTATCTTTCAAGTGAAGATATCAACCGGCGACGTTTTTCTGCGTTTGCGGCACTTACCTATCGGGGTAAATATTATTCATACCACACAGCTGACCTGCGGTGGAGTACCGGAAAAATTTCGGATACGATCAGCGTTCTTAACCCGGACTATTTTCTGAAGGGAAGAACTCGTCAACAATACCTGCAGCTCTCCTATTCCTACGCCTTCGATAAAAGGGACAATTTTCAATATCCATTGAGGGGGCAGGCATATGGTGCGCAATTTTCTAAATTGGGCTTGCTGCCTTCCGATGATATCAACCAGGCATACTTTTATGCTTCATACCGCAAGTATTTTGAACTCGGCAAGCGGTGGTTTGCCAATACCGGTCTGCGCGGGCGAGCATCGTTTCCAAAAAAACAACCGTATTTGCAAACCGTCGGGCTGGGTTATCGAAACGACCTTGTTCGTGGATATGAACTATATGTAGTAGACGGGCAGGATTATCTGCTCACCAAAAATGAGATCAAATATCGCCTTTTCTCTTTTCAGAAACATTTTTCATGGATGCCAGTGAAGCAATTCAATACATTGCCGCTGGCTGCGTACCTGAACACTTTTACTGATGCAGGTTATGTTAAAAATGCGTATCCTGAATTGAATAATACCCAACTCGCAAACCAATTTATCTACGGTGCAGGAACGGGAATTGATATTATCACATTTTATAATGTAGTAATGAGGTTCACATACAGCGTAAATTCTAAAAAGGAAGGACGCTTCTTCTTTAACATTTCGCGTGAATTTTAACTCATTTGCTTAAACCTGCATTAAGATAGCTTAATTTTATGGCAGATATTTTTTGGAGTGTTGGAAACCTAAGTCTAATTGTGGATGAAAACTAATTTGATTTATTACAGAGCTTCGTCTCTTTCGTTACTAATTACTGGTATAATCTTTTTAAACAGCTGTCAAACCCAAACAAAAGAGGAAATAGAAACGACCGCGGACAGCGTGGCAATAACAAATCCGAATCAGGAAGAATTGAATAGTGATCAGTCTGCCCTTTTGCAGGAAGTATTAGGAACCTCAGAGGAAGGCGTGATACGTGGAATACCATTTCGCACGCACTTAAGTAAGCTAAAATCGGTAGAGTCGTACGAGATGTTTGAGGAACTCCCTGACCACGTGGGCTTTACTCATGAAACGGATCAACTGGAGACGATAGACGTACTATATATGTTGTCTGCTGAAAAGGAGGTAAAACAGATAAAAGTGGATGTATATCTAAACAGTGAAGCAGCAACCCAACAATTGTGGAACAGTGCGAAAAGCACTTTTACTGAAAAATATGGCTCGCCTGAAGTTAAAGGGAAGATCATTACCTGGAAAAAAGGTGAGCTGATTGTGGATATGGAAGACAAGTCGGAAGGAAAAGATTTTGGTCTGAATTTCCAGTTTAGTCCAACCAATTTAAAAACTTTTAAATAAGTGGTGCTATATGAAATTAAGGTTACTTTTTTTACAAGCTTTATTACTACTAACATTCGTCAACGCCTTCGCTCAGAAGAAAAGCCGCAAGGATGAATTGATTACGATTAAAACCCAATTTGGCACAATGCACGCCATATTGTTTGACGAAACACCAAAACATAAAGCGAATTTTCTCAAACTATCGAAAGACAAATTTTACGATGGTTTGTTATTCCACCGCGTCATAGAAGATTTTATGATTCAGGGAGGAGATCCGGAATCAAGGAACGCTCAACCCGGTACACCATTGGGAAGGGGCGAAAATGGCTACAAAATCCCGGCAGAATTCAGTCCGAAACTATTCCACCAAAAAGGTGCTTTGGCCGCAGCAAGGGATAACAATCCAGCCAAAGAATCAAGCGGCTGCCAGTTTTATATTGTAGAAGGACGCGTATGGGGACAAGCTGACCTGGCCAAACAGGAAGCCCGCGCTGCCAGAAAACTGACAGATGAGCAAAAGAGAATATATGAAACCATCGGCGGTGCTCCTCACCTCGACGGCTCTTATACTGTTTTCGGACAAGTGATCGACAACTTACCAGTAATTGACCAGATCGCTTCCCAACCAAAAGACGAGAGCAATCGCCCGGAAAAAAACATCACAATGGATATTTCCGTAAAGAAGATGAGCAAGAAAAAGATTTCGAGAAAGTACGGATATAGCTATCCTAATTAAGTCCGGAAGCTTCCTTGACAATATTTAATCCGAAATGTTGAGCCGATTTTATTGGGGATTCGTTTCGGATTTTTTGTTAATAATGTTCTTTGAATTTGAGAGACAAATAACTTCTTTACAACATTTCCAGTGTCGGCAGATCATTGTTGTCTGGCAGTGGAACCAATAACATGACAGACTTCCGAAAATGTAATTTCACCTTCGTGTTCTCTACACGGACGTATTCTAATGTCTGGATTTCGTCATCACCACTTAATGTATAAATATTCTCCAAAATATCGTCGTCCCAAAGAACGTCCGAATCGAACACTTTCAATAAAAATTTACGCGACTGTCCTTTTTTTAGATCATATGAGACCGTACTGTCTTCCAGTTTTATAAATCCACTAAAGCCACGAAACGGGTAGTCAAAATCAAATTTCCAAATTTTGTTAATTTCTGGAAGGATATTAATCGTTTTTAATGTGATTATCCATTCATCTCCATGCTCAAAAAACCAATCTTCAAAGGAAATAGGGTGAAAAAAGATAGGATAGTGAGTAACTCGATATAGCGGAGTTACAGTGACTGTAATGGAAAATAAATCATTGTTGCCCGCACCATCCCCTACCCTTAAAACCACGGTTTCGTCGAATGCTTCTCTATCTTCCGGGGCGGCATAAACGTGTTTTAATTCGTAAGAGCCATCGTCCTTACGCCCATTCCAACCTCCGTGTTTAACTCCTTTTGTCGACACATATGAAGTTGCTCCGTCTCCCCAATAGAGTCTAAAATGACTGGCGCCCGGCTCCAGCTTCACAGTCGCGGTCGCAACGACACTGCTTGTTGTAACGGTAAAACGTGAATACAGTTTTTCAAATTCTTTGGCCTTGTCAGCTTTAAGAGAAACCAAAGTATCCAGATTATTACTTGCGGAGGGAGTTATAGTGATCATATTTAATATGGTTTTTTAATGAAAGTACATTTTAAAATATTGAAGATCAAACAATTACACTAATACTGAGTATTCGGTTTCATCAACTCGGACATGAACTCCTACCACTACGAAAGCGTTTTCAACTCAATATCATATCTTGCCGGAAATATCAACTTCTGTTTTAAAAAATGCACATTCAGAAACAACCTTTAAAAACAATCCTCATCACCGGCTCCAACGGCCTTCTCGGTCAAAAGTTAGTGGAGCTATTTCAAGGCCACCCAACATTTCAGACTGTGGCTACATCAGTTGGTAAAAACCGCTTGCCGTTTTCTGAAAGCTACATTTATCGGTCGATGGATATTTCAAATCCGAATGACGTGCAGATTGTAATGAATGAGGTACAGCCTGATATTGTGATTCATACCGCGGCGATGACGAATGTGGATCAGTGTGAAATTCAAAAGGACGATTGCTGGAAATTGAACGTGACTGCCACAGAAACCATCATAAAGGCCTGCGAAGAGCATAATTCTTTTCTACTTCACGTTTCGACCGACTTTATTTTCGACGGAAAATCTGGTCCATATACGGAAACGGACGAACCTAATCCGATCAGTTTTTATGGATGGAGTAAATATGCGGCGGAAAAGGCCATTATTCATTCTGCGGTGAAATGGGCTATTGCGAGAACTGTTCTCGTATATGGAATTGCGCACGACATGAGTCGCAGCAATATCATTTTGTGGGTAAAAAAATCACTGGAGGCGGGTACTTCCATCAAAGTCGTAACAGACCAATTCAGAACGCCAACGCTAGCAGAGGATTTAGCTCTGGGATGTTTGTTAATTGCTGAAAAAGAGGCAACGGGTATTTACAATATCTCTGGAAAAGACTTTTTGACTCCCTATGAAATGGCGATCATGACTGCCGAATATTTTGGTCTGGACAAGTCATTAATCCAACCAACGGATGCTTCTCATTTTACGCAACCAGCAAGAAGACCTCCGCGTACAGGTTTCGACCTGACCAGGCCGCGAGAGATACTTTGTTATGAGCCTCACAGTTTCGAGGAGGGGATAAAGATCTTGGCTACTCAAATTAGTGGAATAGCTTAACCGCAATAGATTAATACGATTTCTCGTAATAATGAGGGGATAAAGATATTGGCTACTCAAATTAGTGGAATAGCTTAACCGCAATAGACGCAATGGTTTTTAGCGATGGGCGCAAAGAGAGCTGAACAGCCCCTTTCCATTGCGTCCCTTGCGGTTATATCATAGGTTAATATAATTTCTCGTAATACTCCCTCGCCATACGATCGGAATCAAATTCAGGGGCGACGTCATCCATACTTTGGAGGACAATTTTCATCCATTTTTCCTGGTCAGAATAATACGTTGGAATTACTGTTTTCTCCAGCTTGTCTAACAGATTTTCGCAATCAACCTTATTGATATCCGGACCTTCTGCCACGGGCAGGAGAAATGAATTCTCTTCATCCCGGGCAAACTCGCATATCCAGCCATCAAACGTCGAAAGATTCAATGACCCGTTCATTGCCGCTGTCATTCCGCTTGTGCCCGAAGCTTCCCGCGTTACCACCGGATTGTTCAGCCATATATCCGAGCCGTCTTTTAATAATTTGGAAAGAGCGAGTTCATATCCCGTCAACACTGCCATATTCGAGAAATGATGGCTAAGGTAAAATAAATGATTAAAGGTATTGATGGCACCTTCATCCTTCGGATATGGTTTCCCGGCCCATATTACTTGCACTGGTTGGTCGGTATTGTTCATGATCTTTTCAAATCTTTCCATATCCCACACCAGCATATCAGGTCTTTTATATGCGGCGAACCTTCTTGCCCAAACGATTGTCAGGATATCAGGATCCATAAGTCGCCCGGTCTGGTCTGCAACGGTTTTGAACAAACGTGCCTTCAGTTCTTTTTTTCTCTTAACAATCCCGTATATATCCTTCGACTTCCGAGCTTCCTCTAAAATCGGATCAACCCAGTAAGTTTTGTTCTGAGCATTGGTGATATGATCAATCGGGGCAATTTTTGGATATGCCTTCCACATATTTCTCGAAACCTCACCATGCAATTTGGATACCCCATTGGCCTTTCTGCTAAGGCTCAAGGCTGCGAGTGAATGATTGAATACATCACTTTTGCTACCGCATATTTTTTTGACCGTATCGATGGAAAGATCTCCGAAGAAGCCCAGGTCTTTAAGAAAATTAATATCGTGTTTTTCGTTGCCAGCCTCTTCCGGTGTGTGGGTCGTAAAGACTACCCTTTTCTTTACTTCCGCCACTTTTTTGTACTTGGCATACAACTGAAAAACCGCTGAAACTGCATGTGCTTCATTGAAATGATATACTTCTGGCTCATATCCGAGTTTTTCCAAAAGTTTGGCGCCTCCAATACCCAATATCATGCACTGCGCTACCTTGAGTGTCACGTCCGAATCATACAAGGTATAGCTGATCGTTCTTGAAGTTTTGTCATTTCCGTCAACATCGGTGGTCAATAGAAAAATCGGAGCAGATTGAAACACATCTGGCGGAAGGTAATATGCTGCAACCCAAACCATCTTTCCCATTACAGGAATCTGAAACCGGATATTGGTATCTTCCAGAAAGTGATATATTTTTTCATGGAACTCCGGTTGCATGCTGTTGTCCGATGCACGTCCCTGGTCGTAATAACCAAACTTCCAAAGCATGCCAATACCTATCAAATTTTGTTTAAGGGCGTAGACACTTCGCATATGAGAGCCAGCAAGAAACCCGAGCCCCCCTGAGTATATTTTGAGCGCCTGATCAATGCCGAATTCCATTGAAAAATAGGCGACTGATTTTTTGTATTTTTTATCCGGTACAAAAGGATGTTTATAAGGAAGCGTAAATGCGACTTTTGACATAACAGAAACAGATTACGTAAATTGAGAATGTGTGAGCAAATGGACAATAGTTGTCACGCCCGGACAATAATAAAACCGTACCAAAATCGCCCGCCGTTGATGATTTACCTCAACTTAATGGCAACAAAAAGAGCCTGAACATACATTCAAGCTCTAAATATGATCACATCAAATGATTATTTACCAAATAATCTGGCCCAGAAACCTTTGGCTTTTGTTTTGGTCTCTTCAAATTTTTCCGTAGCAGCAGCTTTCAGATCTTCAAGTTGCTCTTCCGCTTCAGCTTTTATTTCTGCCGCTTTTACCTGCGCTTCGGCAAGCTTTTTGGAAGCGGTTTCTTTCGCTTCTTCAAGCACATGAGCAGCATCTTCCTTCAGATCTGCTAGCTTTTCAGATGCGTCTGCACTAAGCTCTTTGGCTTTTGCCTGTACTTCTGCAATTTTTTGAGTCGCTATTTCTTTTGCATCATCAATCGCCTCGGCAGCATCTTCTTTGAGATCAGCTAATTTTTCAGCGGCTTCGCTTTTAATATGATCAACACTTTCTGATAACTTCGCCGCTGCTTCTTTGGCTTTTTCTGTAGCGGCCGCCAGTTGTTCAGTTGCGACATCTTTCAAATCGCCTGCTTTTTCGGAAATCGTCGAAGCTATATCCTCTGCTTTTTCCTTTCCGGCCGCTACACCAGCACCCACAGCACCGCTAACTTCGCTCTCTTTTTCGGACAAGCCGGTTTTAATTTCACTTATTGTTGACGCTGCCTTATCTTTCAAATCTTCTGCATTAGAAGAAACATCGGCAGCAACCTCTGCTGTTTTTTCTTTAACTTCTTCCGTTTTAGCTGCGGCAACTTCCTTCACTTCCTCTACCACCGCGGCGGCTTTCTCGTCTGCAACCGCTATTTTTTCGGCAACGACTTCTTGCGCTGTTTCCTTCAACTCTTCTGCTTTTTCAGCCACTACCTCCTTCGCCGCTTCTTTTACATCGTCTGCCTTTGAGGCAATTTCTTTGGAAGCATCCACTGCAACATCCTTCAGCTCTTCTGCTTTTTTGTCAAGCGATTCTTCAGCGCCTTCGCTGCCTTTCGGGGTATTGTTATCCTCCATGTTCAGAATTGATATAGCCTGGTTAATTTACGTTTTCGAAATCTACAAAGGAGTTCGGACGCTTCCAAACATTCAATGTTAATCTTATTATGATAACCGTCTAATGATCAATTTTTTAACAAGTTCGTAAAACGGTTCCGGCTTCAGAGTGCGCCAGTTTTCGATCTCTAACGTCCCTCCAAAATTGATATAATAATCGAGCTTGAAACGCATCCATTGCTGCTGTACATGTTCCCTGAAATTCACTGCGGCAATCCACCCGTCTTCTATGTCATCAAACCATTCGGCATAGTAGTCGTCATCAGGTGCCCCGTGAAAATCCAGCACGTTTTCGCCCATCAATATAAACTGATTGATACCCTCTTCAACCAAAGGATCCACGACCTGCCGTTTCAGAAACATGATATCGTTGTGAAGCGTATCGTTCCACTCTCCGAATATTTCGATAATGGCATATTTTTTCACGTAGTCGGTGAAAAGGATCTTTACATATAGCGTTTCCGATCCGATATGGTCCCAAAGCGGATGGATGTAATACCCATAAATCGCATTTTCGTAGTAATCCAGATTGTAGGTTCGTCCATAAAATGGCGACCTCTTGTCGCGGCTGGCTACGTAATGTTTTTCCCAATTATAAAATGGCTCAAGTTCCTGCATTCCTTATTTGTCAATATCCGGTTTCATAAATATACAAAGAGCTCAGGCGAGATAAATCACCTGAGCTCCTAAAATTATGCCAATAAATTGATGCTACTCTTACAATTCTCTGATCCAGATATTGCGGAAGCTAGTGGTATTGTTGTGATCCTGTAATTTGATCGGTCCGCGACCGTGAGGTTTTATTTCAGGTTGACCAATATATGGGGTAGTTCCCTGGATCGCAGTATGATTTTGAACCAACACGCCATTGTGAATTACAGTGATATATGGTGGTATTGTCATCTGGCCATCTTTGTTAAAATGTGGTGCCGTATATACAACATCATAAGTCTGCCATTCGCCCGGACCATTGCTTGCGTTCACCAGCGGCATAGTTTGCTTATAAATTGACCCAGCCTGTCCGTTTGAATAAGTTACGTTGTTATAGCTATCCAAAACCTGGAGTTCGTATACGCCTTGCATGAAGATACCGCTGTTGCCACGTCCCTGGCCAGATCCATCTACTTTCGCCGGAGTGCGCCATTCGATATGCAACTGGTAATCTCCAAAGCTTTGCTTAGTCTGGATATCGCCTGATTTTGGCGCAACAGTGATTGCACCGTCACCTACAGTCCACGGAGCTGCAGAACTTCCGTCTTTTCCAGAAACCCAGCTGTCCAGATTTTTCCCGTCAAATAAAACGATAGCATCCGAAGGCGCAGTGAAGCCTGAAACCGCAGACGATGGCTTACCAGCCGTTACAATTCTCGGAACAGGCGACCATAGTTCACTTGATTCGGGAGTCTGTTTGGTAGGTTGTAATTGTGCATGTGCGGAAGCGGCAAAAAGCAAACCAGCCGCTAAAAGAGAAATTCCTTTCATTTCTTTAATTGTTTGTTTTAAGATCACATGAAATTCGGTGAAGAAACCGTTGTTTCAACCAATACCCCAATTTCATAAAATAGATTAATGTTTGTGTTGATAAGGCAACTATTGAATCGTTATACTTACTGAAAACTCAAGTATTCACACCCACAGCCCCCATCTGGAACACGTCAAAATTCTGCTTCCAAAAATGCAAAAAAATTTAGAAAATGATATAAAGATTGAAAATATACCGTGTAATCGGAAAAGCTAAATCGGTTTATTCAAAATTTGGTGATATTTTCACTGAATTATTCCGCGACGCATATCACTATTCACATATGAAAGCCTTTTACAGTATACTAACTACTGCATTTCTAACTGTTTCTACCCTATCCCTCGCCCAGCAGGCCGTCGATCTCGTTCCATTCGTGAACCCAATGATCGGTACTGCCAAAATGGGCCACACCTATCCCGGAGCCACGGTTCCTTTTGGAATGGTGCAGCTCAGCCCGGATACAGACACGTTGCCATATGGTGTGAATGGAAAATATAATGCGGATGTCTACCGCTTCTGTGCGGGGTATCAATATAGCAGTAAGACCATCGTCGGTTTTAGCCACACGCATTTCAGCGGAACAGGACATTCCGATTTAGGCGATTTTCTGATCATGCCAACAACTGGCAAATTGCAACTCAATCCCGGAACGGAAGATAAACCGGAAGGCGGATATCGTTCTGCGTTTTCACACCAGAACGAACTGGCAGAGCCTGCATATTATAAGGTAAAGCTGGACGACCATAATATAACCGCCGAATTAACGGCCTCGACGCGCGTAGGTATGCACCAATATACCTTCCCAAAATCGGATGATGCCCATATCATATTAGACTTAACATCAGGACTTTATAACTACGATAATAAAAACGTGTGGACATTTGTCCGTGTTGAAAACGATACGCTTATTACCGGGTTCCGACAGACAAACGGCTGGGCACGAACGAGAATCGTCTATTTTGCTATGACATTTAGCAAGCCGATTGCCAATTATGGTACTAAAATCGACGACAACAACGTATATAAAGGCTTCTGGAAAAAATTTGATCAGGAACATAATTTCCCCGAAGTAGCTGCCCGCAACCTGAAAATGTATTTTGATTTCAAAACCAATGACGGGGAAAAAATCAAAATCAAATTCGCGCTTTCACCCGTAAGTACCCAGGGCGCGATTGCCAATATGAAAGCCGAGATTCCACATTGGGATTTTGATAAAGTAAAATCGGAAGGTCAAAAGCTCTGGAATCAGGAACTGAACAAGGTGGTTGTCAAGACTTTAAAAGAAGAAGATAAAGTCAATTTCTACACGGCTATGTACCACGCGTTTCTGGGGCCGACTATCTATATGGACGCGGATGGTGCATATAAGGGAATTGATATGAACGAACATAAAGCAGAGAATTTCACGAATTATACGAGCTTCTCTCTTTGGGATACTTACCGCACTTTGCACCCATTGTTTAATGTGCTCCAGCCGAAAAGAAACGGCGATATGATCAAATCGATGCTCGCACATTACGATCAGAGTGTTCATAAAATGCTGCCGGTCTGGTCACATTATGCCAATGAAAACTGGTGTATGATCGGATATCATTCCGTACCTGTTATTGCTGACGCGGTGATGAAAGGAAATGCTGATTTTGATGTAAATAAAGCACTCGACGCCTGCGTCACCACAGCCAGAAACAAGTATTACGACGGCTTGAATTACTATATGGCCAACGGATATGTTCCGGATGACAAAAACACTTCCGCAGTCTCTAAAACCCTTGAATATGCTTACGACGACTGGTGTATTGCCCAAATGGCTAAAAAATTAAACCGGAACGATATTTATAAGGAATTCAGCAAACGTGCACTGAACTACAAAAATGTATATGATGCGAAGATCGGCTTTATGCGTCCGAAGCTGAGCGACGGTACCTGGAGAGCTGAATTTGATCCTTTGGAAACACACGGACAAGGATTTATAGAAGGAAACTCGTGGAACTATAGTTTATATATCCCTCACGATCCGGCTGCGATGATTGATATGATGGGTGGGAAAAAGAAGTTCACGACCCATCTCGATTCTCTTTTTTCAATGGAATTGCCGGATAAATATTTCGAAAACACAGAAGATATTTCCCGTGACGGAATCATTGGCAATTATGTGCACGGAAATGAACCTTCCCACCACGTAGCCTACTTGTACAATTGGCTCGACCAACCCTGGAAAACGCAGGAAAAGATCAGAATGATATTGACGGCGATGTACAAACCGACTGTTGACGGATTGGGCGGAAATGATGATTTCGGGCAAATGAGCGCCTGGTATTTATTCAGTTCGCTGGGCTTTTATCCGGTTGCGCCAGGTTCGCCACTTTACTATTTTGGAAGCCCCTCAGTTTCCGGTGCTACCATTAATACCGGCAATGGGAAAACCTTTGTCGTTGATGTAAAAGGTCAGGGCGAGAAAAACGTATACGTACAGAAAATTGAGTTAAATGGGGTAGAACTTAAACGGAGTTATCTTACGCATGCTGAAATTATGGACGGTGGTACACTTACATTCACCATGAGCGACAAGCCTAATAAGAAAAGAATCGGGTCGGTTAATTAATCGCAACACAAAACTTTACTCATCCAGAAGCGGTGGAAAGGAAGTGTTTTTGTTGTCCTGTCAAAAACATATCCTCAAAAACGAACAATGCAACGAATCGAAGCTAACCGCTAAAACCAATAGCTAACAGCTAAATATGACAAAAAAACTATCAATTCGTGATATCGGGCGGGAACTCGGGATTTCTATTACCACGGTTTCCTTCATCCTGAACGGCAAGGCAAAAGAAAAACGGATCAGCGATGCGCTGACTCAAAAGGTACTTGATTTCGTGGAAAAGGTCAATTTCAGACCAAACGCCATGGCTCAGGGCTTGCGAACAGGCAAATCAAAAATTATATGCCTGATGGTGGAAGATATCTCGAACAACTTTTTGTTTTCACAAGTTGCCCGGCTCATCGAAGAAGAGGCGCATGCGAAAGGATATCGTATTATCTATTGCAGTACCGAAAACCGTACTCAGAAAACGCGTGAGCTTATTGGAATTTTCCGGGACCGTTTGATTGACGGCTATATTATTACACCACCTGAAGGAGTCGAGGATGATATTCAATCCTTGTTAAACGACAATATCCCGGTTGTACTGGCAGACAGAAGTCTTCCAGGACTGGATTGTAATTATGTGATCATTGACAACCATTCCAGCGCATATGAGGCTACAAAGCATATGATATCGCAGGGTTTCCAGAACATCGCTTGCATTACCACGGATAGCGCTCAACAACAAATGGCAGATAGACTGAAAGGTTACGAACAAGCCATATCTGAAAAGAACCTTACTCCGTTTGTCAAAAAGCTGGATTATTATGCTACCTCTGATGAAAACACCACGCAGATTTCAGATTTCCTGACTCAGAATAAAGAGATCGACGCTGTCTTTTTTACGACCAATTACATATGCGTTTGGGGATTACAGTCACTCAAAAATCTGAACCTTAAAATACCGAACGACATCGGTGTGATATCATTTGATGACCAGGATCTTTTCAAGTTATACAATCCTTCGATATCGGCAGTTGCCCAACCGATCGCAGAAATATCAAATAATATTATCACGATCATGCTTAACGCGCTTGAAAATGGACAGATTCCGCTTTCTCCCGCGAAAGTAGTTTTGCCTTCTCAGCTGATTATCAGAGAGTCTTCTCAAAAATCCGAAGCAGCTGGCAGCCGATAACCTACATCCTTTTCTATATGCTCCAATTAAAAACGAAACAATTTCTAACGACAGTCCAGAGTCGAATTGCGCCTATTTTTCTCTATTCTGGCTCTATTTTGACAACATTTAGACTTAATACCCTTAACTTTCGAATCTGTTTATAATAATTTCTAATCCCATATGTATAGTACAAAAAGAAAAACCCTTTACGCGCTATTGCTTGGTTTGGCTTCTTGTTTTTCGGTCGGTTCCATGGCCCAAACAATACCACTAGACAATCTTAACGCTTTCAAATCCCCGCCTCCTGCCAACTGGAAAATTGTAGGAAACGCATCGGCCGACATTTCAAAAGAAAATGCGCTTACCACCACACCGGGTACTGGTGTTTTGGCTTGTATTCATGAAAAAGGAAAATATGGCGCTCAGTATGAGCTGATATCAAACTTCACGCATGGCGATCTGGATATCGAACTGGACTTTATGATGTCCAAAGGATCCAATTCAGGTATCTACCTGCAAGGAAATTATGAAGTTCAATTGTTCGATAGCTGGGGTAAAAAATCCGCCAAGTATAACGACTGCGGTGGAATTTACGAACGCTGGAACGACTCCAAGCCAGAAGGCGAAAAAGGATATGAAGGATATGCTCCACGTTACAACGTAGCAAAAGCTCCGGGTTTGTGGCAGAATATCAAAATCTCATATCAGGCTCCAAAATTCGATGCTAGCGGTAAAAAAATAGCGAACGCTGTTTTCTTGAAAGTAATTTTGAATGGAGTTACAATTCATGAAAATGTGGAAGTAAGTGGTCCTACACGTGGTTCACTTACTGCGGAAGACGTGGCAATGGGCCCGATTCGTCTACAAGGCGATCATGGTTCTCTTGCAATCCGCAATATCGTGATCAATAATTTTGACAAAAAGCCCGGTACACTTTCTGGCCTCACCTACAAAACTTATTACGGTGCTCTTACCGAAACTGAAGATCTTTCAAAATTGAAACCTGCTCAGACCGGAAGCGCACCTCAGCTTACCTGGGAAGTATTGAAAGAAAACAACAACTTCTCATTGGTTTACAATGGAAAATACAACGCGCCAACGGCTGGAAACTACCATTTCAGATTGCAGGCAGCGGGTAATTCCTATATGAAAATCGACGGAAAAGAAGTACTTGATGCTGAATGGAAAAATGGAAATGAATACCGTGAAGCTGATATAAATCTTACTGCTGGGGATCACTCAGTTGAAATATTCAATAACAAAAGAGACGGATGGTTAAGACCTGCGTTAGGTCTTTGGGTAAATGGTCCCGGTTTCAGGGAAGTTTCATATGGCTCGAAAAGCTCGGCATTGGCCGGCGGTTCAACCGATCCGATTTTGATCGAAGCTAACACAAATAATGTTACGCGCAGCTTTATGGATATCAGAACAGAGGACAATAAGAGAAAACGTATCGTTCATTCAGTTTCTGTTGGTAGCCCGACAAACCTTCACTACACATACGATCTTGACAAAGGTGCTGTGTTCCAGGTTTGGAGAGGCGAGTTCCTTGACGCAACGCCAATGTGGCATGATCGTGGCGATGGTTCGTCAAGACCTCGCGGAAGCGTTTCATTGTTAGGAGACAATATGGTTCTAGGAACAGCAAAAGGTCAGGTTAAATGGGTATCCGATACTACAGGAAGCGGCTACCGCCCGAAAGGATATATCCTGGACGACTCAGATGTACCGACTTTCCAATACCTGGCTTTTGGTTCATTGGTATCAGATAACCTGTCAGTTGTAAACAACCAGTATTTCGAAAGAACGATAAAAGTTGCCAACGCTGTGAAAGACCTGGCGGCAAGGGTTGCAGAAGGAAAATCGATTGAGAAAATTTCTGATGGACTTTATGCTATCGACGACAAATCGTACTATATCCAACTGACTGATAAAAACTTGAAGCCGGATATCAGAACTATAGATGGAAAGCAGGAACTGATCGTTCCAGTGAAAAACGGAGAAGTAAAATACTCCATTCTATTCTGATAAACCCTTTTTAACATTTTTCGACAATGAAAAGAATTGCTCTAATAGCCTTAATTATTTTGGCGTCATTCCCGGCACTAAGAGCCCAGGAATCACCAAAAGAAGAAGATTTCTATAAAATCATAACTCCGCCGATCCCGGAAGGTATTATCCTTGAAGTGGGTGGATTGATCACATTGCCTAACGGTTCACTGGCTCTTTCCACACGTCGCGGAGAAGTTTGGATCGTGGATAACCCAACTAGCCGTGCACCTTATTTCCGCAAGTTTGCCTCAGGCCTTCATGAAATATTGGGATTGGCATATAAAGACGGAGCGCTTTACTGCGCACAACGTGGCGAGTTGACGAAATTGGTTGACAAAAATGGCGATGGAAAAGCAGATGTTTATGAAACAGTATATGCATGGCAGGTTTCAGGTCACTATCATGAATATTCATTTGGACCAAAACTGGCTCCGGATGGCAGCTTTTTCGTGAGTGGTAACGTAGCGTTCGGTGATGAAGAATGGTGGAGAGGTGAAAGCCGTGTACCTGGCCGTGGATGGATTTTCCATATCACAAATGATGGCAAATTCGAACCTTGGGCAACAGGTGTTCGCTCCCCAGCTGGTATCAGTATGTTGAATGGTGAACTTTGGTATACTGACAACCAGGGTGACTGGATGGGAACTGGTGGTATTTTCCAGGTTAAAAAAGGCGACTTTATGGGTCACCCGGCTGGTCTCCGCTGGTCTAGCTTGCCAAACTCTCCAGTAAAATTGACCGAAAAACAGTTCTTTGCAGAACGTGATAACCGTCAGAACAGAGATGCAAATAACAGGGCGATCAAGCCTGAAAATGTTGTAAACGAAACGCCTCAGTACCTATATCAATTGAAAGAAAAATATGATATGGTAAGACTTCCGGCTGTATGGCTGCCATATGGTGTGCACGGAGTATCTACTTCAGAGCTAATTCTTGACGATACAAAAGGTGGTTTCGGACCATTTACAGGCCAGGTTTTCGTAGGTGACCAAGGTCAAAGTAATATCATGCGTATTGTACTTGAAAAAGTAAAAGGTGAATATCAGGGTGCTTCGATCGGTTTCCGCAGTGGTTTCCAGTCGGGTGTTTTGAGAATGGCATTTGATAAAGACGGTTCGATGTTCGTGGGTGAAACCAACAGAGGCTGGGGATCGGCAGGCGACGCAAATCAGGGCTTACAACGCTTGGTTTGGAATGGCAAAATGCCTTTCGAAATGTATACTGTTAAAGCCAAACCTGACGGTTTCGAAATCGAATTCACAATGCCGGTTGATAAAAAATCAGCGGAAGATCTGGACTCATACAAAGTGAACAGCTATATCTACAAACATCACCCGGTATATGGCAGCCCTCAGACTAACATCGAGGATCTGAATGTAAAGGGTGTGAAGGTATCAGAAGATGGCAAAACTGTGAGAATCGTAGTTGACGGGCTTCGTCAATATTATGTTCACAAAATATCTCTGGAAGGCATAAGAGCTGCTGATAACTCATGGTCACTTGTTCACCCGGATGCATATTATACTTTGAACAATATCCCTGACGGAGAAAAGTTGAAAGTTACAGAACTTAAAACTACAAGATCAGGAAAAGCAAGCGCAGCTGCAGCAGCACCTGAGAAAGACCATGTTTCACCAGACGGAAAAGGAAAAACACCGGGTGCGAAAGCAACTGTTGCAAAAGCTCCAACCTGGGAAGAGATCAAGCCGATACTTCAGAAAAACACGTGTTTGGCCTGCCATGCAGCTGACAAAAAAGTAGTAGGCCCATCTTATCTTGATGTGGCTAAACGCAAATATTCGAATGAGAAAATTGTTGATTTAATCTACAATCCCAAGCCTGAAAACTGGCCGGACTTCGCGACCCCAATGGCGCCGATGCCACAGGTTTCAAAAGGAGATGCAGCGAAAATTGCTTCGTGGATTAACTCACTGGCTAAATAAGCCCACTTTTTTCTTTTTGGAAATTCCTGAATCGACCGCTTAATAAAAAGCGGTCGATTTTTTTTGATAAGTTCCTCAACATCAGCCCTCCTCAGGCGCGATTATTGACTGCATGAATCATTTATTACTTAACTTTCGTTATTGAAGCAACATTTACGCCCCATTATGTCAACGTTTCGAGACAAGTCTTTCCTAAGTTCAGTGAAGGGCAAGGTAATATTTGGCTATTTTATTGCCTCGTTAGCTTTGAGCGCTTCCTGGTTTATCAGCAAACTTGCATTTGAAGATATGCAGGTAAAGCTGGCAACATTGTCGCAGCCGAATGATAAGTTAAGACATGTAAACAAAGTGTTCAGGGAGATCGTATTGCTCGATCAGATGCAAAATGCGCTGCCTCATGGCGGCGAGCAAGCCCGAAAAGAATTAATGTTGCAGTCAGCATATCTTGTCCAGTGCCTCGATTCGCTGAAAGACCTCTCTGTTGAGAATCCCTTGCAGATTATTCGAATTGATTCCATGAAAAAGATCCTCAGGGCCAGAGAAGGGATCTATGGAAACTACGTGGATGTCCGTTCAAAACTTGTCAGCAACAAAGATCTTTCCGATCAGGTAAAGTCAATATCCGGGATGATCACGACAAATCAGAAACGCCCGGACAGCACGGTTGTAAAAACCGAAAAGAAAGTTACGACGACCACTATATACACTTCGATTCCTGATTCCCAACAAAAAGCAGAAGTTAAAAAGAGCGGATTGCTCAAAAGGGTTTTTGGAAAAAAACAAAAGAAAGAGTCACAAACCGTAAAAGAGTCTCCCAAAATCGTTCAGAAACAGGAGGTCAAAATTGAAGTAGACACCCTCACGGTAGCTAAGGAAGATAGCACGATTGAAAAAGTTGGACAGGTGGTCCATGATATTGAAAAAGCTCAGAAAATAAGGACTGATCGTTTTGTGGATCGCGAACAACAGCTCGCGACCGCTGGAAATACTTTGGTTAGTCAGCTTCTCGGTGTTATGCGAAACGTTGAGCGGGACGTGATGAATGACAACAACAAACAAAACTCTCAAACTCAAAAACTGGTCACCGCCACGGTCGATAAGATTAAATGGGTTGCGCTTGGATTTTTCTTTGTAATTGCACTTTTATCATATCTTATTCTCACTGATATTACTAAAAGCAATGCCTATAGGTCTCAATTGGAAGAAGCAAAAGAAGAGGCTGAATACCATAGCATGGCAAAACAGCGCTTCCTGTCCAACATGAGCCACGAGATCAGGACGCCATTACAGTCTATTATCGGATATTCAGAGGTATTAAAAAATTCGCCCAATCCAAAGAAACAGGATCTTGAAACGATCCACTCTGCCTCTGAACACTTGCTGTATCTGATCAACGACGTATTAGATTATAGCAGGATTATATCCAACCAGTTCAGTTTTGAAAAAAGGGTTTTTGCTATATCACCACTGCTGGAGGAAGTAATACAGATGCTGCGCCCCACCGCGTCGTCCAAAACCCTGTTACTCTCGCTGGAAAATAGTCTGGATAAAGACTTACACCTCGAAGGCGATCCTTTCAGACTACGCCAGATTCTATATAATTTATTGACCAACGCGATCAAATTCACCGAGCATGGCGAAGTGATTTTGAAAGCAAGCGGAAAACAAAACAAGGCAAATTTCAACCTGATGCTGGAGATCGTCGATACAGGTATCGGATTGTCTAAAGAACAGCAACACCGCGTTTTCAACCAGTTTGAGCAGGCAGATCCCTCCATCGCCCGTAAGTATGGTGGAAGCGGACTTGGTCTTAGCATTGTCAAATCCCTGGTGGATGCTATGAAAGGACAGATCAAGGTGACCAGCAAACTGGGCGAAGGTACCGTGTTTACCGTTTCTGTAGCACTAAAAAAAGCGCAGCCCATTCAATCTGTGGTGGCAAAACCGGAAGAAAAGACATATCAGATCAACGGAAAAGTTTGGCTTGTTGACGATGACGCTTTTATCCTCAAGTGGTGTGCCTCGGTGCTGGATTTGCATGGTATCAGAAATTCAAGTTTCTCCTCGGCTGAAGAAACGCTCAACCATCCCTGGGATCCGGAGGTGAAATATGTATTGACCGACCTGCGGATGCAGGGAATGAATGGTGCCGAAATGTGTAAACGATTGAGAAAAGTGGTGCCGTCAGATGTGAAATTCTTCGTTCTTACTGCTCAGGCTTTACCAGAAGAGCGAGAAAAATTAATGGAAATGGGTTTCGACGGCATATTGATGAAACCCTTCCATTCTAATGAGCTATTGGATATTCTTGAAGTCAATTCCGCAGAACGAATATCAGAAGCTCCAATCCTGGACTTGACCAATCTGCAGGAAATGACTTTCGGTGATGAAGGTATGATTCGGGAGGTATTGGAACAATTTGTCAAAGATTCACAGAAAGATATAGTCGCTTTGAAAGACTCCATGGATCGTAAAGATGACAACGGGATCATGGAACTATCGCATAAGCTTGCTGGAAGAACAGGGCAAATTGGCGCCAAAGATGTATCGGCTCGCTTCAGGCAACTTGAAATGGCAATTAAAAACAATGCCCATAAAGCGGAGGTGTCTGAGATCCTTGAGCTTACGGGCATGTTGGAAGGACTGATCGTTACAGTCGAAGAGAAAATATATACTTATTCAATCTGATATTTCTCAATCTTGTAATAAAGTGTCTTCCGATCTATATTGAGCAGCTTGGCAGCTTTGCTTTTGTTATAGCGCACTTCCTGCAAAACCTTTTCGATCATCTCTTTTTCATGACTTTCCTGAATAGCTTTAAGGTTTGATCCCGATGGTTTCTGCTGCTCTTCTTCCAAAGCCGTTATCATTTCCGAAGGCAGACCATTCAACGTAGCCTCCTCTTCTTTCGACAACAAGACCAGTCGCTTGATCACATTGTTCAGCTCGCGAAGATTACCTGGCCAGTCATATCGCATAAAAACGTCCATAACCTCCGGGGACAAACGTCGCACGTTTCTACCTAATTCCTGATTTGCTTTGTCCACAAAATGCTGAACAAAAATATGCAGATCCTCTCCTCTCCGGCGCAATGGCGGCACATCGATTTTAAATTCGTTGAGGCGATGATATAGATCCTCTCTGAAATCTCCTTTTGCTGAGTTCGCCATCAAATCCTCGTTGGTTGCCGCAATAAGACGAACATCAACTTTGACCTGATTGGTACTTCCAACCGGTACAATAATTCTTTCCTGCAAAGCCCTTAACAACTTCACCTGAACGTCGTATCCCAAGTTTCCAATTTCATCCAGAAACAAGGTACCTCCGTTTGCGGCTTCAAACTGCCCCAATTTATCCTGAAGTGCTCCCGTAAAAGCACCTTTTTTATGACCAAACAATTCGCTGGCTGCCAGTTCCTTAGATAACGATCCACAATCAATGGCGACAAATGGGCCCTTATTTCTCTTGCTTAAAGCGTGAATGGATTTGGCTACATGTTCCTTACCTGTACCGCTCTCCCCCTGAATAATGACAGACATATCCGTCGGAGCAACCAGTCGTACATATTCATAGAGCTGTTTCGAAAGCTCGCTTTGGCCTTCGATAAACCCTGAAACCTCTTTGCCTTGTTTTTTAGCCGGGGTATCCACAACAGTCGTGACGGGCGTTTCGCCGGATTTACTGATCGCTTCACCCAAAACCATCAATAATTCCTCTGGATTGACAGGCTTTGTGATATAGTCAAACGCGCCGTTCTGCATCGCGCTAACTGCAGTCCGGACATCATGAAAACTCGTCATGATAAATGCCGGAATTCTGATTCCTTCGCTGCGAATTCCCTTCAGGAAATCAACCGAATTCCCGTCAGGAAGACGATAATCCAACATCAGTACCTCGAAGGCTACACCATCTTTTATACTTTTATCAAGCACATTTTTAGCTTCTTGAATAGAAGAACACACTCTGACTTCATGACCGTGTTTGCCAAGGAACGAAGTAAGAAGTTTGGAAAATGTAGTATCGTCTTCTACAAGGAGTAGTTGAGCCATAAATGTTGTGAAAAATTAACTAAATACAATTTTAACGATATTCGCGCAGTAAAATTACAAAGAAATGCCAAAAAGCCGGTCTTCCGGGCTCCTTGGCATTTTAACAAACTTAGCTCTAAAAAAGTGTAATTACTACTCTACTTTCTTCCCATCTTTATCAAGATTGATATTAGCGGTTTCAGTACCTTTTTTCAAGGTAATTTCGTAATACTGAGAATTATCTGGTTTTGTTACTAAAAACGCAGAACTTGCTGTCCAGCCTGCAAACGCGTCGCCTGCCAGCGTAGTTTTTACTGCTTCCGGAAGTTCTTCCGGCTTCACGGCTACTTTTTCCTGAGAAGCATATACTACGTTATATGAATCTTTAAGTGGATTTGCATTAACACTCATTACTGCTCCCATTCCGATCGCTATTACCAACGCTCCTAACTTTTTCATAGTTACCAAGAATTAATTTAATACAATAATTTAACTGATATGGATAATTAAAAGACTGAGCCTGAAATTCTGCAACTAAATAATAGTCTCATTATCAGCTATTTAATATTTTAGGCAGATTTTTTTAGGTTACGTATATGAAGATTTTATCCGCTATTTGTCCAAAAAAATCGCGTGCCAATTCAAAAAAATTATATTTAAGTAAAACTTATTCACAATTATCGAAATAATATGCTCTTCCCGGCCAACTTCTAACTTCAAAAATCCCGACAGGCTATACCTCATTTCCCCTAATATCTCTTACTCGTGAAAATTCGAACGAGCCGCTCCCGGGCTGTTTTGATGGATAGTTTCTCACTTTATTTCAAATTTCTTTCAAAAAAATTACAAATCTTTAACCAGCTCAATATCAGATACTTCATCGGCACTGAAAAGATTATACGTCCCAACAAAATCTTTCGGAAGTATACCAATTCTTAAAATCAATTGATCTAAACATTTTTTCCCGGCGTAGGTTTTAATAGAGTTCAGCCTTCCGACAAACGGAGGGATTTTCAAACCACAACCGCTATGGATCAATTAAGCAACACACACAAGCATGACAAAAATGAAAGTCAAATGCTTTCAGTTGTCAACCGGAGGCTTTTCCTTCGTTCCGCAGGAGTAGCCTCTGCGATGGGAGCATTTATTCTTGGAGCTTGTAACAATGATGATGACCCTGTTATACAGGGAGATATGACAGTAGACTTGGGTATGGGTGACGCAGGCGTTCTAAATTACGCCTATGCTTTGGAACAATTGGAAGCCGCGTTTTACACTCAGATCATCGCAACTCCATATTCAGGAATGAGTGACGCGGAGAAAATGATTTTGACCGACATCCGCGATCACGAAATTATTCACAGAGATTTCTTCAAAAAAGCATTGGGAAGCGGTGCCATCAAAGATTTGGAGGTCAACTTTTCCACCATTGATTTTACGAAAAGAGATAGCGTTTTAGGTGCTGCGAAGTTATTCGAAGATACTGGAGTTCAAGCGTACAACGGTGCAGGAAAATTGATCAAAAATGCGGACTATCTGTTGATAGCGGGAAAAATCGTTTCGGTAGAGGCTCGCCACGCAGCAGTTATTCGCGATTTGTTGAATCCTAAATCTCAGGATTTTGCTGGTAGTGACGTCATTGACGCCGACGGTTTTGACAAAGCAGTAGCTCCTGCTGATATTCTTGCCGCCGTAAAAGGTTATGTAAAGAATACGATCAACGGCGCCAACATAGGTAAATAATTTCTTACAACACTATCTTAGAAACTCATGGATATTTTCAAAATAATAGATGAATTTCAAAAAATCGACGGAGACGCGGCAGGCCGCCTGGAGTATGCTTCACGTCGACTTTTTATGAATCGTATCGGGACTAAAATTGCATCTGTGGCAGTTCCGACAGTACTTGCCTCGGTTATCAACAAGGCATATGCACAATCTGCAACCGCAATTGATGTGCTCAATTATGCGCTCACGTTAGAGTATCTGGAAGATGGTTTTTACCAAATGGGTAATGCTGCAACAGGACTTATCCCGGATTCGGATAAAGCAATATTCGCTACAATTGGCAAACACGAAACTGCTCACGTAGCATTTTTGGTAAAAGCATTAGGAGACAAGGCTATTTCTAAACCTAATTTTGATTTCCAGTACAAAGGTGCTTTTGCAGACGTGTTCACTAACTATAACACTTTCGTGACCGTTTCAAGCGCATTGGAGGACACCGGAGTTAGAGCTTATAAAGGACAGGCGGGTGCGCTTATTGCTGACCCCGCGATTCTTGAGTACGCACTTCGCATTCACTCCGTGGAAGCACGTCACGCTGCGGTGACCCGCAGATTGGCAGGTGTGTTGACGGGCAATGCGGCCATGAAAGGATGGATTACTGGCAAAGAAGGAGCAGTTCCTGCGATTTATGCTGGGGAAGATAATATGACTCAAGGGGGTGCTGACTTGAACGGGCTTTCCGGGAAAAGTGCGGCTGCCATCACGGAAGCATTCGATGAACCATTAACAAAAGAGGCAGTGCTTGCAATCGCGGGCCCTTTCATCAGTGCATAATCTTCTGTAAAACAGAAGATTGATTAAAGCTATACACACACGAATTCATTATACTGGTTAAAGTTGAAAGTGGAACAGGTTGGCTAAGGATTGACTTCATTGAGGTCAATCCTTTTTTTATGATATACCAGGAGTACAATAATTTAAAAAATGGGTATATCCCTGCCGAGGTTTGCTTATTTTTGAAAGTGATAGTTCAAACCAGGCCGTTGAAATAATGAGTACCCCATTAAATAGAAGAAAATTTATTAAGAATTCTGGTCTCGCAGCATTAACTGCAGCAATCGGTACAAATATCGTTTTTGCGGAAAATATGCCAGTGGGATATGTCCCTGTTATTTTGGGTGAGAAGGATGCATTGAAAGGCAAAAGCACCGAAATGCTGGTGCTGGGTGACAAGCCCTGGAACGTCGAAACGCCGCTTCACTTACTGGATGACAACGTGACGCCGGTAGACAAAATGTTTATTAGAAATAATGGGCTTATCCCTGAATCTTTTGACGTCAAAACGTGGACGCTTACTATTAATGGTGAATCTGCGAAGACCACGAAAACATATACCATCGCGGATTTAAAAAAGCAGTTTAAAACTTATACCTATCAGCTCCTCCTCGAATGCGGTGGAAACGGCCGATCGGGATATCAACCCCAAACTTCGGGAAATCAATGGGGACAGGGTGCTGTTCATTGCGCCAAATGGACAGGTGTACGCCTAAAGGATATATTAAAGGATGTGGGCATCAAAGATGATGCTGTATATATAGGATATCATTCAAAGGATTTGCACCTAAGCAGGGATCCCAAAAAAGAGGCTATTTCGCGAGGAGTTCCTATTGCGAAAGCTTTGGAAGACGAGACGCTAATTGCCTGGGGACTAAATGGCGAGGATATACCCGAGTTTCACGGTTTTCCGCTTCGTTTGGTAATCGGTGGATGGCCCGCTTCAACTTCCGGAAAATGGCTGAGCGGTATATCAATTCGAAATAAGGTTCACGACGGCGCAAAAATGGAAGGCCACAGTTACAAAATTCCAAAAATCCCTGTGGCCCCAGGTACCGAAGTTCCGCTTACTGACGAATATTTTCAGATCATTGGTTCAATGCCTGTCAAGTCTATAATTACTTATCCAAAATCCGGTGCTATAATCAGCCCGGATCAGGAATTGCCATTGCGTGGGCATGCCTGGGCTGGCGACAGACAGGTCAAACAGGTCCATATTTCAATTGACTTTGGAGCAACGTGGCAACTAACCCATTTGGAAGCACCTGTAAATCGCCTTGCGTGGCAGCAATGGAATACTAAAATAAAATTACCGACAAAGGGATATTATGAGGTGTGGGTTAAAGCAACAGATGACCAAGGTATTTCCCAACCAATGCTATCTCCTGCATGGAATCCGGGAGGATATCTGAACAATGCATGTGAGCGAATCGCTGTAAAAGCCGAATAATTTTTGATATGATATTACCTGTTAAATACGCCTTTACGATATTGTTAAGTGCCGCGTTGTATTTCGGATATGATGGCATTCAGCTTTCAAATGTTATTGCAAAAAAAGAAATTCTAGGCTCGGAATCGGTTGCAGATACGCTGAAAAAAGATCCGGAGACTGGATTGTATGAGGATAAAAATCTGTACATGGTAAAGGCGCAATGCACCAATTGCCATTCCACCAAGTTGATTATCCAACACCGCTTTTCAAGAGATGGCTGGCGCCAGAAGATCAGATGGATGCAGGCAAACCACAATTTGTGGGATCTGGGCGAAACCGAAGTTCAGGTGCTTGATTATCTGGAAAAATATTACGCACCTTCAGCGACCGTGGCGCGAAGGGCTCCGTTGAAAGATATTAAATGGTATAAGCTTAATTCACAATAGGCTAACTATTGCTACTCTTTTTGTTGAACCAGTTAAGCTTAGGAATCAATCTTAATGTCCCTAACATGTTGGTGGTTCATCTACAACTTTTCGTTTACTCAATACCCAAAAACTTCTTGAAACCTTTCCCTTTCCTTCCGAATACCCGCTTTTGTTTAATATTCCTTTTGTACATTTTATCAGGATTTACCAGTCTCCACACGAATGAATTTCTCGCCGAAAAAGATGATTTACCGAATCCATTAGCAGCCGAAGTTGTAGGGATTCAGGATGGAGACACGATTGAGTTGAAATACATATATAGCGGTAAAAAAGCCGGGCATAGACAAAACATGCCGTTGCGTATTCGATTGATGCATATCAATTGCCCGGAGCGTGGCAAACCGTATTATAAAGTGGCTAAACAATATACCTCCAGAATGTGTTTTCGCACTCAGGTGAAAATCAAACATCATGGCGAATTCGATAAATATGGTAGGCTCATCGGCGAAGTAATTCTTGCCAATGGAGAGAATTTAAACAAAAGTCTGGTTAGAAACGGGCTTGCCGTGCACTTCAAAAAATATTCATCCGATCGGGCATATGCTGATCTTGAGAATACGGCGAGAACAAATAAAGTTGGGATATGGAGTCAGGAGGGTATAAATTTGGGGAGATTATAAAAGGATATGACAAACGAGGCTGCACTTTATCAGATATTATTTCAGGACGAGACGCTTTTTCAGATTAGCGAGCCAGCGGTAATTCACAAAAGCACCGAGTCGCAAAGCACCAAGCCAGTTTCAGAGCCTGTCTTACCATCTACGCCTTCGATTATCCCGCCCGTGGTTGTTGCACCTGTTGCTCATCAAACTACTTTCCCAGCCTTAAAACACAGTATATTGGTTCTGGCCGATGAACCAAAATCCAAAGAGATCAATAATTCGGAGCTTACTTTGCTGACGAACATCCTCAAAGCCGTGGGTCATTCCATTGCCGAAGTTGATATGCTTAATTTCAGCCATCTTGAAAGTAAAGATGCGCGGGTTGTTTTGGCTGAAAAAAGAACCAATTATTTCATCACATTCGGGGTACCGTTAATTAAACTGAACCTGGATCTATTGCTCCCTCCGTATACACCCAAGCAGATAGAAGGTATATGGTTTCTGCTCGCGGACCCATTGTCGGTGGTGGAAGCCGACGTCAATATCAAAAAGAAGCTTTGGCTGGCGCTAAAGTCGATGTTTCCAAATACCTAGTTCAGAGACATTTACGCCAAATTAATTACCGATCATCACAATAATGTGGATAGTTTACCTGTTTTGATGGATAATCGCAGGCTAATCCATCACCATTATGGCCAAACTCACTGAAAAACTAATGCAATGGTTTCGTTCATCGAGATCAGATGAAGAAGACTATTACGACGACGAACAAGAGTCTTCCGAAATTGTAGAAAAACACAACACAACGGATCCGTTGACCACATACCTGCAGCCAACGGCTGTGGCTGACATTACCATTCCAAATTCGGGTGAAAACAATTCAACGCCAGACCCGGGTCCTTCCATTCCTTACTGGCTTGAAGACGAAGCAACTTTGCGGGACGAGGGAGTTCTTTTTGGTTTGTCAGAGTCGGATCCTCAGGAGAAAACGGAAATCATTCATAAGTACTTTTCACAATTGTCTTCCGGGCATATTGCCGATATCGAACAGCAGAATGAGCGCATTCAGGAGTTGAACCTTTTCATCGGTCAAAAAAGCCAGCGGATGGAAGACTTAAGCTCGAAATTCGCGTTAGAAACGCAAATAAGGTTTAATTCCAATCACCATTTACCTCGGACGCTTATCGGATTGGGTCTTTGCATCATTATGTGTACAGGCAATTTTTATCTGATCAAGGAATCGCTCGAACCTGTGTTTAAGGCAAGTGGGGCCATATCAATCGGTGTTTTTCTGGCGGGAATGTTCAGCCTCTTTGGCCGAATTTCGATGTTTCATGACGGCGACTCAAAAGTAACCTGGCGGTCGCTTCTGGAGGAGATCGGGTTGCCTTTTGCAGCTTCGCTGTTTGTCTTCATAAACGCGCTGACCTATCAAACTTTCTGGCAAGCGCTGGCGCTGTTTGTGTTTGTTTTCTTTCTGTTCCTTTTTGCTGGCAAACTTCTTTTAAGCAACATTACCTTGTTGCGAAACGACCTGAAAATATGGATTGACAACAAAAACGATAAAGAGAAATCGGAGCAGAATTGCACTACCTGGGAAGAGGATATATTACGTCTCGAAGAAGAAATAGATGAATTGCGCGTCAAAAAATGGCAGGCTTTGAAAGAACAGAGAGATGCCGAAATCGCCAGGGATAAAATTTTCGCCAAAAGAGATATGCTCATCAAGCTTTTTGAAAGTGAGTTTTACCTGGCAAGAAGGATGAAAAACGAGCTGACTAGCAAGCAATTAAAATATATCAGCGGCAACAGAGAATAGCGATTAACATTGCGCTTCGAAAAACCAGAATAGCATTCTCATCTTCAGAAATATATAGTTATGGAAGAACAGACAGAAAATCAACAACCGGAATTCAATACCGGATATACCAGTGGAATTGAAGGAACTGATCCTCAATCGTATAAATCGTACCTGGCAAGCAATACGAGTCAGGAATGGTATACCGAGCAGTTGACACAGAAAAAAGAGGCGTTGGCTTTAAACCAGAGCGAATACAAAGAAGCGGCTCTTCTGCATAAAAATGCTTTCGATAAACTTCAGAACGAGTTAAGAGGACTAAATTCACAGACTCAACTCGAAAGCCAGATCGAACAATCGATAGCAGATATAGATACTACTTCGGAAACGCTGCGGACAAAAAGGGAAGAAAAAGGGCCTTCCTATTCTTTGATAGCCGGGCTAATCTTTCTAGCGGCAGGTATATCCTTTATTGCGGGTGACCTTATCATATCCCACGAAATTGTGGCATATGCCTTGAATATCAGAAACTCCAACGAAGCATGGGCTTTTGCAATTGGTTTGGCGATGCTTTCCGTTTTGCTAAAACCGGCCTATGACCGTTTGATTGAAGAACCTTTTCGGAATGAGGATACTCCTAAAGCAAGATCAAGATATGCAGGTTTTAAACTGACGCTATCTGTTTTTGCAATTGTCACTTTAATCGTTCTAGGCTGGTTCCGTTATGAAGCATATCGCACAGATAAATTAAAAGAGGCGATCAATAAATCGGTTAAAAGCTTACAGTTAAACGCCGTTGATCCGTTGACGGGTGCACCAATCAATAGTCCGGAATTGACCAACAAAATTGAACAGGCGCTTCAAAATTCAGATCAACTGAACCTGGATTTGGTGAATAGTCCCTGGGCATTGCTTTCATTCGTTTTAAGTGGAGTGCTTTTCGCGATTGCCGGTGCTGTTTCCCTGGGCATGGCTTTGCCGGTACTCCAGGGATTTTGGTATCGCTGGCTGCAGGCGGATCCTAAATTGTGGCGATTAAAACGCAGAAGAAAGAAGTTGGCTACACAATTAGCTGCTGTTCAGGAGAAAATTCATGAGCACGTATCTCAGAAGAATATCCACGAAAACGACCTGAATCTTATTCCTTCTCTTACGAAATTGAAAGAAGAAGAAACGAATCTTCGAATGGCGATCGAAAGGTTGGAATCTGAATTGCGCGAAGCCATGACAAACAGCCGTCAGGACTTGTTCGAAAGTGGATATGCGCACGGACAAGTTTCGCGGGCGGTAATGTCGGAAGAAGAATACGATGAATGGCGTAACAGTCATCTGACGGTTTCTAACCTGGCGCTGCGGGCGAAGGCCAATTCCTCATCAGATAGGGCTGTTACTAGAACCAAGAATACAGGAATGCGTCCCCATCAGGCAATAAGAAAGGCGATCACGGATCGATTGGATGATAATAATTTCTAACGAAATTGCTTAAATTCGGACATTTTCCCGACTTACAGTAAAATGATCCTAACACCGAATTTGAGAATTGTCCCGTGCGACGATACGCTTTTTGACGCTATCAGAATGGGCAATAATATATTAGCCAGAGTATTGGGGGCTAATGTCCCAAAAAAATGGACTGAATTCCGAGATACGTTTACTCCTTCATATCATCGCTGGAAAGCCCACCCTCCCCTGCGGGAGTGGTGGGTTTATCTTACAATCTGTACGATAGACAACCAACTCATCGGCTCATGCGGATACAAAGGCGAACCTGATAGTACAGGCACTGTCGAAATCGGTTATGAAATCATGCCTTCCCACCGCCTCCGAGGGCTTGGCGAAGAAACAGCCCGGGGTTTGGTTACACACGCATTTAGTCAAAGTGGCGTACACAAAGTGATTGCCCATACTATCTCGGAAGAAAATGCTTCTGTACATATTCTTCAAAAAATTGGATTCCAGCAAACGGAGGATATCATAGACCAGGAAGAAGGGCCGCTTTGGCTGTGGGAGCTTTCCAAGGCAAGGTACCTGGAGTTATATAATTGATATGCAATCTCTTATAAAACATCCCATACCGTTTTCATCTAGGTGCATTCACCCTTTACAATCCAATGACCATTTCCTGACGAGACCTGACCAAAAGTCCAATTATCTACTCAATTGCCGATAAAATTTATATAGGACTTAATTTACTTTTTTTTGCCCTAATTTAGTACTTTAAGCATCCGAACCGAGATGTTCTGGTTCCGGCATAACCCTGTTTGAAATGTCAACAAACAAATATCCCTGGCTCAAATTTTATCCGGAAGGCGTTCCCGCAGAAATTAACCCGGACCTATATAGTTCTATTGCAGACCTTTTTGAAGAAAGCTTTCAAAAGTATGCAAACCTAACCGCCTTTTACAATATGGGCGTAAACATGACGTATGCTGAGCTGGAAGTGTATTCCCGACACCTGGCCGCATATTTTCAAAGTTTGGGACTGAAAAAGGGAGATAAAATTGCAATCCAAATGCCCAATGTTTTGCAATATCCGGTTGCAATGGTTGCTGCGATTCGCGCAGGACTGGTCGTTGTCAACACCAACCCGCTGTATACCAGTAGGGAGATGCGCCACCAGTTTGCCGATTCAGGGGCTAAAGCGATAGTAATTCTTGCAAATTTTGCTGCCAACCTTCAGAAAATTATTGGAGAGACCCAGATTCAGCACGTGATCGTCACTGAGATAGGTGATTTGCTCGGTTTTCCGAAAAAAATCCTTGTGAACGCTGTGGTCAGGTATGTCAAAAAAATGGTTCCCGCATATGATTTGCCCAGTGCTGTGTCAATTAATAAAGCGCTGTCAATCGGAGCAGCGATGGGTTATAAACGACCGGAAATCAAGGGGTCTGATGTTGCTTTCATTCAATATACCGGTGGAACGACGGGAGTAGCAAAAGGGGCTATGCTAACCCATCGCAATTTAATCGCAAATGCGGAAGGTGTAAACGAATGGCTCATGTCCAAACTCCGGGAATCAGGAAGCAGCGAGCAACTTGTGATGGCGGCCCCTCTTCCACTCTACCACATTTTCGCAATGACGGTGAATGGATTATGTGGGATCAAATGGGGAGCACTTAACGTGCTCATCACTAACCCGCGGGATATGAAGGCGTTTATAAAAGACCTCAAACAATTCAGGATCAATATATTCCCTGGCCTCAATACCCTTTTCAATGCACTAAATAATAACGAAGATTTTAAATCGGTCGATTTTAGTGGGCTGCAAGTGTCCATCGCCGGGGGTATGGCACTCCAGCAGGTTGTCGCGGAAAAATGGGAGAAAATTACTGGCTGCACATTGGTTGAAGGATATGGTCTTTCCGAAACATCACCCGTATTATCCGTTAATCCGTTGAACGGACGTCACAGACCTGGAACGATCGGTATTCCATTCCCAAGTACTGAAATGCGCATATTACGTGATGACGATACCTGGGCCGAGTTAGGGGAACGGGGTGAGATATGTGCAACCGGGCCACAAATTATGCTCGGCTACTTAAACCGACCCGACGAAACTGAAAAGGTTATTTTCGAAGACAAAGACGGACGTTGGTTCAGAACTGGCGATATCGGCATCGAAGATGAAGATGGCTTTTTCAAAATCGTAGATCGGAAGAAGGATATGATCCTGGTTTCGGGTTTCAATGTATATCCCAACGAAATTGAAGACGTTGTTTCCCGTTGTCCGGGTGTCCTGGAAGTTGCGTGCGTGGGCGTTCCGAGTGAAAAATCCGGAGAAATCGTAAAAATATTTGTAGTGAAACGTGATCAGGGTTTGACAGAAGAAACAATTAAAAAATATTGCAGAGAAAATTTAACCGGCTATAAGTGTCCGAAGGTTATTGAATTTCGTGACGAATTGCCCAAAACGAATGTTGGTAAAATTCTCCGCCGCGCACTCAGAGACGAAGCGCTTGCTAAATAAGGAATTTAATAATTAATTAACTCATTATGAGTGACAAAGCCAGGGTAGTTATCTCTGGCTTTTGTCTTTTGTAGCTACACGTACGACACCATTTTCTGCTCTAAAAGTCAACTAATTTGAATATCCCAAGGCGAGGAATTTGAAGAATTATTAGCTTCTTATTCGCATTTAGCTTGTATAATAATTGATATTCAACTAGTTTCATCATCCCACGGCTCAATTCAGGCAGCCATCATTTCTTAATTTATTACTCAACCCAAATAAGAAAACGATATGAATCTCCGCCGCAAAACATTGGTATTACTTCATGGTCATGGAATGGACGATACGATTTGGGATCATGTGGACGCTAATCTCAATGAATATTTCACCATTGTCAGACCCAATATTTCCTTGTTCACGTTTTGTCAAACTGTGGAACAATATGCAGAGGAGCTTCACCGCTTCCTGACCAACGCAACCATTACAAAGTGCACGCTGATTGGTCACTCAATGGGTGGATATATTGGCTTGGCTTTCGCGGAAAAGTATCCTGAAATGCTGGAAGGATTCGGCCTATTTCATTCAACCGCATTCGCAGATGATGAAACCAAGAAACACCAGCGCAACCAAACGATCGAAATGCTCCGGAACTATGGAGCGGAAACTTTTATAAAAAACACCGGCCCAAATCTTTTCGGCGATCGGTTTAAGGAGGTGTTTCCTGAGAAAATCAAAGGCCACGTGACTCGTTTTGGCAAGCTACCGGCAGAAGCGCTGATAGCAGGTGTTACTGCAATGCGCAATCGTCCCGACCGGACGGCTGTTCTAAAATCGTTCAAATTTCCGGTTCTCCTCATTCTCGGAATGCAGGATAAGGTATTGAGTTTTGAAAACACAATTGAACTCGTTGAATATCCTGATCAGATGTATCCTTTTATACTGGCCGAGGCCGGGCATATGGGTATGGTTGAAAGGCCTGACGCTGCTTCCAGGATGATATCGTGGTATATGTCCAAAATTTAATCAAAACAATATCTTCTTGAATTTATTAATTCAAGTCAGTGTTCGTTATATCATGGCTAAACACTGACTTTTTTTGTAATATGAAGAATCTCGACTACAAAACGTTACAGTACAAATTTTCGCTGCTGTTTATATGGTGCTTCCTGCTGCTGACAGCTTGTGATAACAATAACGATCCAGTAACTCCGGAGGAAAATCAGTATCTGATCGAGAGCACGAAGATTGCTGACGTTACCAAAGAATCTATTTCAGCCCAGGTAGCAGCCATCAGTCCGCTTTTGACGGGATATGTCAAAAATGGCGTTACCGTTTACAAACTCTCTTATCATACCAAGAATACAGACGGCACTGATATCACGGCATCGGGTGCATTAATCATTCCGGATACTGACCAGGAAGCATCTATGCTGAGTATTCAACACGGGACTATTTATACTGAAGAATCCGCACCGTCCAACTTTCAGGAGGGACAGGAAGCTGCGACTTTCGGAGCTTTGAGTGCGTCGCTCGGCTATATCGTTGTCTATCCCGACTACATAGGATATGGCGCGTCGAAAGATTACCCGCATCCCTATGAGCATCGGGCCAGTCTTGCATCAGCAAGTCTCGATATGCTTAGAGCTGCGAAGGAGTTTATCAAAGGCCAGAATGATGTAAAATGGAATCAGAAACTATATCTTGGAGGATACTCAGAGGGGGGGTATGCAACGATGTCTCTTCAGAAAAAAATTGAAGAAGAGGCATCTGCGGAGTTTAACCTCAAGGCGTCCAGTTGCGGAGCCGGAGCATATGACAAAACCGCGTTTACTGACAATATCATCAACAACACTACGCAGGGAGTAGCCAAATATAACAAGCTGTATTTGTGGGTTTTATTGACATACGACAGGGTTTACAAATTGAATAAACCCAAAAGCTATTACTTCAAAGAACCATATGCCACTCAGGTTGAGCAAAACGGAGTTGATACAGAAATCAATGTGAGTTTCAATACCACATTAACCGACACGTTCATTTCGGAAGTTAATAACGGAACGAATAAAGGTTTCATCGATGCTGTGGCAGACAATAATGTGTATAACTGGAAACCGACTACCCCAACCAGGCTTGTACACGGCGACGAAGATCCGGTGGTTTTCTATCTGAATTCGGTGAACGCATATGCCGCAATGAAAAAATTAGGTGCACCTGACGTTGAACTCATTACCATACCAAACGGCACACACGAAAGCTCGATTGATGATTATCTGATATATACGCTGACTTTCTTCCAAACGCCGAAATACATGTAGTGTAGCCCTAGGCAAAATTGTCACAAATACCCGAAGACACCAACATCAGCATTCAATCCACATAGCAGAGTCCTAACACCCAGATACTTTCCAATACGCATGTCATCACTTTTTGATTTAGTGGGCAATACCCCTCTCGTTGAGTTAAACAGAATTAATCCGAATCCCAATGTTAAGATTTACGGTAAACTAGAAGGGAATAACCCAGGTGGAAGCGTAAAGGATCGGGCAGCATATAGCATGATAAAAGGCGCAGTAGATCGAGGAGAAATCGCTGCCGGAACCAAGCTGATTGAGGCCACAAGTGGTAATACGGGGATCGCGCTGGCAATGATGGCCAGGCTATTTTCAATTGATATTGAGCTGATTATGCCTCAAAATTCGACCCGTGAGAGGGTGTTAACCATGGAGGCTTTCGGAGCAAAAGTGATATTAACCGAAACAATGGAAAGCGCGAGGGACTATGCAGAAGAACAGGCCTCGACGGGTGCATATGTCATGCTCAATCAGTTTGCAAATCCTGACAACTGGAAAGCTCACTACAATACCACTGGCCCGGAAATCCTGCGCGATACCGACGGAAAAATCACACACTTCGTTTCGTCTATGGGCACAACCGGAACAATTATGGGCGTTTCGACTTATTTGAAAGAACAGAATAGCGACATTCAGATTGTAGGCTGTCAGCCTACTGATGGCTCGAGTATACCCGGTATCAGAAAATGGCCGGAAGAATACTTACCAAAGATCTTTGACAGATCAAAAGTAGACCGGGTTATAGAAGTGAGTCAGGAAGATGCTACGAATATGACCAGAAGGCTTGCCAGAGAAGAGGCTATTTTCGCGGGAATGAGTAGCGGGGGGGGCGTTTGGGGAGCAGTTAAACTGGCTCAGGAAATAGAAAAAGGCATTATTGTAACGATCATCTGCGATCGTGGTGACAGATATTTGTCGAGCGATCTTTTTGGTTGAAATTATCCCTCTTTTGAATTCAAGATACAAATCTGAAAGAATTCAAAAGAGGGATAACTGTATCAGAACCAGCCAGATCCAAGGTTTCTGAACGGCCATGGAATAGCAACCAGCATGATGATCAAGCCCAGCACATAAAAGTAAAGAATCGTCCGGTGCTTCGCTGCACCAGAAAGTTTCTTTGATTTTATTCTTCCGATTGTGATCAATACGATCGCGATCACCATCATAAAGACGTGTTCAATAGAGAAGTATCTGAATACCTTTTCACTCAATAAACTGAAATTAACTTTTGGACTCAATACATAAAGTATCAGGCCGATCAGGAGTTGGGTATGTGTAGCAATAAGCGCAAACAGGTATAACTTGCTATCTCCCTGAGCATTGGACTGCCATTTGGAATATGCTGTAAATATGGAAGCAATCAATAATGCCAGGACGACATAACGTAAGCCTGAGTGGGCATGGAGAAGAATATTCATTTAGAGTCTGGTTATGGTGACAACTGTATGGTTACAAAGGTAATCCTCCGTCGTTCTTCTCCCAAATAATTAATTGCCTGTTATCTGCCTTCTCACAATTATTAGGCCGACAACCATAATTGCCCGATCTTTGCATCGAAATAACATAAGCATCATGATTACATTTAATACAACCTATAATGTAAGCCCCGAAATCGAAAACGAATGGCTGGCTTATATGAAATCCAAGCATATCCCGGCAATTTTGGCAACAGGCTTAGCGACAGACGTTAAGCTCTTACGTTTACTCACCGAAATCGAAACGGACGGCATTACGTATACCAACCAATTCAGCTTCAAAAACATGGCCGATTTTCTATCGTATCAGTCAGATCATCAACCACTTATCATCGATACGCATCATGAAATTTTCAACGGCCACTATGTCTCTTTCCGGACACTTCTTCAGGAGGTGTAGAATAATACCGACAGAATCTGAAAACTAAGGCGACATTCATAAAACCTTAATTTTAACTTGACATTCCGGTAATATTTCGTTTTATTCACTCTACATTTCTGCCTTAAACCCCGGAGGCATCAGACAATTGAAGAAAAGGATAACCGAATTTGAATGTGTTTGTTGAATCATTTGCGGGGCAGTCAGGCAGGAATTGTAAGTATTGTTTTACCTTAAACCATAGTGCTTATGAGACTGCAGATGCAAGCAATTCACTTTGATGCGGATCCAAGATTGTTGGAATTTATTCAGCAAAAACTCGATAAACTAGACACATTCTATGACCGAATAACAAGTGGTGAAGTGTTTTTGAGGTTAGATAAAAATGAAAATGCGAAGCTTCATACCAAATTACTGGAAGTGAAGCTTTATGTGCCGGGAGGAACAATGTTTGTGAGAGAACAAGGTACTACCTTCGAAGAGGCGACGGACCTGGCAGTGGATACTTTAAAAATGCAGGTTAAAAAATTTAAGGATAAGAAGAATAAGGCAAGGGCTCCAAAAATTGTTGACGGTGTTGTTGTCGAAGAAGAGGAAGAACTTCTTGTACTCACGAACGAAACAGAGGAATAATCTAAATATAAATCTAATGTAAGGAAGCCGCGCCAAGCGGCTTCTTTTTTTAATATCAGGCAGTTGGCAGTGAAAAACTAATTCATCAATTTTGCAGCATAACTGACTAATTTTATAAACTATGGATATTGAGCCGGTAGTAGGCGCCTCATTTGAGTATGCCTTTTCATTTACACAGGAACAGGTAGAAAAATTCGCAGAATTGACGGGTGATAATAACCCTCTGCATTTGGATGCCGAGTATGCAGCCACAACTCCCTTTAAGCGTCCGATTATCCACGGAATGCTGAGTGCAACCGTTTTTACAAAAATATTAGGTACACAGTTTCCTGGTTTCGGTTCGGTATACGTAAAACAGACTTTAGAGTTTTTACGCCCGATGTTTGTGGATACAGATTACAAAGTAATATTCACGATACTAAGCATCAACCCGGAAAAGCATCTTGCCGAAATTGGAGGTGATATAATTGATGGCACTACTAAAAAAGTTACCGTGAAAGGTGTGGCTACGATGATTAACAAAGAAAAATTTTAAAAAAATAAGCCCGACCTTCAAGGCCGGGCTCTAATTTCTCAGTGTGTTTTTAACAACTATTCTCCAGCGTTCTTTTTGTCCTGAACCTCTGAACGAATTTCCTGAGCTAAAGTTTTAAGATCCTGCATTCCTTTACGAACACGAGTTCCAGCGGCTTGGTTTGCCTTGTTATAAAACTTATCGAAGTCTCCTTCCAATGAAAGAATCAATTCTTTTACTTCATCAAATCTTGCCATTTGTGTATTTGTTTTTTAGTTTAAATAGTGCCTCTAACAAGCTAGAAACGCATCTTTTGACCGAAATTTAGTAATTAAAAACATTTCCGCAACCCAAAAAACAAAAAAAAACAACCCTAAAATACAATAACGGTTCGGTCACAACCTTAATCATCTGTACATCAGAAGGTTATACAAAACCAAAACCTATTTAACGGAGCAATAAAAAAGAGGGCATGTTTCCAAAAATGCCCTCCAATGCTTATTTAGCCCATATTTTGCTATACTTCTTCCTGAACTTCTTCGATCTGATAAACTCTGTTTTTAAGTTTATCGGCAAGGGTTGTGAAGGCGTTTAGCGTATATTCTACGTCTTCCAATGTATGGGAGGCCGTAGGGATAATGCGCAACATGATTTGTCCCTTCGGAACAACAGGGTATACAACAATTGAACAGAAAACACCCATATTCTCGCGAAGGTCTCTCACCATACGAGTAACCTCAGGAACTCCACCTTCACTGTGAAGGAAAACAGGAGTCACCGGTGACTCCGTTTCTCCGATGTTAAATCCGCGAGAACGAAGACCGTCTTGCATTGCCTTTACGTTTTCCCAAAGTTTCGTACGCAACTCAGGCATTGTTTTAATCATCTCCAAACGCTTACGGCAACCTTCAACATATGGCATTGGAAGCGCTTTCGCATAAGTCTGAGAACGCATATTGTATTTCAGGTACATGACAATCTCCTCATCGTCTGAAGCAATAAATGCCCCGATAGCAGCCATGGATTTTGCAAACGTAGAGAAGTAAAGATCTACTTCTTTCTGAACGCCCAACATTTCACCAACTCCAGCCCCGGTTTCACCCATTGTTCCGAAGCCGTGTGCATCGTCTACCAGGAGTCTAAACTCATATTTCTTTTTTAATTCTACAATCTCTTTCAGGCTCCCTACTTTTCCGGACATTCCGAAAACTCCTTCAGTGATCACCAATACCCCACCACCTTTTTCCTCAGCCATTTTGGTAGCTCTCTTCAGGTTCTTTTCAAGGCTAACCATATCGTTATGGTTAAACTTATAATAAGCACCCATTTTAGCTTTATGCAAACGAATTCCGTCGATCAGACAGGCATGTGACTCCGCGTCGTAAACGATTACATCTCTGTGATCGCAAATACATTCAATCGCTGACATGACACCCTGATAGCCGTAGTTGAGCAAAAAAGCATCCTTTTTCCCCACAAATTCAGCCAATTCCTTTTCAAATTGCTCATGAAGGGTTGAATTACCTGACATCATCCTTGCACCCATCGGATAAGCCAATCCCCACTTTGCAGCAGCTTCAGCATCCACCTTTCTTACTTCCGGATGATTTGCCAGGCCTAAATAATTATTCAGACTCCAGTTCAGCACCTCGCGTCCCATAAATCTCATTTTGGGACCCAATTCGCCTTCAAGCATTGGGAAAGAAAAGTAATGATGGCTGTTGAGCATTTTGGCCGGTGTACCGATTGGTCCGGAGTTGTTGTGCAATTTCTCAAAAATATCCACTCGCTTCTAATTTATGTGGGTAATCAATCTTTTAAATGTTAGATAAGTGCAAAATTAAAAAAAATAACCTAAGTTTAATAGGCACCTAACAATCAGCCCTAATGTAAGTTAGAAAAATTACGATTTCTTACCACTAAAAATGCTATTATTTTGGTTAAATCGAATCATTGTAAATTTGTAGTATGTTGAAAATAAAAAAGTTACTGATTGCTAATCGTGGCGAAATTGCCCTGAGAATCATGAGAACCGCTCACGAAATGAATATTGAAACAGTAGCCGTTTTCAGCGAAGCCGACCGACTTTCACCTCATGTTAAATATGCCAGGGAAGCAATTTGCATTGGCCCTGCACCAGCATCAGAATCCTATTTAAATATTCCGAAAATTCTTTCCGCGGCCATGATTACCGGCGCAGACGCGATCCATCCCGGTTACGGATTTTTGTCCGAGAATGCCGGGTTTGCAAAACAAGTCGAAGAAACGGGGTTGATTTTTGTTGGTCCCTCCTCTTCTTCCATTGAAATTATGGGGAGCAAGCTGTCAGCGAAACAGGCAGCAGCGCAATATCATATACCACTCGTTCCTGGTACCGCCGAAGCCATTGACGATCGCGACGAAGCCAGGCTAATCGCCGAACAGATTGGATATCCGGTTCTGATCAAAGCCAGTGCAGGAGGCGGCGGTAAAGGTATGCGTATTGTAAATGATTCAAATGACTTTGACCAGCAAATGGATCGTGCTATTAGTGAGGCACTTTCTTCGTTTGGCGACGGTTCTGTTTTTATTGAAAAATACATTGTCTCGCCCAAACATATAGAAATCCAGATTTTGGGTGACCAACACGGCAATATCATTCACCTTTTCGAGCGTGAGTGTTCCATTCAAAGGAGACATCAGAAAGTGATAGAGGAAGCTCCCTCTGTATCTATAAGCGAAAGTGTGAGAGCTGAAATGGGACGATGCGCGGTCGCGGTGGCAAAATCATGCGGATATTACGGTGCTGGCACAGTGGAATTCATTGTAGATCAGGAAAAAAACTTCTATTTTCTGGAAATGAATACCCGGCTTCAGGTGGAACATCCTGTCACGGAGCTCATTACAGGTATTGATTTGGTCAAACAAATGATATGGATTGCAGAGGGGAAAGCACTTTCGTACAAGCAGGAGGATATTACTTTCAGAGGTCATGCAATAGAATCCAGAGTATATGCAGAAGATCCTGCCAATGATTTTCTGCCTGATGTTGGCACGCTGGCAACGTATTCTATACCAAAAGGTAACGGGGTTCGAGTGGATGACGGTTTCGAGCAGGGAATGAATATTCCCATATATTATGACCCGATGATTGCCAAATTAATCAGCTATGGCGAAAACCGGGAAGAGGCAATCAGCAAGATGATAAGAGCGATTGATGAATACCAGATCAGTGGCGTGAAGACCACTTTACCATTCTGCCGTTTTGTAATGCAACACTCAGATTTTCAGGACGGAACTTTCAGTACTAATTTCGTAAAAGAACATTTCGAGCCGTCTTTTCTAAATCCGGAAGCTGCCGACAACCTAAATTCATTGGCCGCTGTCTTCACCGCATTTCTCGCAGAAAAAGACAAAAACGCACCTTTGCGGAGTCAACCGGCTCAAAGGGAGGCAATATCCAATTGGAAAAGAAACAGGCTTGGCGCCTAGGCGTAAAAAAAGACTTGCTTTTGCCTGAAAAATTCACTACTTTTGCGCACTTAATTTTTATAATGGCTGAGTTATAAGTTAGTTAATTCATAATTCAGTGCGATTTATGTCAGTAACACAAACTGCAAATCTCCTTTTGATAAAGACGGCGACCACATTGATCAAGACAATTTTCACATCCTCAAAAGGAAACAAGTCGCTGCAATATTCCTCTTTTTTCTGACTGACTCTCGATAAATACTGATAATCCGGCTATGAAGCTATCTGAATTTAAATTTGATCTCCCCCAAAGTCTTATTGCACTTCATCCCTCTGATCGCGGCGAGTCGCGCCTGATGGTCGTTCACCGCAAAACCGGAGAAATTGAGCATAAAACTTTCGCCAACCTCATCAACTATTTTGACGATGGTGATGTAATGGCGATCAATGATACAAAAGTATTCCCGGCACGTCTTTTCGGTCAAAAAGAGAAAACAGGAGCAAAAATTGAGGTTTTCCTTCTAAGAGAATTGAACCGCGAAATGCGTCTTTGGGACGTTTTGGTAGATCCTGCACGTAAAATAAGAGTAGGCAATAAATTGTATTTCGGCGATAGCGACCTGGTTGCGGAAGTAATTGACAATACTACTTCACGCGGAAGAACAATCCGTTTCCTTTATGACGGCGATAATGACGCTTTCATGAAACTAGTTGACGAATTGGGAGAAACACCACTTCCTCCGGAAATCATTTCACGTCGCAAAGTAGAAAGTGCTGACCGTGAGCGTTTCCAGACCATATTTGCTGAGCATATCGGAGCCGTTGCTGCGCCAACAGCTGGCTTGCACTTCACCAAAGCAATGATGAAACGTCTTGAAATTAAAGGTGTGGATTTCGCACCCATCACACTACACGTCGGCCTGGGAACCTTCCGTAATGTTGACGTAGAAGATTTAACAAAGCATAAAACCGATTCTGAGAACTACAAAATCACTCAGGAAAGTGCAGAGATCGTTAACAAAGCGATCGATAAGAAAAAACGTGTTTGCGCTGTCGGCACTACATCTTTGAAAGCAATCGAATCATCTGTTTCGGCAAGCGGTCACCTGAAAGCAGTAGAGGGATGGACAGACAAATTTGTTTTCCCTCCATACGATTTCAAAATCGCGAACGCTATGATTTCAAACTTTCAGCTCCCTGAATCAATATTGTTGATGTCGGCCTGTGCGTTTGGAGGATATGACCTTGTGATGAAAGCCTACGAATTAGCCATCAAAGAAAAGTACAAATTCTTTACATATGGCGACGCAATGCTGATTATATAATATAGCCTAAAAAGTCATAAATTGTCATTTACAGAGTGGTTCGCCATGGATGTAAATGACTTTTTTCGTTTGATAGCTGGATACTCTTTTGTTTGTCACAACGACTCGAAGACACAAATATATTAAACAGTATCTTTTGGCCTATCAGCCTAATCAAGTTGGGCTAAATCATTGAATTACAAACCTAAAAACCAAAAGCTAGTAGCTAACGGCTAGTAGCTAACAGCTCCAAATGAGTCAAGAGTTTGCAATACTAGTCGCCGGTGGGAGCGGTAGTCGCATGAAAAGCGATATCCCAAAACAATTTCTGGAGGTAAACGGCCTGCCCATTATTTTTCATACGATCAAGGCTTTCAGAAGTTATTCGGAGGACCTCGAATTGATTATTGTTTTACCGGCAGATCAGTTTGCTTTTTGGAAAGCACTATGTAAAAAATTTAAATTCAGTATCCCCTGTAACTTAGTCGCCGGGGGAGCCACCAGATTCAATTCCGTCAAAAATGGGTTGAACAGCATCACTACTGAGACTGGGTTAGTAGCGGTGCATGATGCCGTAAGGCCAGTTATCAACGCCGAGATTATTGCAAATAGTTTTAAAAGTGCTGCAATTAACGGGACAGCCGTTGTAAGTGTCCCGTTGAAAGACTCCATACGTTCGATCCGTGAAAATGACCGGAACCAAGCCGAAGACCGGTCTTTGTTCCGTATTATCCAAACTCCGCAAACCTTTAAATTGGAATGGATGCGTAATGCCTTCGCAGTTGAATATCAACCACTTTTTACAGATTGCGCAAGTGTGTTGGAAATGGTCGGATATCCCATCCACCTCATTGAGGGTTCATATGAGAATATCAAAATTACGACACCGGAAGATCTAAAATGGGCAGAAATTTATCTGGCAAAAAGTTGATCTTCTAATTTAAAACAAGATGATATGACTTACCGAGAGCTTATTGCCATAAGACTCCACAACCTGCATATCACAGGAGAGTCGCCTCTTTCAACTTCCGAGATAGTCTCAAAATTAGGAGCAATTCAGGCGCAGGACTATGCAGGTGCCAAATGGTCAATTGGACTTAGGTTATACGGCTCAACAGAAACGGATATAGACAAAGCTATTGCTGATAGATCGATCATCCGAACCTGGCCTATGCGAGGCACTCTTCACTTTATTGCCGCCGAAGATGCCCGATGGATGCTGAAATTGCTAACACCGCGTATCATTTCAGGTATGGCTGGACGGAACAGACAACTGGAACTGGATGATGTTATTTTTGCCAAAACTCAGGATTTACTGATATCTGAAATGGAAGGCGGCAAGCAGTTGACTCGAGGCGAAGCCTACACGATTTTTGAGAAAAATGGAATTAACCCGGCTGGTCAGCGAGGCATTCACATCCTGAACTATCTTGCTCAAAAACAGATCATATGCCATGGGATTCATAATGAAAAACAGCCAACATATGTATTGCTCGACGATTGGCTCCCCTCCTCAAAAGTAATAGAAGCCGACGAAGCACTCGCCGAAATTGCATATCGCTATTTTTCGGGCCATGGCCCGGCGACACTTAATGACTTTGTATGGTGGACCGGATTGAAAATTTCAGACGCAAAAAAAGGTCTCCAATCCATTGAATCAAAACTGACATCCTTTGAAACAGATGGCATTACCTATTGGATGACACCCGAACTGCCTGATTCACTATCCACGAAATCAGTACACTTGCTTCCAGGATTTGATGAGTATATGCTGGGATACACCAATCGCACTTTAATGGTTCCGCAATCTCACATCGCCAAGATCGTTCCTGGAAATAACGGAATGTTTATGCCAACCATTGTGGTCAATGGAGAAGTAAAAGGCATTTGGCGTCGTACCTTAAAGAAGGACAAAGTGCATATCGAATTGCTCCCATTTGACAAACTTGGGAAAGGTGTGCTTGAAAAATTAACAGTTGCAGCGAAACGGTATGCGCGGTACTTGGAGAAAGAGCTCATTTAGACTTACAAGGTCTGAATACCTGGCAAGTCTGTAATTGAAGTCTACAACCATTTATCAAACCACGCGAAAGCATCAGCTTGCATCTGAGCATCAAATTTATGTTCACCGTCGTAGAATCTGGCCTGATATTTCTCCGAAGCTCCAGCCTTTTTATACACTTCTCCTAAAATCTGATCCGCTTTTTTCATTTCCGGAAGTGTATATAACTCATCCTGGTTATTGTTCTGCACTAAGGTCGGCAACGGCGCTCTCAGGCCTAGTATTTCCGGGAAATTGATATACTTTGGCAGAAGTGGGGTATATGTCATCCAGGTATGCGTGTAAGATTTATTCAAAATCAAATCTGCCCATGTTGTCATAAAACCCACAGAAACGGCACATTTAATTCTTGGATCCAGACCTCCGAGATATACCGTTCTCAAACCGCCGCCAGATAATCCACCACAACCGATTCTTTCAGGATCTACATCTTTTCGTGCCGCTAGTATATCCAGCGCAGTTTGATCCTCCGACAGAAAAACGCCGGGCCAGGTAGTCCCGGCACAAAAAAGCGACTTGGACATGACATGCTCATGCGCGCCGGACCACGCGTTATATTTTTCAATATGCTCGATGTTTTCAGGATCGGCGTCGGTTTTATCTTTGACATTCAACTCTCCCCAGTCCAGGCCGGATACATCTTCATAATATACGCGACGGCTCCCAAAAGCGAATGCGTCGTGAACCAATACCACATATCCCCTTTTCGCAATCTCATTTGCCCATGCCTTTCCCCCATAATCCGTCTTCTGGTGATCCAGGAGCAATGGATGCTGATCATCGGAAGTCTTTACAATTTTACGATACCCAAAATATTTCTTCCCGGCGTGATCGTGCAAACCCAATATTGCTGGCAATGGTTTGGTAACACCCTTAGGTTTTAAAATAACCGCCTTTGTACGGCGGCCATATGGAAGTTGCCACGAAATTTCCTCTATATCAAGCCCATCATAAGTATACCTTTTTTCAACAGTCACTACCGGTACTCCCTTTCGCTCCGGACTTGATATCAATTCTTTGGTTTTGTTTACTGCTTCCTTTCGCCAAGCCCCTATATCAGTCCAACGGGAATGTCTAAATGATAACGCCGGAATATCCTCCACCAAACCAGTGGCCCACTGGCCATATGTTCCGATAATGCTTTTTTGTGACATATTTGAAAAGGAAAAAGGTAATGGTTCCTCAGAATATTGTGATGGGAATCCAAGAAAAGGAATGCCAGCAATAGGCACCGCGGTTTTGAGAAAATCTCGTCTCCCTTGAAAATACTGCTCCGATTCCTGACCCATTGTTACACTTTGATAAAAATCTTATTGCGATAAAGAAAGTACAGAAATAACCAGACAAGAACAGTGGCTCCCAGTGCATTGAATACATCATGGAACGCGGGAGGGCTATATTTATAAATACCTTCAAACAACAGTCGAGACGATTCGCCAAAATCGACAAACCGGAAAGCAAGGTATATGGCAAGCGAATTCATACCGATCACCCGAAAGAAAAACGACCATCGCACGTGTCCCTTGACATCAATGATCCAGTAAAATACCGCTAGGAACAGAAAAGCCATGCCACCCGTCAGCATAATAAAAGAACTCGACCACAAGTGCTTATTGATTGGAAATACCTGTCCCCATAAAACTGCCAGCACTAATCCTGCAGCACCGAAAGATAACAATGTCAGTACCTTTTGATTGGATGCTTTTTGTTTCAATAATATTTGACCAGCCAATGTTCCAAAAAGTGTCAGGCATATGGCAGGGAATTGGGTTAGAAGTGCAAGCTCATCATAAGTCCCTTGTTTCAGTCTTCCGGGCATAAATGTTCTATCGATCCATCCAACCAGATTCCCTTCAAACGAAAAATCACTTCTTCCAAAGCCGGGAGCAGGTATAAATGCAACAGCGATATAATACAAGACCAGCACCGCCAAACTAATGTATAATCTTTGTTTGAAATCGAAGCGGAGAAATAGCAAAGTACATACAAAAGTCGCTAGCCCAATTCGCCCTAAGACACTCCCGTAACGGATATGCGCGGGGTCGAATAAGTCAATGGGCGCGTTTTTATCCAATATTCCCAAAGCAATAAGAACCAGCATTCGCCAGAATACTTTTTTGATAAGAATACTTCGGTCAATACCCTTTGCAATACCAGATGATAAACTAAAAGCAAGAGACGTCCCGGCCAGAAACAAAAACAAAGGAAATATGAAATCGTAAAAAGTGAATCCGTGCCACTCAGGGTGTTCCAATTGCATGGCAATCGTATCTACAAAGGCTGATCCCGTCTTGCCTTTTAACAAATATATAAACTGCCCGCCACCCGCGATCATCAACATATCAAAACCTCTCAAAGCATCAATCGATGCCAAACGCGTGGACTGGCGTTTTTCTAGTTGCTCTATAACTGGCGATACTTCGGTCATGGGTTTCGATTTTTATCAATCTTTATTCAGGACTTCATTTTTACCTAAGCCTATATACGCACTTCAATTCAAAATGTTCAGGTATTCGTCAAACCTAAATATCGGTCAAAACCTTATCAGGAATCAAAGAGGCAGAATTTTCATCCAGAAAAAAACTACAAAATGGATGTGCTTGTAAAATACTCGCCGGATATTGATTATTAACTTCCTGCGTCAAACTGTTTCTTACCGCTTGAGCCTTTCGTCCATCAGGCACAGAACAAACGATATGTTTGGACTTCATAATCTGCTTTATCGACATACTAATAGCTTGTTTGGGAACTTCCTCAAGTGAAGAAAACCAGCCTTCTCCCAACTGTTGCAAACGACAGGCCTCATCCAGGTTTACGACAATATACGGATCATCTGTTTCAAAATCGGCAGGCGGGTCATTGAACGCCAAATGCCCGTTCTCCCCTATTCCAACCAATGCAACATCGATAGGATTGGCGCTGATTTTTTCATTCAATCTACTTAATTCCTGATCAATATCCTCTTCCCCGTTGATAAGGTATACCTCACTCAGAGGCGCAACTTTTTCGAGAAACCGCTCCGTAAGATATTTCCTGAAACTGGCCGGATGGGTAATCGACAACCCTATATATTCATCCAAATGAAACATTGTCACCCTGCCCCAATCAATTCCATCCTCAGAAATCAATTGAGTCAAGGTCTCAAATTGGCTTGTGCCGGTTGCCAATATCACGTTGGCTTTCCCATTTTCTGAAATAGCCTCTCTGATCAGCTGCCCTGCGTATCTTCCGGCTGCCTTTCCAAGCCGTTCCTTGTCTGGTGAAATATTAATTTTCATTATTCACGCTGTGGTTTCTCAATTAATTTGATTCCTTTTCAGGATTTTACGCCTGTATTACCGCCGTCTTTCATCGATATATCAACCGGCTTGTTGGATTTCCAGGCCCCTCGTGTGAAGTCAGGGATATCAATCGAATTCGAACGGTTCTTCACCGACCACTCACTCAAAGGCGATATTACACTCCACGAAGCAGCATCATACACATCCTGGTCCAGTGGCAAGCCATTACGAAGACAATCGATCAATCGCCAGTCCATCAGAAAATCCATTCCACCATGTCCTCCCACTTTTTTTGCCAGCTCGCCTACTTTCTTGACGATTTCGGGCCGATATTTTTCTTCCAAAATCTTAAACTCGCTTTCACTTACCCACTCGTGTCCCTGTGCAATTCTCCCGGTCAGGGCGTTTTCAGGCAAAGGATATTTCTGTGCAGATCCCTTTGTTCCGCTAATTGTATGAAGACGCGAGTATACTCGTGGAGATGAAACATCATGCTGAAGCATAATCGTTTTACCTTTTGCTGTTCGGATGGTCGTGGTATTCATATTTCCCCGGAACTTCTTATCCGCGAACTCTTTGAAATCCGAATTGCTGGCCGCTAGCTTTTTTGCTTCTTTCTCCAACATGAAATCGTCACTTGCCATGCTGACCAGATAGTTCATTTTGTCTCCTCTATTGATATCTAATATCTGAGCCACAGGACCAAGTCCATGTGTAGGGTATAAATTCCCGTTGCGCTCATTCTCTCTCAGACGCCACAGGTCATATCTTTTGGTAGTATCAAAAAGTGAATCAAAAATATCATGGATATATGCTCCTTCCGCGTGTACAATCTCCCCGAAATAGCCCTGACGCGCCATGTTCAGCGTCAGCAATTCAAAAAAATCGTAGCAACAGTTCTCCAGCATCATGCAATGCTTCTTGGTCTTTTCGGACGTATCCACCAACTTCCAGCATTCCTCTACAGTAATTGCTGCAGGAATTTCCACAGCCACGTGCTTGCCGTGCTCCATCGCGTAAAGAGCCATTGGCGTATGGAGACTCCAAGGCGTGCATATATAAATCAGATCTATGTCATCACGTTCACAAACTTTCTTCCACTCATCTTTCGACCCTGAATAAAGTTGTGGCTTATGCGTAGTTGCTTCGAAAGTCTTGGCGGCTTTTGTAGCCTGATCCGGCCTAATATCGCACAACGCCTTCACCTCGACATTGTCTATGTGAATGATTCTTTGCACCGCTCCACCTCCCCTGTTACCTAACCCTATATATCCAATCCGAACAGTATCGATCTTAGGAGCCGCATATCCTGACATGTTGAACTCGGCAGGTCGAGAGACCGAATCTATCTTCGGTCGAAATTCCCCAAAACCTGAACCAAGTACACCAAAGCTTCCTATACCCGTAATTCGTAAAAAATCTCTTTTTTTCATACCGTCTCACTGTTAGAATTTACTCAGACACGACCGCTAAAAGTATACCCAGAATATCTATGTTGAAAGCAATTTAAAAAGAATTTTAAACAACTAAAATGCCGTATTAAACAAATAAGATAAATAGCGGTAACGTTAACGGTCAAAATCTTGCAAAATATTAAAAGGCGTGCTAATTCCGGCAATTTCACATCAGTAAGGCTACATAAATTCTTTAAAACCATTAAGGAAGGTCGCTTGGAATACTGTCCACAACTAACTTAATCCGCGAGAGGTCAGAAAGTTGAAAAAATATCGCAGCACTCGTTTACTTCTTTCCTCTTTCGACATACGAGGTACTAAGTCAAGCAATCACGAAAAATATAGAAGCCTTTAAAAGAGAAGCCTACCAAAATAAAAATGGACAGGCTATTGAGAATGTAGCATAGGAAACACGGGTATCTTGAGTGCTATTGAAACACTCTACCGCATTTATAGCTATTGTTATAGTGGGGAGTAGGTGAGATAATTGCAGGACTGACTTGGCAAGAGTCTAACA